>JBDNHX010000303.1:0-73287 GCA_041688565.1 Planctomycetaceae bacterium
AAGAATTGCTCTGCAGAGTGAAGGCTCAGTCGTGCAGTTCCGTCGCGTTCGCGTGAAGAACCTGCTGCCCGAGCCAAAGCCTTCGATCTCGCCTGAACCCGCAGCCGACGCCGACAAACCGGTCCCGGCACTCGAATGCGGCCCGACGTGAGGCAACTCAGTTTGCGGCAGCGTCCACGGGAAGAGAATGAATTTTTCCGACGGATGAATCCACACAGGCGGCTACCACCAGATCTCCTACGACGTTGACGAGCGTTCTGGACATATCCAGCAGCCGGTCAACACCCAGAATAATCGCGATGCCATCTGCAGGAACTTCGACGGATTTCAGCACGACGATGATCAGTGGAATCGAACCGCCCGGAACGCCGGCCGTGCCGACTCCGGCCAGGACCGACATCAGCACGACGGTGAACTGCTGCCCGATTTCCAAATGCACGCCAAAGACCTGAGCCAGAAACAGGACGACGACGCCCTCAAACAGCGCGGTTCCGTTTTGATTGCCCGTGGCACCAACGGTGAGCACAAAATTAGAGGTCTCAGGCCGCAGTTTCAGTTCCTCCTGAGCGACCTTCAGAGATGTCGACAACGTGGCACTCGACGACGATGTGCTGAAGGCCACAAACATGGCATCGGAGATACTGCGGAAGAATTGCAACGGTGAACGTTTTCCAAAGACCTTCAACACTGTCGAGTAAACCACGATCATATGAAGTGCCAGACCGCCCAGCACCACAGCGACAAATGCGGCCAGCGCTTTAAGAATATCGGCTCCCATCTGCGACGTCACAACGAAAACCAGACAGCCGGCCCCCAGTGGAGCCAGTTTCAGAGCCCAGCCGATGACCGTCATGGAGATTTCATACATGCCGCGCAAAGTGCTGGTGAGCACAGCGGTCGCGTCAAGTTTTGTCGTAGCCGCAATGCCGCATAGCAACGAAAAAAACATGACCGCCAGCATGCCGTTGCCTTTGGACGATCCGTCCACCGCGCCAACCATTTCCTGAAGCGGATTTTCCGGAAGCAGATCGACGAGCGTCTGCCCAAGCGATTTTGCGGCATCGGCTTTCTTCACGCCTTCTTCGGCCTTGGCAGAGTACTTTTCAGTCAGTGTCGTTCGGACTTCATCTGAGATCGCTCGCCCCGGCTGAACCACATTGACGAGCGTGATCCCGATCAACACCGCGGAGATGGACAGGATGGCCGTGTAAAACAGTGTGACGAGGCCAATTTTTCCAAGCTTTCGAAGGTCGCCCACATCGACCACAGCCAGATACAAAGCCGAAAAGACAAGCGGCAGAACCATCATCTGCATCAGCCGCAGGAAGAGTTTTCCAATGGGTTCTGCGATCGAAACGGCCAGCGGAATAAACTGGCTGTCGGCGCCCTGCATCGCATTGGCCACCAGGCCGGCCACAATGCCGATGATAAGTCCGATCACAATTTGAAAATGTCCGCCGGACGATTTCCTGGCGGGCGAATTTTGCGACACTTCGGACATAAACAAAAACCTTTCCAGACAAGGTCATCAACGCGCATTGCGACGCGGGAATCTAGGCTTTTCCAACCGCCGGCGTTAGTGGACAAAGTGCATTTCACAGCTTTTGCCCGAACCTCACGAATCTGGCCGCGGTTTTCAGTTTTTAGTTTTCAAATCTCAAATCGCAAATCTCAAATCTCAAATAACTGCGCTGGGTTGATTTTGAACTGCAGCATGTTGGCAGACTCGCGTCCGTTGTCGCCGCCTTTGCGCTGCATTGTGATGCGACCAATGCGAAGACTGCCGGAAGATGTGATTTTGATCTCACCTTCTCCATAGAAGCGAATCGCGTCCGACATGGACCGAATGATCCAGCGTGTGCCATTCGTTTCATTGACAGAAGCCGAGTTCGTTATCTCCGAATCTGCGGCCCGCTTCCGCTTTTGATCTGGTGCGTCGGGCTCATGGGTGACCTGCTTCAGGGTCACCATGATCCACCCAGCCGCATGAGGACCATCACCGGCAAACAGATCCGAAACGATTTGGTCTTTGTGACTCGTAAAGAATTCCAAAATGGCGGTCTGAGTGGCCTGGTCGAACTCATCCAGAAACATGCGTTCTGTATTGCGACTAAGTGTGGTCGGCGGAACCTCACCGACGAACTTTTTCAATGCCTCGTGGACATCGGCCGGCATGTTCCATTTTTCTGCGTAGCTTGCCAGCCAGCGTTTATCAATCTGGTTGAAGCCGTTTGAATTGCTGACAAGCTTGATGGAGATCCCTTCGATACGCTCGCCCGTTTTCGTCTGCACGCAAACTTCCACATCCGCTTTTTCGCCATGAGGTTTTGTGGCCACAACAGTGAGGATCTCAGGGAGCTCATACTTCATGGCCTTCAGCCATGCCTGAGCATCGGTGTCCGTCTTCCACTGATTGAACTTGTCACGGATTTCGTCTTCGTTCTGAAATCCGCCCTTCGCTGTTCTTGAACCCCGCTGCACTTCCAATTCCCGTGCGGTATCCGCCTTCTCGCTGGCCGGACGAACTGCCTGGGGAAGACTCGGTGCATAAAGAACCGCTGACATCAGAAACCAAAGAATCAACGTCATGAGAATTCCTGCGTACCGGTTCAGGGTGAAGAGGCGTTGCCAGAGAACGCCTAAAAAAACTGGGACTGGCTCCCGTATCTTGCGAAAAAAAACCTCAAAAAAATAACGCCGGGAGGGTGCCTGTCCCACTTTTGTCAGAGCTTCTAAATCATTTTGGTCGAAGCATCTTCTGCGGGACAGTCAGGTCGACGGATTTTGAATCTGCGTTCCAGGTTATTTTAAGCGGAGTCGTCTGAGGACTGCGATATTCTTTCGGAAACGTAATCGGTGGCCCGATGGATTCCAGAGTAAAGACGTAGTCACCCGGCTCCAGCCATAATGGCCCGGCAGCTCCCATTTGATAAAGGACAAAGGCCCCTCGAGCCCCGTTGTTCCAAAGCCAGTTTGCTGAAAACCGCCGTCAATGGCTTGATTGACAGTCACGTTGATGTCGCTGGTCACGCCGTCAGCGAATGTCAAAGTGCCGGGTGTGCCACCTTTCGTAGGCGCAGGCGATCCGCTGCAACCGATGGTGTACAGCAGGCTCAGCAGTGCGTTAATTAACCTCCAGCGATGACTCATTCCATTTCCTGCAACTGTTCTTACATTCGACGAATGCGTTTTAAATCGAACTCACAGATTGGGCGACAACGTTGCAGCTGCAGAGCCGTCGATTATTCCCAGCCAATGACGCACGACAGGAATGCATTTGAGCACAAGCCATTCCAGCAACAGCACAATCAGCAGTGACGCAGCAAAGAGTGGCAGGCAGATTCCAAGCACAATGACGCTCCGCTAAAACTCACCCAGCACTTCGCCGCCGTTGCGGCTGTGCATTCCGCGATGCAACATCGTGTCGATATTGTCGCTCAGCAGTTTCACACTGCCGTCGCCCATCAGCACCTGAGCCCCGCCGGTGTGCCAACTACGAGGACCAAAGAACCCCGTGAAGTGCACCACGATGTCCGGGATCTTGCTGTTGGGCGTGTTGTAGCCATTTGTCAGAGTACTCACGGCGCCCGAATGAGCCCATGACACGCCGCGGCCGCGAAGAGCCGCACTAGATGCTCCTCGCCAACTGGTCATTGTGGGCCAGATCGCAGAGAGATCGGGATTTGCAATCACTCCTCCCGGCCCATTGCTCCAGGAACCTCCGCTGGCAGCCAGCCCCTGCACCGGCTGCAAATTGGCACTCACTCCGGATGACCCGTTCATCGTGGCCTGATAGTTGAACTTCGGCAGCGTCCCGGCCGACAGGGTAAAGTCAGCACCGACACTGCGAATCGCTTCGCTCATGACAACCGTGTTGGAAGTTCCGTCGGTGATGTCACGAATCTTCGCGTTGGAGTTTTCGTAAACGATGCCATCGGTTGGCCAGCGCAGATCGTAATTTACGTTCATGCCACTGCCATAGCTGACCATGTAATTTATGCCCGCGTAGACAGCTCCGCCGGCTCCTGTCTTCTGCGTGGGAGCCGGATCGCTCGGGCACAGCATGATCTGCAGTGGTGTTGAAAAGGCTGCTGCAAACTGCGGATTTGGAACTAATGCATTGAACGGACCACTGAAACCATACTGCGTAAAATCAAGCAGGTTCTGAAGATTGGCCTGTTCCATATATGGCAGGAGGCGTGCCTGGGGCGAAAACCCCTGAGTGTTCGGCAGATAATTCTGCGCGTTGGTCATTGGGTAGACGCCGAAGGTCCCTTCATAGTTGTGCAGTGCGAGTCCAAACTGTTTGAGATTGTTTTTGCACTGGGTTCGGCGAGCGGCCTCACGCGCCATTTGAACGGCCGGCAGCAGCAGTGCGATCAGAATGGCAATGATGGCAATCACGACGAGCAGTTCGATCAATGTGAAAGCGCGAGATTTGGTGATGGAGCGACGTCTGATTTTATTCAAGGCGATCATGAGTGAATGATTCCGATGCTGAGATGATTAAGTCTGATAAAGTCGCCGCCAGCCTTCTCGGATGACCACAATTCCGTCAGCCCCGGTTCGCACGCTCAACACAGACAGCACGGAATCACGCTTGTGGAGAGCGAACCGATAGTCTGGATGAGCGCGCGAACGCGGGCTGACTAAAAACGGGCGACAGGCCTGACAGGATTCGTCAGGAGGCGAGCCACGCACAAAACGCAGGCTTCACAATCGAACTTTGTCGAAAAATGAGCGAGGTGAAGAGTGCCAGCGAAACGCAAAGGCGGTTCAGACTATCTTAGGCGGAGGCAGTGGTGGGCGAGCCGTTGCGGAATTCAATCGCTCCGACTGCGGATGAACATTTTCCAACAGACAGGGAGCCTGTGTGACGGCGACCACTGGCCGAGGAATAATTGATGCCGGAAAAGAAAAGGAGAAAGGTGCCTGCCCCTGACATTCTGCGGCGTACATAGTCATCACCCATTTTGAGGACGATGAACGAAGACGCGACACTGGGGCCTGAGGTGTTGCTTTCTGCGGCTGGCTGCTGACGGAAACTTTCGATGTTGCACGAGTTGTCTTCGAGCTCTTTTTGTTTTCCTTCGCACACAGCGCGCAGGAATTCTTTTTGGCGCGGACTTCCTTCCTTGCAGCAACAACGACGTAGTCAGGCAGCTTAACGCCGTTCGTCTGAGCCCATGCGACTTTTTCAGTGTTGCTGAAGCAGCAGCATTTCTTCCAGCATTGCTCTGCAGATCGACATCCACACGGACGGTTCTGACAGGGGAATGGCTCGGAAAGATCTTTGCCGGGGCCAGACTTCGACACAAGACTGACTGGCATTGGCAGCAGGATAACGCACGCAACGAACCCGACCAGCAGGCCTGTCAGCCAGCGGCAACGTCGATTCGTTAGTATGCGATACGGAGCTCTCATCATTCCTCGACGGGAAAAAATCCCACGGTCTGACAGAAACAATCCGGTTCGCTCTCCACAATTGGGATGCTACCAAGAATAAAAAGAAGCTCAGGTTGCTCCGCATGTTCAACCCATGAATTCTCGTTCCTGAGAGCGGCACCCAAGTTCTCGCAGTGAGTCAAGCGACGAGGATGCCGTGGAGGCGACTGGAGATCGAGCGGGCTTGCGGAAAAACAGAGCGCCTGTGCGGGAATTGCAGGCAGAAAGTTTCCGCCCGGGTCTCGGAAAAGATGTTCCGAAGCGTATGAGTTTACTTTTGCGGTTCTCGTGATACCGTTTGACGCACAGAACTTGGCGAGAACTTGTTCAATTACTTCCGCGATGCCGTTTGCTGTGTCGCCTGGAGTTGTCTTCTGATTGCAGGGAACCTGAATTTATGGCATCGGCCAGCCTGACTCTTGATGGTAAGTCATACGAGTTGCCAGTGATTCGCGGGGTTGAAAACGAGACCGCGATCGACATCACCAAACTGCTGGCTCAGTCCGGCGCAATCACGATGGACCCGGGTTTCAACAGCACCGGAGCCTGCCAAAGTGCAATCACCTTTATCGACGGCGACAAGGGTATCCTTCGTTACCGCGGCTATCCGATCGAACAACTGGCTGAGCGCTCTGACTTTGTCGAAACCTCATGGTTGCTGCTTTACGGTGATCTGCCAACTCCGGAACAGCTCAAGGCGTTTCGTGCTCAGCTGACTTACCATAGCATGATCCACGAAGACATGAAAAAGTTCTTCGAAGGATTTCCCCCAAACGCACATCCGATGGCGATTCTGTCGGCGATGGTTTCGTCACTGTCGACATACTACCCGGGCACAGAAGACGACATGTCTGATGTGAACATCGTCCGCCTGATCGCCAAGGTTCGCACAATTGCGGCTTATGCGTACAAGAAGTCGATTGGCCAGCCGACCATTTATCCGCAGAACAACCTGTCCTACTGTGCCAACTTTCTGAACATGATGTTCGCGGTACCGGCCGAGGAATACAAAATCAATCCGGTGCTGGTGAAGGCACTCAACATGCTGCTGATCCTGCATGCGGATCACGAACAGAACTGCAGCACATCGACCGTTCGCATTGTGGCCAGCAGTCGAGCCAACATCTTCGCTTCGATCTCCGCCGGCATTTGTGCTCTGTGGGGGCCACTGCATGGCGGTGCCAATCAGGCCGTTCTGGAAATGCTCCAGATGATTCACGACGACGGCGACGACTATAAGAAGTACGTCGCGAAGGCCAAGGACAAGGACAGTGGCTTCCGACTGATGGGCTTTGGCCATCGTGTTTACAAGAACTTCGACCCACGCGCCACCATTCTTCGCAAAATGGCCGAGCAGGTTCTGCAGGAACTGGGCGTGAATGATCCGCTGCTGGAGATTGCTAGCAACCTCGAACAGGTCGCACTCTCTGACGAGTATTTCATCAGTCGCAAACTGTATCCGAACGTCGATTTCTACAGCGGTATTCTTTATCGCGCCATGGGAATTCCGACGAACATGTTTACCGTGATGTTTGCGATCGGTCGTCTGCCGGGCTGGTTGTCGCACTGGCGTGAACAGCGGGATGAAGACACGAGCCGCATCTATCGACCGCGTCAGATCTACACCGGGGCGACAGAACGCGATTATGTGGCTTTGGATCAGCGAAAATAACCCGTCGACCAGAAACGGTTCTCCACTTCGTTTGCCTCGGATTCAGCAGCGGCGGTTTCCCGTGGACACGTTCGAACCTGTCGCCGCTGGCTTCTGATTTTTTTCGGAAGTCTGCGAAAAAGGGGCGACGATGAGCCATTATTTCTGGCGTGATTGCAAAACGTTTCTTCTGCGAGTTCTGCCAGCAGCAGGACTGCTGATGCAGGCGTTCCACGGGCAAGTGCTGGCCGACGAACACCGCGCAACCCCGTTTTTTAAGGACGGCGAAGCGCAGGTCGTGGCGGCTTTCAATACGTCGGACGACTGGATTCGGCACGACCTGTGGGTTGAGACTCAATTTGATTCCGACGGCAGTGGCAAACCGGACCGCATGCATGTGGATGTGACTCGTCAGAAGCAGACGGACACTGAAGGGCTGAAGGTTGCAGTCGTCTACGAATCGAGCCCATACTATGCTGGGACGGGCACGAATGAGCCGCAGTTTTTCTGGAGTCCTCGGCACGAGATCGGGGCAACGCCGCCAAAGCATGTGACGCCTCCGCCAATTCCGCAGCAAAGCCTGCGACCGACGATTTCCGATTCGCAGGTCAGCACCTGGTTGCCCCGCGGTTTCGCCGTCGTGCATTCTTCGTCGCCGGGAACAGGATTGTCGCAGGGCTGCCCGACTGTCGGCGGTGACAACGAATCCCTGGCTCCCAAAGCGGTCATTGACTGGCTCAACGGACGCGTTAAAGGCTACACAACACCCGATGGTGACGAAGAAGTCAAAGCCTACTGGTCCACGGGCAAAGTGGGCATGACCGGCACGTCCTACAACGGGACGATTCCACTGGCCGCTGCGACGACAGGAGTTGAAGGACTGGAAGCAATCATCCCTGTGGCTCCCAACACTTCGTATTATCATTACTATCGATCCAACGGCCTGGTTCGTCATCCGGGCGGCTACATGGGCGAAGATATTGATGTGCTCTACAACTTTATTCACAGCGGTGATCCAAAGCTGCGCGGGTTCTGCGATCAGCACGTTCGTGACAAGGAAATGGCCGAGGCCTTCGATCGCGAGTCGGGCGACTACAACGCTTTCTGGGCTGGGCGAGATTACATGAATGATCTTGGGCCGATGAAAGCCGCTTTGCTGATGGCCCATGCGTTCAACGACTGGAACGTAATGCCCGAACACAGCGTGCGAATTTACGAAGCCGCGAAGGCCAAAGGGCTTCCCGTGCAGGCTTACTTTCATCAGGGAGGACACGGTGGCCCGCCACCATTGAAACTGATGAATCGCTGGTTCACGCGCTATCTTTACGGCGTAGAAAACAACGTTGAAAAGGACCCGAAGGCGTGGATCGTTCGTGAAGATGCGCCTCGCGACTCACCGGTTTCCTATGCCGATTATCCGCATCCCGAAGCATCGGCTGTAATACTCTATCCTGGAAAAGGCGGCGCACAGGCAGGCCTGCTGCAGCTGGAAAAAACGCCGCAGCAGGGAATGGAAACGCTGGTCGATAATTTCTCCTTCAGTGGCGGTGTTCTGGCAAAAGCCGAATGGACGGAGCACCGGCTGCTGTACGCCACTCCCAAACTGACACAGCCGTTGCACCTGTCGGGCACGGCGCGCATCTCGCTGCGGATTGCCAGCGATAAACCGGCCGCGAATCTGTCCATCTGGTTGGTTTCATTGCCGTGGACTGGCAGCGACCGCATCACCGACGACGTGATCACTCGTGGCTGGGCCGATGTGCAGAATCATCATTCGCTGACAGACAGTGAACCCCTCGTTCCGGGGCAGTTTTATGAGCTGTCTTTTGATCTGCAGCCCGACGATCAGATCATTCAGGCGGGGGAGCAGATCGGGTTGATGATCTTTTCCAGCGATCGTGATTTTACGCTGTGTCCTGATCCCGGGACGAGACTGACGATTGATCTGGATGCGACATCAATCACTCTGCCTGTTGTTGGCGGAGTCAATGCGTTCTCAGGTGCGACAATTGCTCCGGCAGCAGCCACGCCGTAGCAGGATCAACTCAGACTCACTTTGAATGCGAATCGTCGTAGCAGAAGCCGCCAGGGCTTTCGGAATACGTGCTTTTCAGTGGCACTCAACCGAAACGCATGGTGCGGTCCGCTGCAAAGTGACTGCCATTGGGCTGACGCCGTTCTGTTCGCTGGTCGTTGATTTGGACAACGTGTCTTTCGTGGTCACGTCAAACGTCGCGGGATCTTCAAGAATCTGGATGATCGTGGCCACGAAATCCGAAAGCTGGCGCCCGTCCATGGTTCGGTGATCAGCTCGCACAAACAGTCCCGAAACTGGTCTGATCACAATCGTATTATCCACCACAACGGGCTGTTGAGCCACTGGGCCCAGCGTGATGTTCAGCAGCAGTGATCTTGATCCGAAGCGACTGGGTTTGTAGCCAATCATCGGAGGCGCACCGCGGAATCCAAAATGATTGATAATCACCGGGGCTCCACCCAGATGTTCGGTGATCGGGCACATTTGCAGTCGAATATGATTGGCCAGCCACAACAAAGTTCTCACTCCAATTCCACGCAGAAAGGGTGGAAGCCGCAAGGCGACTCGCTGACCAAACGAAACCTCAGTCGAATGAGTGATCTCGGACGTAATTTCTCGCAACAGCTCGGCCGCGATGTGTTCGTAACTGTGTTCATCCACCTGCCGCAAAAGTGCCAGGCGCGGCCCCGATTTGGTGGTCACGGGAAGCACCACATTCTGCTGCGAAAACTGATAAATTCGCGTGCCCAGTAATCGGCAGTTGGCGGCAGGGTGCTGAGCCAGTGCAAGTCCGACCGCACGTGCAAGAATAGCTGTGGGCGTCAGGAAGGCTTTCGCCGTTGCATTTTTCTCCGTGAGAAAAGCACGCATGCCAGTCATATCGACGTTCGACCCCCAGACCATTGTCCCGTCACTGTGATCGCTTGCCGAAAACGTGTAACACTGGTGCAGGAAGGGAGCATCAGCGTCTGGATTTGGATGGCCCAGGATAGGAGGCGGAGCAATTTTCACGGTACGCTTTCAAGCTACGGGTAATCACTTGCACGATAACGCATGAAGCTCCCTGACGACGCGTTTCCGCAGTCTGAAGGACAGCTGAAAACGGTGACCGCCCAGCGATTCATCATCATCTCACTCGTCACTCGAATCGTCTGCGAGCTTTGCCATTAAAAGGTCACCGAGCGACTGGCCAGACCGAAAGTTCTGCGGAGTAATTTCATGCGGCTCAATGGTGACTCGGTAAGTGTCCTGCATGTATTCCACCAGTTCCATAATCATCAGCGAATCCACAAGCCCGGCCGCCAGTAAATCGGTATTTTGATCCAGCGGGACAACAGGACACAGGACATCATTCAGATATTCCGTCAGGCGGACTGCGGTTTCTGTCGTAACGGACATGGAAAGGTGCTCCTTTGATAAAAACAAAAAGACCATCGCCGCTCGGTCACACCGGAGAGGAAATCCGGCGACGTGTTTGAGAACGGTCCAGAGCCGCATCTGTGGCCCATTCCGAAAGTCGTTGACGATCCACTTTCAGAGAAGGCGTCAGCGGCGGTTGTTCAATGATGGAGATGTAATGGGGGCGTTGATAATGCGCCAGCTCTCTCGCGCAACACGACCGGATCGTTGCGAAATCAGGAACCCAGTCGTCACGCAGTGACATGACGAACAATGCCACGCGCGACAGCCCGTCGGAGGTTTCAAAAGCCACCGCCACCGCTTCCACGGACGGAATTTCACGGGTGATCACGGCTTCGATTTCTGACGGATGGAGGCGATATCCGGAGATCTTCATTAATTGACTCTTCCTGCCCTGCGGATAAATGTATCCCTCCGCGTCGACAGTCGCGATGTCACCCGTGTAAAGCCAGCCGTTGCGAATAATCTGCGCCGTGCCTTCGAGATCCTGCCAATACCCGAGCGTCACGTTTGGCCCTTTGGCTCGTATTTCTCCCGTAATCCCCACTGCGACCGGCTGATCAGCTTCGTCCACAACCTGCAGCAAAACGCCGGGAATTCCGCGTCCGATGGAACCACACCGTGCATTGAATTCCGCAGCTGGCAAACACGACAACCGAGCCGTGGCTTCGGTCTGGCCATACATCACAAAGAATTCGGCCGGTGCCAGGCGTTCAGCAAACTCGTTCAGCAAATCGTCCCGCAATGCCCCGCCTGCAACGGTCGCATAACGCAATGTCGGGACTGTCTGACTGGAAATTCGCGAACCGCGGAGCAGCAAAGTATACAGATGCGGAACACCAGAAAAGCTGGTGACGGAATGACGGCGCATCGCGTCCGCAATGGTTTCCGGAAACGTGGTTGAGCCCGCTACGACGATCGCGGCCCCGGCCAGCATGTGGGATTGCAAAACTGAATTGCCATACGCATGGCAAAACGGAAGCAACGCAAGTGTCCGATCGTTGGGCTGCAGAGGAAGTGATAACTGGATCGACGTGGCGTTGGCCAGAAGATTTCTGTGTGAAAGCATCACGCCCTTCGGAAGTCCCGACGAGCCTGAGGTGAAAAAGACAGCCGCCAGTTTGGAAGGAACGCTTAACCGGCCCTCGCGAAGTTCTCGATTTTCGAACTGACGCGGAGCACTTAGAGCGAGGCCATTTTCATTGATCACACATTGGCAATCCGTCACTGTCAGCACTTGCTCAATCCAGGCGGCCGTCTGGCCCACGGGCAATGGAACGACGACGCCGCGCGCAATTAAGATTCCGTAAAACGCGGCGATGTATTCGACAGAATTCTCCATCTGCAAAGCGACTCGAGTTCCTGGTTTCCACTCCGGAAATTCCAAAAGCTGCGCCGCGCAAAGCAGAGCTTGTTCACGCAACTGCGAATAGGTGGTCGCTTTGTCATCAGTGATGAAAGCCGGGTGTCGGCCGTGGGTTCGGGCCGACTGCAGGAACGCGTTACCAAGATGCGCCCAGCCACCTGGATCGTCGAAAGCGGTCTCCTGTGAGTCACCCGGCGAATCAGAACGAGACTGTCGTTCTTCAAATTCCTCCGACGGTTCAAGCGTTGACTGGATCATTTTCGACCTCCCGGTTATCGCATACTTGCGGCCTGTTACCAGTGGCGACCAAGCAACATCCATGCCGTCATCAGGGCGTTCAAAATTCTGAGCACAGCGCGAAGCCACTGGAAGATGGGAGGGCGTGGTTGTTCAGGGATTTCAGCCGTTTGTTTCATCGAAGGTGTTCAGCGGCGATTAAAAGGGGCTGGCATGCGAGTATTTCTGGTGAGTGATGGCTGATTGATCGCAACGGTCGGTCGGCGCTCAATAACGTCCTGCTCCTCTGCGGATGACGCATTGAGTGACGCATCTAAACCAGAGGGATCCGGACCTGCGGCGCGGCGCAATGTGCACCCGCAGTTCGGAGTCGAGATTTGATCCCATCTCGCAGAGACACGAGCGTTGCTCAGCTGCCTTCCAGCTCTTCCCATCTCAGAAAGCAATGCTCCAGCTTCTGCCCGACGCTGGCAAGCTCAGTCGTCGCTTTGGCAACTTTGTCGCCTGCAGACTGATAGAAACCGGGCACCGCCATTTCTGCCTGCAGCTGTTTTTGGCGTTTTTCAAGCTGAGCGATCTGCTCCGGCAATTGCTCCAGTTCGCGCTGTTCTTTGAAACTCCGCTTGCGAGTCTTCAGGGCCGGGGCCGCTGCCGCGTTTGAAGCAGCGGAACCGGACGCAGACGGCTTTGACGCCGCCGGTTCCGTGGCATTCCTCTTTGCCGCCGAATCCCGCTGTTCTTTCACGCGCAGCCAGTCATCGTACCCGCCATCGTACTCGCCGATGATTCCGTTTCCTTCAAACACAATCGTGCTGGTGGCGACGTTGTTCAAAAACGCTCGGTCGTGGCTGACGAGCAACACAGTTCCTGGAAAGGCCGGAAGCATGTCTTCCAACAGCTCGAGCGTTTCTGCATCCAGGTCGTTTGTCGGTTCGTCCAGAACAAGAATGTTGGCCGGCTTGGACATCATCTTGGCCAGCAACAGGCGATTGCGTTCGCCCCCGCTGAGGAACTGCACGAGAGTCTGAGCACGTTCGGGCGAAAACAGAAAGTCCTGCAGGAACCCCATGATGTGGCGCTTCTGGCCGTTGATCATCAGGAAGTCTGTGCCATCACTGATGTTTTCACGAGCTGACTGTGTGTTATCCAGCTGATTTCGCAGCTGATCAAAGTAGCCGACCGCGAGATTGGTCCCCAGCCGAACTTTGCCTTCTGAAGGAGTCAGCTGGCCCAGCAGCAGGCGCAGCAGAGTCGACTTGCCGGCGCCGTTTGGTCCCACGATGCCAATCTTATCGCCGCGAAACACGGTCGTTGTTAAGTCGCTAATCACCGGTTCGCCGCCAAACGAATGGGTGACGTTTTCTAAGCGAGCCACGAGAGCACCGGAGCGTTCGGCATCGAGCAACTGCATTTTGGCCGCGCCGACTTTTTGGCGGCGATCACGCCGTTGTTCTCGCATCTCCTTGAGCACTCGAATTCGCCCTTCGCTGCGAGTTCGGCGAGCCTTCACGCCCTGCCGGATCCAGCGTTCTTCTTCCGCCAGCTTCTTGTCAAACTGAGCCTGCTCAACTTCTTCAGCCGCAAGCAACTGATCGCGTCGCTGAAGGAATGTTTCATAGTTGCAGGTGAAGTCGAAGATACGCCCGCGGTCCACTTCGACAATGCGGTTGGCAATGTCCTGCAGGAACACACGGTCGTGGGTGACAAAAATCAGAGTCCCCGTGAATCGCTTCAGAAAGCCCTGCAGCCAGATGATGGAATCAATGTCCAGATGGTTCGTCGGCTCGTCCAGCAGCAAAATGTCGGGATCGCGAATCATGGCCGCGGCCAGCAGGACTCGCCGCTTCATCCCGGCGGAAAGAGATGCAAACGGCATATCAGCCGGCAACTGCATTTCGACCAGCAGATCTTCCAGGCGATCCGCGCCGGACCATTCATCGGCGTCGGCCAGGTCCTGGCTGGCTTTTTCGTAGTCCTTCTCTTCGGCCTTTGTCAGAGTCTTGCCGTCGATCATTTTTTTGCCGAGATTACGGTAGTCAGCAATCGGCTTGCCGAGCTTTCCGAATCCTTCCGCGGCAACTTCATAAGCCGTCCGATCGCCACCCTGCGGAACTTCCTGATCCAGCCGAGCGATGACAGCTTCGGCCTGCAGATCGACGGAGCCGTTATCCGGCTTGAGGAAGCCGGAGATCAGCTTCATCAGCGTGGATTTTCCGGCCCCGTTGCGGCCGACCAGACCGATCCGCTCACCTCGTTCGATGTGCAGCGTGATGCCGTCCAGAAGGGTCGGCCGGGAATAAGTAAATGACAGATTGTTGAGGCTCAGCAGTGGCATAACCGGAACTGTAGCGGATCTCTGCAGACCTGCGAATCCAGCTGCGATTGATTATCATCTCAGCCACAAGTCGTTGCATCGACAGGAACGACGTCGGAGCAAAACTCTGCATAAAGAAAAAAAACGGGCAATTCAGGCGTTCGGCGGCGACTGTCGCCGAACGGGACTTAGCGAGCCCGGCCGTCAGCAGGGAAAATTTTCTCCCGGCTGGCGGGAGTTTGATTTAGTACTTTTCAGGTCAGCTACCCAAACAACCCGAAGCGTCAGTTTTGAAGTTGCGCAAATCACGGTTGCGCGGGATTTAGGGATCGAAAAGTCAGAGAAGTATCATAACGCGACGCGTAAACGAGGGATCTACGGCGAATAACAACGCCAATTCCATCCCTCGCTGACGCTTCGCGTTGTGAAAACGACTAGCTCAACAACCGGCTGGCTGCACCGGGCATCGACGGCGCTCGAGTCGAAAAAACACTGGAATTTTATTTATGAAGCTCAGATTTATTGCGGTCGGCGGGACGATCGACAAAGTGTATTTCGATCAGCTGAGCCAGTATCAGGTGGGCCCGCCCGGGGTCGAACGAATTCTGCAGGAGCTGCCGCTGGGATTTGATTTCGTAGTGGAGTCCGTTTTGCGAAAAGACAGTCTCGACATGACCGAAGAGGATCGGCAACTGGTGCGATCCGCCGTCGAACGTTCTCCAGAAGATTTGATTGTTGTGACTCACGGAACGGACACGATGATCGAAACGGCCAAACGACTTCAGGGGATTCCCGGCAAGCGAATTGTGCTGACAGGGGCCATGCAGCCGGCCAATTTTCGCAACAGTGACGCGGTTTTTAACATCGGGTTTGCCGTGGGAGTCGTCCAGACGCTGGCGCAGCCGGGAACTTGGATAGCCATGAGTGGCCAGGTCTTTGACCCGGCACGGGCCCGAAAAAACCGCGAGCGGTCCGTCTTTGAGACCGAAAAATGACAGTCTGGAATCTGGATTCGTTCGGGACTTTCCGATCAAGAACACCTCACAAAACTGGGACTGGCTCCCGTAATTCTTGCGGAAAATGCTCAGAAAAATGACACAGCGAGGGTGCCTGTCCCACTTTTGTTAGAGCCTCCAAGGCGACTGGAAAGACCGCTGAATGCGGCTCCAATTCGTCAGGAACCATGCGCACCTTCAAATGACGACGAACACAAGGTCCTGTCGGCGCGTTTTCTTGTGCAGACAAACCGAGAGTTTTACATGTGTTCAGGCAAAGTCTTTGCCAGTCCTGAAGTTGCAATGTAGAATTACGGGTGGTTTCCGCGGCAATAAACAGGCGGCGAATTCCGGTTTTGCAGGCTTTCTCTGCTTGTACATGGTCAAATATTTCGGGAATATGGTGTCGGAGATAGAAGGAACGCAGAAATTTGATGGAATTGGCCGCAAAAACAGGCGACCCCAAAGAATTGCGGCGACAAAGATCCTGTTCAAGTCTTCTCTTCCCGATTGAAATTGATCGGGCTCTGTTTGAAGTTCGTCGATTAGTCGGAGCTTGCTTGTGAGTACAATTCACGCGAATTCTCCAGCAGCCGGTCCGGTGGATGAGGTTCCAGAAGAGGGCACCGCTGCGGTTTCCTTTCTTGACGGAATTCCCGCCTGGGGAATGAGTCTTCTGGTGCATGTCGGGATCATCCTGGGCATCGCGATGATTTCTCTGCCCGAGATTATTCTGCCTGATTTCAATCTGACATCGACCGTCGAAATTGAAGAGCCTCAGCAGGTCGAGTATGTGCTCGACACACAGCCGACCGAAGCGCTGGGCAGCAAAAGCGATCTGAATATCGCCAGCCCGTCAGCCGCGATCGCGCAGCATCGTGGGCTCGACAATCACCGCGAAGAGGTTGAACGCATCGAAAGTGTTGTCGTTAATCCTCGCGTGCAGTTGATGGAAACCGTTTCCAGCCCCAGCGAAGCGGAGATGTTGGAAAATATCGATCTGACCGGGACCACCGAACACGCCGGAGGAACTGACGGCGCCGTTGACCGTGTCACGCTGGAAATCGCGGCGTCTCTTCGTCAGCGAAAAACACTGCCGGTCTGGCTGCTGGATGAATCAATTTCGCTGGAATCACGTCGCGAACGCATCATCGAGCGGTTTGAAAATGTCTACCAGCAGCTCGGGCTGATGGATGACATCGACACCAAAGACGCTTTGAAAACCGGAATCATCGGTTACGGCAAAGACGTCCATGTCCTGATGGATCAGCCATCCAGTGACATCGGTGAATTGTCCAAGGCTATCAAGAGCATCAAAAGTGACACGTCGGGCGTTGAAAACGTATTTGCCGGCATCAATCAGGCGTTAAAAGTCTATGGCCCGCACCGCAAGAAAATGCGGGCCAACATGATTCTGATCATCGTGACAGATGAGCGCGGCGACGATTTTGGCGAGAACTACACCGTTCTGGAAGAAGTCGTCAAACGTCTGACTCGCGATGGTATTCGTGTTTTCTGCATTGGCAACACGTCACCGTTTGGCCGCCAAAAGGGCTTTGTCCACGTGAAGTGGAAAGGCGCTGACGGAGAAGATTACGAAGAAGATATTGGCGACGCCGATCAGGGGCCTGAAAGCCCGCTGCCTGAAGGTCTGCAGCTGCCGTTCTGGACGGCCAATGCGCAGGGGCTGGAGCGAATGTCTTCCGGATATGGCCCTTACACATTGTCTCGACTGTGTGCTGAAACCGGTGGGATCTTCTTTGTGGCCGACGATACATCGGTCAAGCAATGGGATCCGCAGATTATGCGGCAATACGCTCCTGACTATCGTCCGGGGCTGGAGTACCGTCGCCAGCTTCAGGGCAACATGGCTAAGCAGGCATTGATTGCCGCCGCACAACTGGGCGTGACAGAGCCAGTGCCGATTCCGCAGCGAGAATTTCAGGCAAACAATGACAACGTCCTGCGTGAACAGATCACGGAAGCTCAGAAGCCGCTGGCTGTGCTGGATTATTTCCTCGAGCGTGTCCAGGTGGCTCTGGAAGCCGGAGAGAAGCATCGAGACAAACTGGACTCTGACCGCTGGCGAGCGAATTATGATCTGGCCATGGGCCGCGTTCTCGCGATGCGTGTGCGAGCCTTTGGGTATAATGCCGTTCTGGCGGAAATGAAGTCGAACCCAAAGAAGTTCGAAAAGTCAGACAGCAATCAGTGGAAGCTTGTGCCTTCCGAACAGATCAATGCCGGTGCAAACGTGCGTCGCATGCATGACAAAGCTCTTGAATATCTGCACCGGGTGATCAATGAGCATCCAGGAACTCCCTGGGAATTTCTGGCGACGATCGAACTGAGCGAGCCGCTGGGCTGGGGCTGGAAAGAGGGCCAGATGCAGATCACGGCCATGAACGGCGGTGACGGTGCTCGTGGACCGCAGTTTGCTCCTGAAGAAGAAGCACGTCGTCGTCAGCAGCAGGAAATGCAACGCAAAAAAGAAGCCTCAAAACCCAAGATCTGAGCCTTGGAATCTTCGCTCTGAACCCGGGCCTCCCACCTCAAACATCCAAAGACACAGCGAGTTGCAAACAACCGCTGTGTTTTTTTGTTGAGTCATGTGCAGCCCCACGATACGAACCTTCGCCATGTGTGCTGAATTCCGCTTTGTACGGGACCGGCCGCAACTGGCAGGCTGTGATTTTCGTAGGACAGGCTTCCAGCCTGTCTTTGCCCTGCAGGGCCCAGTGTGTTTCTGCAATGAATGTCGGGCGGGAAGCCTAACCGACGTGACATGCAGGCTAAATCACCAGCCTGCTTACTTCGGCAGCTGAGTGGCCTGCGTCTTCAGCCACACCGCTGATCCGGCAATTTTTGCCGTAACGGTCTTCAGGAATCTTCCTCAAAACGGCCGAATTTTGCGGAAGGTCGCTAAAAACGCCGAAATGAGCCTCTCGTCGGCAGCAAATTTTGAACGTACGCGGAGGACAGCGTTGCGGCATGTTGACCAGTTTCGCGTGAACTGAGACAACCTAAGAACACCGTCCTGATCTGCGCGCCAGCGTAGTGAACCGGCGGCCGACATTTCTGGTAACTGCCTTTCTGTAATCCCCTCCCAATCGTGCACTGATCTGTTGGCCAAAGCGTCAGACCAGATGTTCGAACGTCCTTTCTCTTCCACAGTGTTCTGTCTGGTTGAGGCCACAACAACTGTTCTCTGGTTGTTGCCTCAGGCTGCTGGCAGGAGTCTCCCCATGCGACGCGCTATGCATTTCCGAATCGTTCTTCTGACCATCGGCGGACTCAGTATCGCGTTTTCCGGATGCACGAGTTCGCTTCTGAACACGGCCATGCTGAATCCTGCGAACTTCAAGCCGTCCATTATGGATGAGCACAGGACCGAGCAGCGTGTAATCAATTCCTTCACCGACGCGCTGACGGAAGACAACGAATCGGCCTTCCGCAAAATCGTCTCAACTCGCTTTGAACAGCGCGCCCTGCGATCAAAAGATTCCTACAAGGATCTGGAGATCCTTAGTCTTCCGAAAGAAAAACTGGAAGTCGTTGAAAGCAAAGAGATCGGCGAAGGTCGACTGGAAGCCGTTGCGAAAACAGAAAAAGAAGCCACCAAATATCAGTTCGTCATTGTCCGCGACGCAGAAAAACGCCGCTGGGTGATTGACGACATCATGCTGCGACAGCAGAAAAAAGGAACACGCGCCACAAAATCGTCCGTCGAAGTCATGGATTTGCTGCTGACAATTCGCGAGTTCCTCGATACGTGGCAAAGTGCGGATCGCGAAGCTGTTCTGCTGGCTCTCTCAACCGACCTTCGCACGCCGCTGGAGAAACTGCCAGACCCATGGATGCAACGGATGATTGCCCGTGTTTCCGCGGAGTGCGAAACAGGAATGGCTCGCCGACCGCAGGCCCAGATGAACGAATCTGATGCCGTCGTGAAGATGCCATCCAAAAACGGATTCCTGCTGCTCAAAGTGATGCGCGAAGACGACAAGTGGCTAGTCTCCGACATCGAAGTGATCAATCGCAAAGCAGCCGATCATCCAGGTTCAATCCTGCGACAGGCTCGCGCAATGAACTCGGTGACCGATTTTCTTGCGGCTTATAACAAGAGCGACTTGACGGTGCTGAAAAAGCATACGGAAGCAAAGTTCTACAGCAACGCAATCGGTGTCGGCGATCTTTCCATGATCCCAATGCCGTCGCCCGACCATGCTCCTGAAGACTTTGAGATCCAGTCGTTCGCCGGACAACTGACGGTGATGATCCCCGGTGAAACGAACATCATCCGCCTCGATCTGATAACTCCGGAAGTGGCCAGCGTAAAGGACGATCGCAAGCGACCTGTCACAACCACTGTGGAAACAGAATTCATCATTTCCGATGTGACCATTTATGACCGTGCGACTCAGCAGCAGCGAAATCTGAAATCCGCGTTCACCGCTCCGGCTCGTGCCCTGCTGTTCCTGACCGCACTGCAAACAAAAGATCTGCCAATGCTGCGGCAGACATCCGCCCGCACATTGACCGAAGCTTCATGGGAACGGATTGATCCGAGCCTGATCTCTCTGCTGCCACTCACCGGAGTTCCCGCAGGAGAAATGACTCTTCAGAACAGCAAAGTTCAGGGCGAAGTGACGGAACTGGAATTCATGTCGGCAACCGGCCAGATCTGTATCGTGCTGTTGCGCGACGAAAACGGCAGTCTGAAGGTGGAAGATGTGCAGTATCCGGATGCCTTTGCCAGCGTTGCTTCACTGAAGACTCAGCTGATGCTGACGGTTCCTGTGATTGAGCTGGCTCAGGCCTGGAAGGACGGAGATCTTGAACTGGTCAAACGAACCAGTTCAACGGACTTCAATCGACTGGTGTGGAGCAATATGACCGGACTGCCTCCGCAGTTTGATCGTGTGCCTGAACTGCTGCAAATGCCTGTGCAGAAGACACGAGCGGGTGAGCAGCGCGCGTTTGTCGAAATGGCCGACCCGGGCAGACCAGCGGTCACGGTTTCTTTGTTGAAGGAAAACACGGCATGGGTTGTGGATGAAATCTCCATGCCTCAGGCCGACGGAAGTCGCGTCGATCTGCGAAAATCGCTTCGTCAGGAAATCGCCAGACAGTTTCTGGTCGATCCTTCCGGTGGAATCCAGCAGGCTCATTACGAAGACAACTCCGACGAAATCGTGTCGGGAATCGTTCAGGCCAGCGGCACAAGCGACGACAGGCCTCGCGGCAATCTGACGCTGCAGTCGTATGGAAAACCGGCCGCTCGCACGGCATCGCTGCCACCGGGAATGGACCTGACTCCGCCACCGACCGCACCACCTGCGAAGGCTCAGCGCGACGAAACGGGCACGCTTCATTTTGGTCCGGGAGCCTCCAGCGGACAGAAGGCTGCGAAAAACTCGGCCACGAGCAAGACTGCGGATGCCGCGCCGTCGCCAATTCCGTTTCGTTCCGCAGCCGTTGCCCAGGAACATGATGGGGTTGTGTACTTCAACGGCGACGCAAAAGTGCCAGCGAACGCGAAAGGATCGTCAGGTCCATCCAAAGAAGTTCGCTCATTCATGACAGACCCAAGCCAGAATCCAATCGAAATTCCGAATTGATTCACGAAAGAAATTCGTCATGGATATCACAAGTGAAAATGCGCGACGTGCCTACTGGTCCGAACAGATGGAGAAGGGCTATGACCTTGTCCAGAAGATCATGGCCTTTGAGGTGCAGGAGTGCGGCGAAGGATTTGCCTCGCTTCAGGATGCCGTGGCGGCAGACGGTGTTGAGATCCTGTTCTCCACGTCGAAGATTGCCGGCGAACTGGATCGCCTCTTTTACATTCGTGAAAGCCTCGTCAAAGATGTAATCGCCATCGGTCAGCAAATGAATGCACGCGGCTGGATCCTGAAAATTGAAGACGGGTATCGGTCGCTTGCGATGCAGAAGCAGCTGGGCAGCAAGGCCGAATTGTTTGATGCGATCCTGAAGAAATGCATCTGGGAAAACGGTGGTACGATTCCAGCCGTTGAACTCGTTTTCCGCCGCGGCTCGGTGCTGATTGCCAATGTGCCCAAAGTGGGCACTCATATGTCGGGTTCCGCCATTGATATCTCCGTCTTTCGACGTGATGATGGCACTGAGGTGTGGCGTGGGAATCCGTACCTGGAAATGAGTGAGCGGACTCCTATGCGTTCGCCGTTTGTGGAAGAGCACAACATTCGCAATCGCCTTGAGATCACGGAAATCATGGAGTCACACGGCTTCATGCATTTTCCGTTTGAGTTCTGGCATTACAACAAGGGCGATGCACTCGGCCACATCCTGACCGGCAATCCGGCACCGGGGAAATTTGGCCCCGTGCACTGGAACCCTACGACCAATCAGGTGGTCGCTGTGGAAAATCCGACGAACCCACTTCGACCGCTGCCCGAAATCGAAAAGGAAATCTCAGCTGCTGTGGAACGAGCCCGGTCCAGAGGCGAGGCCTGAACGCTAAGCTTGGAGCGGAAAATAAGTGTCGCCTTTCGCTCTGCGAAAGTTGCGAATACGCTTCTTTCGCGGAGCAAAAGGCGACTCTGAAAAATGAAATAAGAAAAGCCCGGCTTTGCGAAAAGCCGGGCTTCTTTTGTCTGGCGACATCAGCACGATTACCGAACCTGCTGTCTGCGATAAACAGCCACGTTCAGTTCAGCACATGACTATGGCTTCGCGCCTTCCGGGATCAGCATCTCGTGCTTCTTCATCGCGTCGGCAGTCGGAGAAGACTCAGAATTCCAGGGCAGTGGAACTTCCTTTCCTTCCGGATAAAGAGATTCCATCGGTTCCCAGACAACATCGACATCATCTTCGAACAAGTCGCCAATCAGCAGGTCCGTGACTTTGCCGCGCAGATGAGGGAAGTTGCGGACGAAACCGCCAAAGTTGAAGCCTTCGTAATATTCGCACACCAGCCGTCGCATACGGTCGATGCCTTTGTTCAAAGCCGGACCCCATTTACCCAGCTGAGCTTCCGACACGTCATTCATTTGCAGGCCTTCGACAACGGCATCAGCCGCCATCTCGCCGGACTTCAGAGCCAGCAACAGGCCTGAAGAATAAAGCGGGTCAAGAAACCCGAAGGCATCGCCGACCAGCACGTAGCCATCGCCTGAGACCTTTGTTGAACGATAGGAATAATCCCGAGTTGCGAAATGGCCGGTCGCCTGCGTTGCATTGGCGATTCGATCACGGACCGCCGGGCAGCGTTCGACCTCTTCCTTGTAAACTTCTTCGTGCGTTCCACGGCCCTTGAAGAGATAATCAAACGGAGCCACAACGCCCACACTCACGCGATTGTCGTGCAGCGGAATGTACCAGAACCAACCCTTCTTATTTTCGGTCTGCAGAACAACCGTCGCACCTTCGTCACGACCGGTGTCGCGATAAGCGCCCTCCCAGTAAGTCCAGATCGCGCCTTTGTTCAAAAGTGGATCCCAAACTCGCAGCTTCATGCGATTCATCAACAGGCCGCTCTGACCGCTGGCGTCCACAATCACTTTCGCATTGATCTGTCGAATCGTTCCATCGGGTTCCTGAATCCGAATCCCCGTCGCACGCTCGCCATCGAACAGAACATCGAGAACTCGAACACCCTCGTGCGCCTCGACGCCGTGTTCGCGGGCGTTGTTCAGCATCATCAGATCAAACTCGCTGCGCACAACCTGCCACGTTTGTGAACACTCGTGAGGCTTATTGTCGGAGAAATAAAACGGAGCAGACTGGCGTCCGTTGGCACTGACAAACTGCACGCTGTGCTTTTGGACGAACTTACTGGCCTTCATTTTCGGCAGCATGTTCAGACGTTCAAGAACCCAGTAGGTTTCCGGAATCATGGATTCACCGATGTGGAAACGCGGGAACTTTTCGCGTTCAAACAGCTGAACCTTGTAGCCCTTTTGAGCAATCAGCGTCGAAGCTGTCGCGCCGGCCGGGCCGCCACCAATAACGACCACATCGGTTTCGCTGACTGTTTGCGGATTATCGTTAAACATGGGCGACCTTCTGAAACAATGCAATTGCGGAAGGAATGACGAAAGCCAGAGAACCCTTCGGATCCCGGCAGACCGTGAAATCACTTTTTCAGACTATATTCCTTTCAACGACAGTTGTCCAGACAAGTGTTGTCAGAACTATTCTGCAAACTCCGCCGGCTGCTGAACTTATGATCGGTTGGCTGAACGATTTGAAACGAGCGGAGCGACTGATGCTGTGCTTGTGCAGGCCAGGACGCACTATGGTGGCGAGCTCGGCGAGCTCTGGTAGGCGTTGGATCTCGACTGAAAAACGGATCGATTTTCTCCGACGCACGTGACTGCCAGCGTGACCATCACCAGGGCAAAAGACTAATCTTTGACCCACCTGGCCTGCGCGCCGTCATAATTGAAAAACTCGATGTCGCAAAAAAAACGGAAAACCCACTCCGTCGATGGGTGGCAGGCCGTAGGCGTGTGTAGGATGGCACGCACTACGGTGAGTGAAGAAAAGGAGTTCGGCAGCGCTCAACCAATGGCAGACCTCGCTAAAGCGGAACTCAATCGTGATGAAAACCTATCCGATCTCCTGCGAAATCTCCGGCCCCACCGCGATGTGGACCCGCCTCGACACCGGAGATGCCCCGGTTAGCTATCTCGCACCGACATACTCGGCCGCCAAAGGAGTTTTGGAGTCGGTGTGCTGGCTTAAGTCGGCGGTTGTAAACCCCACTCGCGTAGAAATTTGCGCGCCGCCGATCTGGCACACCTACACAACGAACTACGGCGGTCCGTTGCACAAGTCGAGTTCGGTGAAAGACGGTAACAGTTTTCAGCTCCTGGCATCGGTATTGGTCAACCTCACTAACACCTTTCGATCGAGAGATTTCACTTTCCAAAATCCGCGAACGGTTATCGGACAACTCCGACAGCGACTGGACCTTGGTGGCTACTTCGTGCGTCGAGGCTGGCGTAGACATTTCCTTTCGAACCGGATTTCGAGAGCGATCAAGTTTGAACAGCCTGCTTCAAACCTCAGGCCGAGTGAATCGCTCGGGTGAATATGGCACGGCTGACGTGTGGGACATTCAGTTGAAGCACGATCATCGCCTGAGAAAACATCCTGCGTTCGATGATTCTTCTGTGGTGGTTGGAGAACTGTTTGACGAGGGAATGGTGTCGCCTCAATACTGTACTGAAGCAATGAGACGCGAGATTAGACGAGGAGGGATGAAGACGGCAGCGGCGCTTTTAGTGGCTGCGGAGCAAAAGAAACAATTAGCCGAAGTGGCGAAACAGTTTCGAGTTATCGACAGTAACACAGAGACAGCCGTGGTGGATGAAAAGTTGATTAAGCGTCTTCGATCCCGTGAAAAAGTTTCGTTCGATGAGCTCCAGGATGGAAGCGTGCAGATTTATTCCAATCGTCGCATTGATTTCGCAATTGCCGCGATTCCTGAGCAACCCGGTCTTTTCGAATGGACGTTAAAGTATGACAGATTTCTGGGCTACATGGCGGGCGTCATTGAAAACGTGGACTTTGTAAGTTCTGGTGGAGCATGCGTGTGATTGAGTGAATTCTTCATCGAAGATCTACTGCATGATTCGTCACGCAGCAGATTTTCCTTCGATGGGCAGAAACAAGACGTTGGGTTGAGACGCGAAACGATGGAGACCATGGTGCTCGTAAAACCGGATTGCCAAATCTTCCTTGGCATCGACCAGCAAGGCATAGACTGCAATGTCCGACTCTGTCGATCGCTGCACGGCGTCGTGCAACAACGCACCGCCCAGCCCGCGCGATCGATATCGAACGTCGATCGCCAATCGGCCCATGCGAGCTGCCGGAATATTCGGATAGCGCGGAAGTCGATTCGAAAGTCGATCTGGTAGATCAGGCAACGGAATACTGCACGCAGACAATGTGTAATAGCCCGCAATCGATTCGGTCGCACTTTCAATCAGCAGAAAACAAACGGCGAAGTGCCGACGCATTTCCTGGCCGGCCTGCTGGACGAGGTAGCGATTTAACGCAGCGACGCCACCGTCAAAGCCAGTGCGAACGTGCTTGTGCAATCGTTCGATGCGAAACGCACTCACTTAAGTCGCTGCCCGACATCGGACTTGACAAGCGCGGCATGCGTCTTAGCGGCTCGACGCATCGCCGGTGCGACCTTCTGCGGGCCAAGCAGCGCCTTCGCAAACCGGACCTGGTCATCAAGCGACAGTTCCAGACTGGCCTGCTTTTGCAGTGTCCGTTCAGCCGCTTCTCGGGCTGATCCAATCACAAACTCGGACAACGAACGACCCTGCAAATCCGCGGCAGTCTTAATCAGATCCAAAACAGACTGCGGCAATCGAGCATCAAGCCGGGCCGTTTTTACGGATTCACCACTCATGATACGACTCCCAACAAGGGCTGAAAGCCCTTGACCCAAAAGAGCCTACCGGCTCGTTGCCAATTCACCGCTCCCGTTGTTCGCTCAACTGAGACATACCCGCATGGAATGGAGTAAGACCCTAACGAGCACTATCAGTCATTATTGAGTGTACGGTGGACTTCCGTACGTGTCAATTCCTGCAATCATGATTTCAGAAAGCCTTTGCCGTGTTGGATAAGAACTTCTTCCACATCGAAAGCCAGCATCGTCGAGAGGTCATCCTGTTCGAAGTATCTCTTACGAATGCAAAATGAATAAACTGGATACGATGGACGCTCCTCCGTTCGTTCACCACCAATCTCGTTTGACCCGACTCGTAGAGGAGGCTCCTGCACAAATTGCAGGAGCCAACCCCCTAAAACCTCCTCTCCGAGTCGGGTCAAACGAGCGGCAAACGTGGCGGCAAAATACACCCTGAGCGAGAGGTACGTCATGATTCACGGATATCACGTCATCCTTCCGATGTACGGAGTCTGGTTGCCGAACGATCCACGAGGTTCCTGGTGCGACGTAATCTGGAAATGGGAATTGTTGCGTTATGGAAAAGCCAACCCGTCTCCGGATCGCCGTTCGCTTCCGGAACTCACCTCGGACGAACACCAGCAGCGACAGTCCGCTCAACAAACCCTGAAGTACGCTCCGGTCACACTCACGGGAATGCAGGCGAAATCGATTGGCGACGGCTTCGCTGAGATCGCTCACAAGGCCGGTTATAGCATCTGGGCGTGTGCCATTCTGCCGCAGCACACACATTTGGTGATTGCTCGCCACACCTACAAAGTCGAACAAATGGTCACGCTGCTGAAAGGCGGCGCGACCACGCGAATCATTCGAGACAACCGGCATCCCCTGGAACAATACTCAATCGATGGCAAGCCGCCCCGCATGTGGGCGGAAAAACGCTGGAAGATTTTTCTCGATTCCGAAGAACAAATTGAGAACGCCATTCGGTACGTAAACGACAACCCGGAAGAAGAAGGCAAGCCGCGACAACACTGGAAGTTCGTCACGCCGTTCCGAGGTCTCGAACCCGGCCACATCACCTACCACTAACCCAAGACCCCGGCACGTCGTCGGTAGCCACCGCCGGCGTCGTTTGCGCCATCCATCGTTTGACCCGACTCGCAGAGAAGGTTTTCATTTTCTGCCCCTGCACTTCGTGTAGAAGCCTCCTCTCTGAGTCGGGTCAAACGAATCCAACAAACCAAACCAAAGTCAACGATCATCCGCATGAAACATCACCTCACCACTCTCTTCGTGATGACTCAGGGGGCCTACTTGAAAAAAGACGGCGAAACCATTGTGGTGCGAGTCGAAAAGAAAGACCGACTGCGACTGCCGATGATCAACGTCGGAGCCATTGTCTGCATGGGCCGCATCTCGTGCAGCCCGCAGTTAATGGGGGCCTGTGCTCAGAATGGCATCGCGATTTCGTTTATGACGATTCACGGTCGCTTCCTGGCCGCCGTCAATGGATTCACTCCGGGCAATGTCCTGTTGAGACGCGAACAGTACCGACGGGCCGATGATCCGGCAGCGACCGCAGCAATTGCGCGAGCCTGCATCATCGGCAAGCTGGCAAACTTCCGAACTGTTTTGCGAAGAGCTGTCCGAGACCAGTCCGCCTCAGATGCCACCGCCAGACTGGAAAAAATTGCGACGCGAATTGACATGCGGCTGCGTACCCTGCAAGACAGTCTGGACGTGGATCAGCTGCGCGGCGTCGAAGGAGATGCGTCCGCCGATTACTTTGAAGTCTTCAACGATCTGATCACCACCCAGAAGCAGGATTTCGTGTTTACAAAGAGGTCGCGACGTCCTCCGCTGGACAACATCAATGCCATGCTGTCATTCCTGTACTCAATGTTGACAAATGATCTCCGTAGCGCCTGTGAATCGGTTGGACTGGATGCGGCCGTTGGATTCCTGCACCGTGATCGTCCGGGCCGCCCCGGACTGGCGCTCGATCTGATGGAAGAACTGCGACCCGTGCTGGTCGACCGCGTGGTGTTATCACTCATCAATCGTCAGCAGGTGAAGGCGAACGGCTTCGTGGAAGAACCCGGGGGCGGAATTCGGATGGACGAAGCGACTCGAAAAGAATTGGTAGGAGCTTATCAAAAACGGAAACAGGAAGAGATTACGCATCCGTTCCTGCAGGAGAAGATGACTTTGGGTCTCGTTCCTCTCATTCAGGCGCGACTCATGGCCCGTTTCCTCCGAGGCGATGCGGATGCCTATCCTCCGTTCAACTGGAAATAAACCGGCAGTGTTCTCGGTGACCATCACGACGGACTTCGTTGTGGCCGGACTCCGACCGCGCTACAAGGCCCTTCGCCCCAGAGGGGGGTTGTTGATTTAGACCGCCTAAATCAACACTCCTACTGCGAGCGAATGTGGCTGACGGCCGGATGAGGCGGAATGGCTTGCACCAATCCTCGACTCATAACGGCTCAACTGGAACTCGCAACTGCTCATCCCCGACAACGCTCTGTGATCGAAGGAGATCCTATGCTGGTCCTCATTACTTATGACGTCGCCACATCAAACAAAGTCGGGCAGCGTCGACTACGAAACGTAGCAAAGACGTGCCTGAACTTCGGGCAGCGAGTTCAGCAGTCTGTCTTCGAGTGTTCAGTAAATAATGAGCAATATGTTCACTTAAAACAAAAGTTGGTCGACCTGATCAATCCTGAAGAAGACAGTCTTCGGTTCTACATGCTCGGCAATGAATGGCGGCAGCGGGTTGAGCATATCGGCGTGAAACCATCGCTGGATCTGGACGAGCCCTTGATTCTATGAGCCGCGTCCGATATCCATTGGCGATCCAAACTCAGATTGCGAACCCATAGCATCCCACCATTTGCCGGGAGGATCGCGATCAACGCAAGGCATTTGTGGAAAGACACTTGTGGCGTCGAGCCTTCTCACGTTCTCCCCTGCCGCCACCCGAAACTGCCGGTTCGCGAAAACCCGGTTCTTTGTGGTTTCCCCACAACACGTTAGGATACCGTGGCTTTCGCCCCGCTCGCGGGGGGCGGATTGAGGTTGCCGGCAATCGAATGCTTTGCAGCTGCAAGGGCGTGGTCAGCCGACGACGCGGGCGAGTGTCATACCGGAGCCGGGACCGCCGAGCAGGCAATGCCAATTTCCAATTTGAAATTTCAAATCTGCGGGAATTTGCATTTCGCACACTGCCAACAAAAAAAGCCCGCAGAAAACTGCGGGCTTTTGAACGGAGAGACAGGGATTCGAACCCTGGGATCCCTTTGACAGGATCACATCATTAGCAATGATGCGCATTCGGCCACTCTGCCATCTCTCCTCGGAAAACCGACCTTTGACGGCTGGTTCCGATTTGTGCGACACATCATAATCGGTTCGCGTTCGGAAACAAGTTCACCCAAATTTTTCCGGTTCCCGATCAGGTCTGGATAAATCTGCAAAAAGCCGCCCTTCTTGACGTAACGAGCGTGTTTCTTTATCCTGATTTCCAGTTAAAGTAGAAAACCGTCGCTGGACTTGGCAGATTTTGAAGCGCACTCTTGTTGTAGCAGCGTCTAAAATCAGTCAACTTTTCAAAGCGGTTTTGGTCGATGTCCCTCTAAGTCCCCCCACCTACACGTTGTTCGATTCCACCCAGACAATCGACAACGATCCGGTCCCGCCTCTTTTTTGCCGGAGATTCTCATGCTGACAATCCTTGGACAGCAGACAAAATACTGTGACGGCGTTTCTCGCCGCGGCTTCCTGAAGATCGGTGGCTTCGCCATGGGCGCGGCTGGCGGGATTAATCTGGCCAATCTGATGCGTGCTGAAGCCGCTGCAGGGGCTGGTCCGAGCGGCTCAAAGAAATCGATTATCAATATTTTTCTGGGCGGCGGCCCACCACATCAGGATATGTGGGACATTAAGACCGAGGCTCCTCGAGAAATTCGCGGAGAATTCAGCCCGATTGATACGGCCGTTGCAGGAATTCAGATTGGCGAATGCTTTCCAAAGCTGGCCGCCATTATGGACCGACTGGTTGTGGTTCGATCAGTGGTCGGCTGCGAAGGGGCTCACGATGGTTTTCAGTGCCTGACCGGTTGGGACCGACGAAGTATGGAAGGGATTGGCGGTCGTCCGGCTATTGGTTCTGTTCTGGGCAAAGTTTATGGCCCGCGCGATCCAGGCATTCCGGCGTCCGTGGCTCTTGCCGAAAAAACGTCCCATGTGCCCTGGTCGGAACCGGGTCCTGCTGGATTTCTAGGCGCCGCCTATCAACCGTTTCGTCCCAGTGGCAGCGGCATGGAAGACCTGACCCTGAACGGCGTATCGCTGGATCGCCTGGACGATCGACGCTCACTGTTGCAGGGACTTGATCAGCTCAAGAGAAACTCCGACGCCACCGGAACCATGGTCGGTATGGATTCCTTCACCGAAGCGGCTTTCGGCGTTTTGACATCCAGTCGCCTTGCGGAGGCTCTTGATATTTCCAAAGAGCCGGCGGAAATGCGGGCTCGCTATGGGGATGGGAAGCCATACAAATATCAGTACGATGGAGCACCTACGAATAACGAACAAATTCTGATGGCCCGCCGACTGGTGGAAGCCGGCGTACGGTCTGTCACATTGTCGTATGGTCGATGGGACAGCCACGGTCAGAACTTTGACCTTGTTCGGGATCATGGTACGAAGCTTGATCAGGGCGTCAGCGCATTGGTTCTGGATCTGGAAGAACGCGGCATGCTGAATGACGTGACGATCCTCGTCTGGGGTGAGTTCGGCCGAACGCCGCGGATCAACGACGGCGCCGGACGCGACCACTGGCCTCAGGTTAGTTGCGCTCTGATGGCGGGTGGTGGAATGCGGACCGGGCAGGCCATTGGTGCCACGAATCGGCTGGGCGAATACGCGGTCGCTCGACCGGTTCATATGCAGGAAATCATTGGAACGGCCTATCACAATCTGGGCATTGATGTGATGAACACCACGCTGTCCGACCCAACCGGACGTCCACAGTTCCTGGTGGATCTCCGGGAACCGCTGCGGGAACTGGTTTGAGATTTGAGGCTTGGCGGGAGCCTTGCCCGTTCCGCAGAAGTGTCCTGGAACAATGGTTAACTCATGGCGGTTGAGGCTCGCGAACGCATAATGGTGTCTGGTATCATGTGGCCACCGGGAAGGTGATGAGCTGCCCTGGTGACCGTTACCTGGCAATCTCCCCTGTCTTCTGATGAGACACGATTGTCGGAAATCTGGCAATTCGCCGGGACGGCCCTGCGTCCTCAATATGACTCAAGTTATGAGCCTGGCCAAAGTCTACTGCACTGCCTGTAATCAGCATTTTTCAGGCGACACTGTCGCCTGTCCTCGCTGCGGCATGTTGCTTTCCAACCAGCAGAACAGCTGGCAAAAAGAAACCATGCTGCTGGCCCCGGACAGTTCCATCGAGCCGCACGCAGCATTTGAAATTGAACTGGATTCGCTGCTGCTGCCCGGTCAGGTCCTTGACATCTACCAATGCCAGAAGCTGCTCGGTCGCGGAGGCATGGGAGTTGTCTATCTGGCTCGCAACACCAGCCTGCAGCGATTGTGTGCGCTGAAGCTTCTGTCTCCCAAAAGAGCGTCGCGAGAAATTGATTACATCGACCGATTTGAAAATGAAGGCCGTGCCGCCGCAGCTCTGGTTCATGCCAATGTTGTGACGACTCATGCCATCGGACGCGCAGGCGATTATCATTTCCTTGAGATGGAATACGTGCCCGGGCATTCGCTGCAATGTGAGATCGATGAAGAAGGCGCGATTGGCCCCATTCGTTCGACAGCGATAGCCGTCGGCATCGCCAATGGCCTCGCAATGGCGCACCGCCTGGGGATTATTCATCGCGATCTGAAGCCGGACAATGTGCTCGTGACGCCCGGCGGAGTTCCAAAGATCGTGGATTTTGGACTGGCCAAGCGCATCGTCGGCCAGGACCTTCCTCGTGAAAACCTTGCGGGGACTCCTTACTTCATGGCGCCAGAACTTTTCGAAGGCTACGACGCGACGACTCAAAGTGATGTGTATGCGCTGGGCGTTTGTTACTACCTGATGCTGACCGGCCACTTTCCGTTTGAGGGCGACTCAGTGAGTTCGCTGATGAAATCGATTCTGACCGCGGAATACAAAAGTGTTCGTCGAGTCAACGAAGATATTCCTTTGGACATTGCCGAGTGCGTTTCGCTGATGCTGAATCGTGATCCGAGTCATCGGCCACGTGATGCGGCCGCGGCTTCTCAACTTCTGCAGGCTGTGCTGGGTTCCACAAGAGACCTGGACAATCTGATTTACGATGCTTTCAATGGTCTGCCCAGTATTCAGTGGGAAGCGGACGATGACGGCTTTCGTGTTCATTTGACATTGCGCGATGAGCGGACTCAGACGGTGTACATTGCTAACAGTGACCATGCCGCCGGAGATCGCCTGCTGGTGATTTACAGTATCTGCTGCGAAGCTCGCCCGGACTTTTATGAAGATGCTCTTCGACTGAATGCTCGGATGCATCATGGAGGCATTTCCATTCGCGATATCGGCGGCCAGTCTTATTTTGTGATGGTTGATACATATCCGCGAGGAACAGTGAGCGGAGAAGATATCCGGCGCAGTGTGATTGAACTGGGATCGCGAGCTGATTCGGTTGAAAAGCTGCTGACTGGCCGGGACGTGAACTGAACTGCTTTGAAGACTGAAAGAAAGATTCACCATGTTTATCACCGAGACTGCCCTCAACGAGTTCAATCGAGCCTAACTGAAAGGTCCGGGACCAGCCCGGCAAAAGCCCAATGGCACTCGATTTGAGGGGGAATCGTCGTAGCGGAAGCCGCCAGGGCTTTCGGAAGGCTGGATCATCAAACAGACAACCGAAACGCTTGGCGCGTTCCGCTAAAAAGAGAACACCATTGGGCAAGAGCCTGGCGAAATCGCCTGCAAGAATCTACGGTGTTGAGCGACGCAGCATCAGCCATGCGGATGGCCCGATCACGAACAGCATGCCAATCAGAGTATGCAGCTCAAACGAACGATCCCACAGCACCACATCGAAGACCATGGCAAATCCGACCTGCGAAAGGCCAATGACCGAAACCTTTGCCGGAGCTCCGGCACCAAAAGCACGCGTCAGCAGCAACTGGCCAATCGTGGCGGCGATGCCAACTCCCAGCAAAAGTGCGGGGGCAGGCCACTTGAGATCCAGGCGAGCCGCAAGACTTTGACTGGAGGGAAAGATAAAAAAGGCGGCGATCAGGAACAGAACGGACACCGTCGAAAAGTGAACCACAATGGCCTTTGGCGAAATTCCCTTCAGCCGATGCAGGCCAATCAAAGCGACCGCGCTGGTGAATGAGCCGGCTACGGCGGCAACCGTCCCCAGATTCCCGTCGGCCAGATACGGTTGCTGCATGATGATGACTCCGGCGACGCCACACAGAACGCTGATCCACACTTCCTTATCCGGCGCTTGGCCCAGCATTGGCCAGGACAGAACAGCGATCCAGACAGGAAACATGTTGGTCAGTGTCAGAGCATCAGCGACCGGCAGACGTGACAGCGCGTAAAAGTTGAACATCACGCTGAGACTTCCGGCGATGCTGCGCATCCACAGTGTCCACGGCCCAAAGAAAACCAGCGGCGACTTTTCATGAAGCGCCAGAGAACCTGCGATCAGAAGTGCCAGCAGTGAACGGACGATCGCAATGAGTTGCCAGTCACAATAGTCGCTGGCTGCGTGTGCGAACGCACCCATGAAGGCGAAGGCCACGGCTCCCCAGAGCATCCAGAAATACGGCTGCATGGAATTTTTTTGACGCTGGCTGAAATGAGTTCAACAAGACGTTTCTAAGGATGGCCCGGGTATCTGAGTTCCTGCGACAGGCAGTTCACTCAGACATCAAATCACTCATACATTAAAAAACCGGTGCGGCGAGTTTTAAAGGAACCCAGTTCATCGCTCCACAGGGTTTCAATTTCTCCCGCTGATTTCCCATCCATAACAGCGTCTGTCACTTTTTTGCTGCTCAGCAGTCGGTTCAGATTTTTCGTCTGCCAGGCATCCGGATACAGGGCTTGCAGGCTGCACATCAGCTGAATTCCTGTTCGCAGCGAATTCAAAGTGTCTCGGTTTGTAATGACGATGTTGACGCCGCCGCAGGATTCACCAGAAAATTTTGTCGATGTCGGAATAAATCGCATCGGAACAAAACGAACGCCCGGCAATCCGGCAGCATTCAGGTGAGCCGCCAGTTCTCGCTCACGAATCCAGGGCGCACCAATGACTTCGAACGGAGTGTCCGTTCCGCGTCCGACAGACAGATTTGTCATCTCCAGCAATCCGATGCCAGGATACAACAGCGCCTGATTCAGACACCGCATGTTGGGCGAAGGATTGGTCCATGTAAGTCCAGTCGCATCAAACAGCTGCGAACGTTTCCAGCCTTCGACTTTGATCACCTGCAGATCCACGTCGACTTTCATTTCGCTGCGAAACATCTGAGCCAGCTCACCGGCTGTCATGCCATGTCGAACGGGCAGTGTGTGGTATCCGACAAACGACTGGTCACCGTCATCCAGAATGGGACCCTGCACAGAATTGCCACCGACCGGGTTGACTCGATCCAGCACCACAAATCGAATTCCATTTTCCCCAGCCGCTTTCATCGCGTTGCCCATGGTGGAAACGTACGTATAAAAGCGGCAGCCGATGTCCTGAATATCAAAGACGAGCGTATCAATTCCCTGCAGACTGTCTTTCGTCGGCGTGCGAGTTTCTCCGTAGAGACTGAACACTTTCAGGCCGGTTGTCGGATCCTGCTGATCGCCGATTTTGGGGATATCAAGTTTTCCTTCCAGACCGTGCTCCGGGCTGAACAGTGTGACCAGCGTCACGCCTTCGGCTTCGTGCAGCAATCGCACGGTGCTGACGCCATCGCGACTTAATCCCGTCTGGTTTGTAATGAGCCCGATCTTGCGGCCCTTCAGCGGCTGAAAGGCATCTCGCTGCAGCACATCGATCCCGTTCAAAACGTCTGCCGGAGCATCTTTCGACGCGTCAGCCGATGCGTCTTCGGCCGATGAATGCTCCGTCTGGTTTTTGACGGCTGCTCCGGCCAGCGTGCCAATGCGTCCGATCAGCGGATTGACGGAGCCTTTTCCATCCGGGTGAACACGATTGCTGAGAAACAGCACGAACAGATTTTGCTCAGGATCAATCCAGATTCCTGTTCCGGTAAATCCGCCGTGTCCAAACGCTTTTGAGGACATCAGGTCGCCACGGTTGGATGAAAATCCGCTGCGAGCGTCCCAGCCCGGCGTGCGTCGGCCGCGAGGAACATCCACGGCGGTGGTCATCAGCTGAAAGGTCTCTTCGTGCAGAATGGTCACGTCGCCAAGTCGGCCGCCGTTGAGCATCATGACCGCGTACTTTGCCAGATCATCGCCGGTTGAAAACAGACCGGCGTGGCCAGCGATTCCGCCGAGCGCCCAGGCTCGCGGATCGTGAACTTCGCCCCGCATCCAGCGATCTTCCCGCTGTTGAGTCACTGCGGCGCGAGACTTCAGGGGCTCGGTGGGAAGGTAACCCGTTTCGTTCATTCCCAGCGGTTGATAAATCGCAGCCTGAGAAAACTGATGCACATCCTGACCGCTGACCGCTTTGACAATCTGCCCGAGCACAATAAAACCAACATCGCTGTAGGTGAACTGCGTGCCCGGCGCCGCGGTTGGCTTGAGCGCATAGATTCGCGTGAAAGCTTCCTCAGGAGTGCTCTTGTAGTCGTCGATGGAATTGTCAGCAATCAGGCCGCCGGTGTGAGTCAGCAAGTGCTTGACTGTGATCGTTTCTTTTCCATTGGCCGCAAAGTCTGGAAGGTATGTTGCGACGGTCGCGTCGATGTCAATTTTTCCCGCCTGAATCAGAGCCATTACGCTGGTGGCGGTGGCGATGGGTTTTGTCAGCGATGCAAGATCGAACACGGTGTCGATTGTCATGGACGCTTTTTCGGGTGTCGTTTGTCGATAGCCGTATGCTTTTCGGAAGACGATGCCGTCACGGCGTCCGATGACAACGACAGCTCCCGGCATCTTTTCCTGATCGAGCCCTTCATTGACGACTTCATCAATGATATTCAGCTTCGCCGTGTCCATGCCCACGGTTTCCGGGACGACGACGGAAATGGGGCTCGGCGGTGCAGCGGCCTGCACTGCCTCGGCGGCAGACAGCGCGGCGGTTGCCAGAAGAGTGATCACCTGAAGCATCGCAGCGAATCGAAGCATAGTGTTTCTCGACGAATGAATTACGAACTTCTCCACATATGAGCATCTTTGCTTCGCGTTGACAACACAGTGACAAAGGATGCCAGACGAACTCGAGGCGGCAAGTATTTTCGACGCCCCTGACCTTGAGGGGTGTTGATTTAATCACGCATTCGGCATTTTCGTTTAACGGCGAGCCGGAGGCGGAGGCGATATCGGGCACCGACGCCTGCGGCTTGCCGTTAAACGAATAAATCAACAACCCGCTTGCGTCAGGGGTTCCTACCGCCTTTGCACAAAGTTACCGTGGCAGTGCAAACCCCGCATGGATGCCCCCAAGGGAGCAAATTTGTTACAAACCGACGTCACTGTTATCCCTGGTTAACGAAATTTTAGTCACCTTCTTGACTCACCCTGTTGTTTGACCACAACTCTCCAGTTTTTCCACCAAAAAGATTTGAAGGTTCTGTTTCATGCGGCCAATTTTTGATGCCGAAACCCAGGCTGCTGCGAAAGTGCTGGCTCGCATGTCATTGCAGGAGGATCTGCGGGACGTGGGCGACCTGACCTGCCTGGCCACGATTCCGGCGGATCTGGAAGCAACGGTGAACCTTGTGTCGCGGCAGACGGGTGTCGCATGCGGTCTGCCGTTGCTGGCGCTGGTTTTTGAAGAATTGCCAGGCAACGTTTCCTGGTCACTGCGGATGCACGATGGCGACAAGGTGCAGCGGGGCGATCTTCTGGCTTCGGTCACCGGGCCCGTCCGCAGCCTGCTGATCGGGGAACGCACTATTCTGAACTTCATGACTCACCTGAGCGGCATCGCCTCACGCACGGCCGAATTTGTCGATCGAATTCGAGGCACTCGAGCCGTCATTCTGGACACGCGCAAGACACTGCCCGGATATCGACTGCTGCAGAAGTATGCGGTTCGATGCGGCGGCGGCACGAATCATCGTATGGGGCTTTATGATGGAGTGCTGATCAAAGACAACCATCTCGCGGCACGTGGCGAATCCACCTGCGCGGCGGCCGTTGCTGATGCTCGAAAGTACATGGCGAAGATCGCAGCCCATGCGAAGATTGAGATCGAAGTGGATTCGCTCGCGCAGTTGCGTGATGCCCTGAATGAACGACCGGAAATTATTCTGCTCGATAACATGCAGCCTGATATGCTCCGCGAAGCCGTGGCGATCCGCGACGCGCGCTGCCATGAGACACTGCTGGAAGCATCCGGCGGAGTGACTCTGGAAACCGTTCGCGGCATTGCGGAAACCGGCGTGGAACGCATCAGCGTCGGCAGCCTGACGCACTCGTCACCAGCGTTGGATCTCGGCTTTGATTGGCCGTGGTAGGAAAACGGCGGTAAAAAACCTCAATACGACCAGGTTAATGACTTACGTGGGATAGGCTTCCAGCCTGTCATTGCGCTGCAGCAACCAGTGGGTTTTCGGGAATGAATGTCAGGCTGGAAACCTAACCTAGGTGACATTATTCTGCCCAAATTCGGGTGGTTGCGGGAAAAGCTGAGGATATAATTCACGAAAACGATATGCCCTCGCAAAAACTGTTTTAAACACCCCCGAGCGATCCTCGCGAGAGGTTCAATGCCGGGGGATTTTTCGAAGTCGGCCCGTGTAGACGGCTGAGCCATTGACACAAGCCGTTTTATCTGCGGTAATCGCAGATCCTCAACCCTTCCCACCTCCTGATCCCGCGTTTCATCGCAGAGGGATATCATGATTTACGGTCCACTCCAGCGTTTCCAAAATTGTGCGCCGCTGATTGCTGTTTGCTGGTTCGTCCTTAGGTCCACAGTCAACGGCGATGAGTTGGTGGACTTCAATCGCGAAGTTCGACCGATCCTTTCCGACATGTGTTACAAGTGTCACGGCCCGGATGGGGCCGAACGCAAGTCGGGCCTGCGGCTGGATGAGCATGCCGGTGCCACCGCGAATCTTGAATCTGGTTCCATCGCAATCGTGCCTGGCAAGCCGGCCGATAGCGAACTGCTCGCGCGCATCACGTCTGCCGATCAGGGCCTGGTGATGCCGCCGCCTGAAACCGGACGCAAGCTGACTCCGCAGCAGGTCGACACGCTGACTCGCTGGATTCAACAAGGTGGCGAGTACAAGGGGCACTGGTCGTTCATTCGTCCGGAACAACATTCTCTGCCGACTGTCAGTGACAATGCATGGCCAAAAAATCCGATTGACAATTTCGTTCTTGCAAAGCTGGATAAGGCCGGACTGAAGCCTTCCCCGGAAGCCGATCGAGTCACACTGATTCGCCGAGTGACTCTGGATCTCACAGGACTGCCCCCGACTCCGTCCGAAGTGGATGTGTTTCTGAAAGACACCGATCCACAGGCCTATGAGCATCTGGTGGATCGCCTGCTGGGCTCACGCGGATACGGCGAACAGATGACTCGTTACTGGCTGGACCTTGTTCGCTACGGCGACTCACACGGGCTGCATCTTGACAACGAAAGAGCCCTGTGGAAATACCGCGAATGGGTGATCAATGCGTTCAATGAGAACAAGTCGTTTGATCAATTCACTCTCGAACAGCTGGCCGGGGACTTGCTCCCGAACTCCACGATCGATCAAAAGATCGCCACGGGATTCAGTCGCTGCAACGTATCGACCAGCGAAGGCGGGTCCATCAATGAAGAGGTTCTGGTGCGCTACGCTGTGGACCGAACGGAGACGATGTCCACGATCTTCATGGGGATGACTCTGGGATGTGCCGTCTGTCACGACCACAAATTTGACCCGGTGACACAGAAGGAATTTTATCAGCTGTTCGCGTTCTACAATGCGTCTGCGGATGCCGCGATGGATGGTAACGCGCTGGCACCACCGCCGACTATTAAAGTTCCGACATCCGAACAGACCGCTCTGATTGCCGAGCTGGACACAAAACTTTCCGGCGTGAAAGAACAGATTGCGACAGCTCTGGCAACTGTCGACTATGTTGACCCGGGAGCGGGTACGGTCCTTGCCGCACCGGAGGCCGCTGATTATGTTTGGATTGAAGACGATGCTCCCGCGGGAGCTCAGCTGCAGGGAGATTCGCCCTGGGAATTTGTCGCGGCCCCCGATCATCCGGTCTACTCCGGAACCAAATCGACTCGCCGAAAAGCGGATGGGATGAGTCAGCACTTTTTCACTGGCGTAAATCCTGGTCTGAAAATTGGTCAGGGCGACAAACTGTTCGCGTATTGTTATCTGGATCCCGCGAATCCTCCCAAAACCGTGATGCTGCAGTTCAACGACGGTCAATGGAATCACCGGGCCTACTGGGGTGAGGACACGATCACATTTGGAGCGGGAGACGTTCCCGAGCATCGTTCAATGGGGCCGCTGCCTCCCGCCGGGCAATGGGTGCGTCTGGAAGTCGATGCAGCTCACGTGGGCCTTCCGGCGGGTGCCGAGTTGAATGGCTGGGCGTTTACACAATTCGGAGGAACGGTGTACTGGGATCATGCGGGCAGTGTGACAAAGACTCAGCAGGGAACTCCTTTGTTTGAGTCTCAGGTTGCGTGGGAAGCGTCTGACCGATCGCTTGAGAAATCGGCCGTGCCTCAACCGGTGCGAGATGCCATCAAGGTGGACCTGGATAAGCGGACTCCGGAGCAGTCAAAGTTGATTCGAGATCACTTCGTTCAGCTTGTGCATCCGCGGACGCGTGTTAATTTCGAGCCGCTGCAGAAGCAGCTGGACGAAATGACCAAGCTGCGAAACGACACAGATGCGGCAATTCCTGTGACGATGATTATGGCCGACCTGCCGACTCCGCGCGATACGTTTGTGCTGAAGCGTGGTGAGTACACGATGCCAGGTGAAAAGGTCGAGGCTAATGTACCAGCCGTGTTTCCACCGCTGCCAGCGGATGCTCCTCGCAATCGCCTGGGCCTGGCTCGCTGGCTGGTCGATCCGTCGCATCCATTGACGGCCCGTGTGACCGTGAACCGTTATTGGCAACAGTATTTTGGCGTTGGCATTGTGAAGACAGCGGAAGACTTTGGTCTGCAGGGACAGTGGCCCAGCCATCTCGAGCTGATTGACTGGCTTGCGGTGGAGTTCGTTGAAAGTGGCTGGAACATTAAAGCCTTTCAGAAACTCATTGTGATGTCCAGCACCTATCGCCAGTCGTCAAAGCAAACTCCGGAACTGCTGCAATTGGATCCGAACAACGAACTGCTGGCTCGCGGGCCACGTTTTCGTCTGGATGCAGAAGTCGTGCGCGACAGTGCTCTGGCGATGAGCGGCCTGTTGACGGAGCAGTTCGGAGGCAAGAGTGTCAAGCCTTATCAGCCGGACGGAATCTGGGAATCGGTGTCCTTCGTGGGCAGCACAACTCAGAACTATAAACGCGATGCCGGGGCAGCCCTGTATCGTCGCAGCCTGTATACGTTCTGGAAGCGAACGGCGCCACCACCGTCGCTGATGGCGTTTGATGCGCCGTCACGAGAAACCTGCGTGGCTCGACGCTCCCGAACGAACACACCGCTGCAGGCACTGGTTCTGATGAATGACGAGCAGTATGTGGAAGCGTCCCGTCACCTGGCGGCGCGCATGCTGACGCAGGGCGGCGATAACGTGGAGTCTCAGCTGACTCTGGGATTCCGCACCTGCACGGCTCGAACACCAACGGATCATGAACTCAGCGTACTGACCCGAGTCCACGCGGCTCAGCTGGCTCATTATCAGGAGAATCCGGCGGAAGCTGACAAGTTGCTGGTGATTGGGGAGTCGCCGAAAGCCGATGTTCTCAACCCGGTCCAACATGCGGCAATGACCATGATGGCCAATCTGCTGCTGAATCTGGACGAAGCGATTACAAAGGAGTAGGCCCGCATCTGACAATGCGATCGCCAAATTGGCGATCGCATTGTCAGCCGTTCGCGGACTTCCGTTTTCAATACCGAATATCAGGCGTTCATCTATCAGGCGCTCAGCCTGCAAAACTTATATTAGGATCGTTCTATGACTCCATTCGCTCAAAACGCTCTGCAGCAGACTCGGCGTTACTTCTTCGGACAGTCGGCGGCTGGCATCGGCACTGCCGCCCTGGCGTCAGTTCTGAATCCCGGCCTGCTGTCGGCCAGCGACGCGGTCCGCACAAGCTTTGGCGAACTGCCGGGTTTGCATCACCAACCGACCGCTAAACGAGTCATCTGGCTGTTTATGGCTGACGCGCCGTCGCAGCTGGATTTGTACGACTATAAGCCAAAGCTGGCGGAATTCTTCGACAAGGATCTGCCAGAAAGTGTCCGCGCCGGACAGCGAATCACTACGATGACGTCAGGCCAGAGCCGTCTGCCCTGCGCGCCGTCCGTGTTCAAGTTTGCTCAACATGGGGAGCACCGTGCCTGGGTCAGCGAACTGCTGCCCAACATCGCCTCCATCGTGAACGATATCTGCATCGTGAAGACGATGAATACCGAAGCCATCAATCATGACCCGGCGATCACCTACATTCAGACAGGCAGTCAGTTGCCCGGTCGTCCAAGCATGGGCTCGTGGGTGTCATACGGACTGGGCAGCCCGAACAAGGACATCCCGGCTTTCGTAGTTTTGCATTCGCGAATTCCGGGTGGTGCACAGACTCAGGCGCTGTTCTCGCGATTGTGGGGCAGCGGATTCATGTCGACTCGTCACGCCGGTGTGGCATTGCGATCGGCGGGCGATCCCGTGCTGTATTTGTCAAATCCAGGCGGAGTTGACGCAGCGACTCGCCGCAGAATGCTGGATGGCCTGGCCGAACTGAATCAGGATCGATTCAACACTGTCGGCGATCCGGAAATTTCTTCGCGCATTTCACAGTATGAGATGGCGTTCCGGATGCAGACTTCTGTGCCCAATCTGACGGACATTTCGGATGAACCTCAAAGTGTGCTGGACATGTATGGCCCCGAAGTGAAGGAGCCGGGCACCTTCGCTTACAACTGCCTGCTGGCTCGTCGAATGGCCGAGCGCGGCGTCCCGTTTACGCAGGTCTTTCTGCGCGGCTGGGACCACCACGGCGGACTTCCCAATGCGATCCGCGGGATGGCTCCAGCCTGTGACCGTCCAAGCGCCGCGCTGGTGAAGGACCTGAAGCAGCGCGGAATGCTGGACGATACGCTTGTCATCTGGGGCGGTGAGTTTGGCCGCACGGTCTACAGCCAGGGAACGCTCACGAAGGACAATTATGGGCGTGACCATCATCCTCGCAATTACACAATGTGGATGGCGGGCGGTGGCATCAAGGGCGGTCAGGTGTACGGGGAAACCGACGACTTCAGCTACAACGTCGTCGATAAGCCCGTGCATATTCACGATCTGAACGCCACCATTCTGCACACGCTGGGCATCAATCACGAACAGCTGACCTACCGCTTTCAGGGCCGCGACTTCCGCCTCACGGACGTGCATGGAAACGTAGTGAAAGACATCCTGCGTTCGTAGTGGGCCGGTTGGCAATGAACGAACTGTTCTCTGTGATGCACGGCGTCTGACAGGGTAAGTCTGTTACAGAATTCGGAGATCCGCATTGGCATCGAACGCCTTGATGCGAAAGATGGTAATCAGCGCGGCGCCGATGCTGAGAGCCAGAAAGATTACGCCTAAGCCTGTCAGCAGGGTGGTGCTGAAGGCTTCCGAAGGGAAAGCAATCCGGTCAGTAGCTCGACCAGGGTCAAAGATTGCTCGGCTAATTCCCATGGCAACAAGCCCAATCACCATGTGAGCGGCCGGCATGAATTGACTCAAAGCGGTGAAGATTGAACCAACCAACAGCCGCCACATCAATCCGGGCCATTGAGTGCAGCCCCAAAGTCCTGCAAAATAAACGGCCGCGATCCCGGCGAACAGGCCAGGCTCCGAACCGCTTGCTTTGACAAGCGGATAACCAAGAGAAAAAGGAACCGGCAGATTCAGTGCGACGGCCAGAAACCATGCGAAGTGGATGACGACAGGTTTCTGAAAAAACGTTGGCGGAGGCCCCGGAGCGACGGCTCGTTCCAGTACGGCCGAGGCCGCGTAGGGATTCGTGTCCTGTTCTGGCGGCATAACTAGATAAAACCCGGTTCAAGTAAAGAAGCGTCATTTCTGCCCCTTCTCCCCTGCGGGGAAGAAGGTGGCCGTCAGGCCGGATGAGGGGGCTTCGGCTGCAACCTCAAAAATCATAAATTAAACAAAACACAATACAACCCCCTCACCCTAACCCTCTCCCCACGCAGGGGAGAGGGGACAAAACAAACGCCCTTCTCTCACTGCACAGGAGCGAGAACTCAGAGATCTTTACGACTCAGATTCTCAATCGGAACCTGCTATCATCAAAGGCTATCTGGGCTGTTCAAGACGCGTCTTCAGAAGTTCGGGTAAATACTTCATCGGCACAGAACCATGATCCAGAACGGCTTCATGGAAGCGTCCCAGGTCAAACTCATCGCCCAGTTCGCGCTGGATCTGCTGCCGCAATCGATAATGGGCCATACGTCCCACAAAGTAGGTGCTCAGCTGCGTTGAACTCTGCTTGGCTCGAATGATCTTCAGCCGCGCTTCACCTTCTGACTGATACGCCCCTTCCGTCAGAAATGCGAAGGCTTCTTCGTCCGTCATTTCCGTGCAGTGCATTTGGTGATCAAGAATGGTGTTCGCCACCGCACGCAAATAAAACTTCAGCTGATTCAAACGCAACGGCAGACTGCCATCGCCGTAGCCCTGATCGAGCATCATCTGTTCGGTATACACAGCCCAGCCTTCAATGAAGACCCCGGACTGCAGAACCTTGCGGATGAGTGACGGGCAGCGGTTCGAATACTCCAGCTGCACATAATGCCCTGGATACGCTTCGTGAATCGTCAGCACCTGAAGCATGTGCTGATTGTATTCTTCCAGAAAACTGCGGACTCGATCCGCACCCCAGTCAGCTGGCGGCGGACTGACCGCATAGGAACTTGTGCCCAGTGGATCGAGCGGCAGGGCAGACTCAAGATAGGCCAACGAATTTCCCCGGCGAAATTCCGGCATCTCAATGACCTGACAACGATCGGGTTCCGGCAGTCGCAGAATGTCCTGGCGAGTGATGAACTCCTTGATCCGCCCAACGGTCGCTCGCGCATCCGCGACCAGAGCTTCGGGAGTTCCGTGTTCCTGGCTGACGGCATGCGTCACCATCGCAATCGTTTCTCGCCGTCCGGCTTCATCGTCCGGTGGCAGCACCTTGCCGGGCACATACTGGCTCCACAGTTGTCGTGACACCACATACATTTCACGCTGGACGCGGATAAATTCATTCTCCGCATCCGCCAGCACCTGATCGGCTGACATGCCGGCGTTCAGGACCAGTTCGAGCTTCTGGGAAAACAGATCCCGGCCGAGACGCCATTCGCCGTTGGCGCGAAGACGCCGACTGTCCTCAAGAAACAACTGATGCTCTTTCAAGGCCGTCACCGCCAATGCGGAGACTTTGCGAAGTTCGTCCAGCTGCGGGCTGTTACCAGCCAGTTCAAAGATTCCTTTTTCATACAGCCCGATGGCTCCGCGATTCTGCAGGATGGCCGTTTCAAGAATCGAAGGTGGTGAATCTCGCAGCGTTTCGCGAGCTGTCTTTACAATCCGCGGGATCTCGCCAATTCGCGAGATTGCGTTTTTGAGATTGGTTTCCAGCGGCAGTGTGGACTGAGTCAGCAGCGTATACACACTGTCGCTGATATAGCTGCCATAGGTTCGCGGGTCTTCTTCAAACGGACGAGTATTCTCGGCCAGCCAGATGTTTCGAATCAGCTCGTCACGAAGGATCTCAAAATCAATCTGACCGTTGCGCGACAGTCCGTCATACGGGACCGCCTCAGGCAGTCGCTTCAGCTGGATTCGATAATGGTCAAGCCACCCACGTCGGGCCTCAGAGGAGATATCATCCAGCAGATGATCAAAGCGATGGTCACCCAGCACGGTAGCTTCGAGCGGTCTCAGGCGGAACGATTCTTCAAGATGCTCATTGAAGAATGTTTCCAATTTGGGATCGGCATCCTGCGCGACGGCAGAACACATGAGACTAATCAGAACCGTCAGTGGAAAGAGTGTTTGTGTGCTCATGCGAAACAGGATACCTCAGCAAGGCAGACGGCAAAAGCGAACCCCGAGCGTTGCTTTGGGCTGGCATGTCGCTGGTCGGTTGAGCCGGACGGCAAAACGCAGATTGTTCGTCGCCCCAAATGCGATTCCGCCCGAATAGGGCAACCACTCAGCCCGGGGCAACTTCGAGAGAATCTCGAGATCCCAGGGTATCAACGCGAAGACACTTGGGAAGATGAACGTAAATCGCGGTTCATCGAATCTTTGCTGAGGGGTCTACCAATCCCATTTCTATTCTTTGGAGAACAACCTGATGGCAAGCTTGAAGTCGTCGACGGCTCCCAGAGGCTTCGAACGATTCAGCAATCTGTCAGCAACAATCTGCAAATTGGCGAACTCACTGAACTGACAGAACTTGAGGGGCTACGTTTTGAAGACCTGCCCGAATCCCGCCAACTCAAGGTGAAGAACCGATCAATCCGAGGAACTATTCTGAATGAACATGCGGATGAACAGGCGAGATTCGATATCTTTGAGAGAATCAATACGGGGAGCAAAATTGCCAACACCGCTGAGGTCAGACGCGGCGCTCTTTCTGGACCGTTCCTTGACCTCGTAGTCGAATTGGCAAAGGACGAGCTATTCATGAAGTTAGCACCGGTCCCGGAGAAAGGTGTATACACACGATTTGAGTCGCTTGCAATTTGCAGTTTTCTAGCGATTACTACTTCACCTCAACTAAAGAAGCAGGTCCCGAACGTTTCAAGCTGGATTAACGGCGACGAATTTAAGAGCTACAGCAAGGCCGGGGGTGCGAACGCCAAACGCAGGTTGCGAGAACGACTGGAATTCGTGCGAGACAGGTTGTTGGACGAATGAGTATGGACACTGCCGCATTTGACGAACGAGTCGATGAGCTCGAATCGTATATTGCGTTACTGGATTCAATCGAGCGAGCCGCGCAGACAGGTCCGCCAGCAATTGATGGCCAAATCGTAACGACTCGCCAACAACGCATGCTCTATTCAGCGGTTTACCTGCAGCTATACAACTTGGTTGAAGCCACGGCAACATGGTGCGTCGTGGCCGTTTCGCAGGCAACGGCACATTCGGGTGCGTGGACCGTCGGACAATTAGAATCCCCAATCCGAAGCGAATGGATCCGCTCGACTGCCAGGACGCATGTACTATTGAATCCAGAGAACCGACACCAAACCAACTTGGTCTTTTGCGACCTGCTCCTCCAAGGAGGAGATATTTCAGCGTGGGAAATCGAGAAGGGGAGTGGCGGCAATTGGGACATTGCAGCGATCGAATCGATTAGTGAGCGAATCGGGTGTGTCCAGCAGATTGCGCCTGCCGTTAGTACTGCGGCCAAACGGCACTTCCGCAATGACAAGAGTTCGCTTTTGTTTATAAAAAATCTCCGAAATCAATTAGCTTATGGTTCGATATCATTTGAGCAATCGGGGGAAAACGTAACGGTAAGCGATCTGATTGATCTAAAGACGAGAACAGTCGATTATCTCAGAGAGGTGATTCAGTCGTTTAGTCGCTACGTTTCGGGATTTATGTTCTTGGATGCAGGTGCGCGGCCAACTGCAGGAGGCGACTAAAATGATTTCTGGCGTTGACCTTTTTTGTGGCGTAGGTGGACTCAGTCACGGACTGCAAAAGTCTGGCATTGATGTGCAGAATGGCGTGGGAGTGCCCCGCGCCCAGAATTACTACACAATGCTTTGGTTATGGCAACGGACGATTCGGTCATCCGGAGCAAGACCGAGCCATCACTCTACGCGAAGCTGCTATGCTGCAGACGTTCCCAAAGTCCTATCGTTTTCTGCCGAAAGGGGCAAAAGTCGTGTTCCACGTTATGGGACGCCTAATCGGAAACGCAGTGCCAGTTGCACTTGCGAAAGCGGTTGGTCGTGAGTTCGTTGAGCACGTAAAGGCCCACAGGATTTGTTGACAACCAAGGCGTGGCTTCCAGGCTTCTTGCTTACCACTGAACCGAATTAGCAGCCATGAGGCTGAAATCATCGCTCGAATAGCTCGTGTGGACATCTTGCGGCGGATGAGATAGCCATCGTTCACCTGATGAATCAAGCGGTGCAGCGGTGCCGTCTTCTCGGGGCTGATCGGGTGACCGGAAAAACCTATGATCATCGGAAGTAAGGCGAGCGGCAGATTAGGAACTACCAATCCGAACAACCGGACGCTAGCGCGTGACGGCTGATTTTATTAGCCGCAGGGCGCTAGCCCCCGGTTTTCGACGGTAACCAGAAATCTGCCGCTCGCCTAATGGCTCGATGAGCAGTTGGTGCATCATGCGAAATACTTCGGGATTGATTTGTTGTTTCAGGCGACTCCGCCAGATCATCTTCACGTGGCGCAGCGAGGCGACATTGCCGAATGGCCCGCTCTGATCGCTTTGGGTTTCATGAACAACACGGGCATTGCGGGGCCGGTTGAGAACTGCACTTCGTGCCGGACAGGCGGACTGTTGCTTTAATCGCAACTCGACGCGGCAGCGAGGGATTTGAGACGACGAATGCACGCAATTCCATCCCTCAATGACGTTTCCGGTTGCGAAGCAAATTCAAAGGGGTCAGGCTCAATACTGTTGGGCACGGCGTTGGATGTGGTTGCGGCGAAATCCGGGAAAACTTTGTGTGCGCTATCTTAAATTCCCCAGAAGCGTAACAAAGTGCGATCGGCGGAAAAAAGTTTTCCGTGTTTTTGGAACCGAAATTCGAAAACAGCCGTGTTTTGAAAGCGGTTCAGTTTTCTGTTCGAGTAGCCAACATTCCGAAAGCCTTGGCGCGTTCCGCCACGGGCCTATAACGCCGACGCCCTGCCGCTCGCCGAAAACGGTAAGGACAGGGCGTGGATTTTGACGTTCGTTACCGACCTGTTTTGCTGGAGGTCTGGCGGAACCTCGGCAGTTCGGGCAGTAAAGGCGTTGCCTCGTCGAAGGGGGCCGGTTCGATGTGCGTTGCGTCGAACAGCTCTTCCGGTGGCTTGCCGAATGGTTTGGCTGGAGCCTCAGAGTCTTCCTTCTCACGAGGTAACGCTGGCTGTGTCTCCTCAAGCAAAGATTCTGCCGGGGCCTCCGGAACTTCCATCGACGGGCCAGCTGGAGTAACACTCGTGGCAGACTGATTTGGATCAGATGTCATGCCGTTGACAACGCCAGGGATGTGAGGGCGATCAGGATTGCCTTTCGCTTCCCAGGCATTTGGTGCAGCCCCACGAGTGAAGTCCGCCGGAACAGCGTCGACGTGCGTATTGTCAAGAGCATGCGTCATCGCCTCGCCCCGCTGTTTAGCATCTTCGTAGGCTTCAGGATTCCACTGGCCTTCCGCCAGATAAATCGAATTGGTCTGCAGCAAAGTTCCCTTACGGAAATTCAGCTCGGTAATGGCCTTGTTATATTCCACAATGCTGCGGAGATACCCCTGGTCGGCATCACGGCTGCCGATTTTCGCATCAAGGACGCGGTTAAACGATGCGACATCCCGAATTTCCTCAAGAGTCTCGCGCTCAAGCGTTGCATCGGAGAGACTCACAGACGAAATGGCTCGCTTGGCCCCAACCTCCGCCAGCAAATACCAGCGGTCCATTTCCAGGATAGCATTGTTCAGTTCTCGAGCCACCTCGACCTCCTGCTCCTGCAGGACGGCACGTGCTTTTCGCAGTCGAAGTTCATAGTTGCGGACCTGAGCTCTTGCAAGTCGCAAGCCGAGCGGCATCGAGAACTGAAGACCGGTGCCCCAGCCAATGTTGTCGCCCTGAGTGAGCGATTCGTAAGCGCTGCGATAGCCAGCGTCGGTCTGGCCATCGTCGTCTTCTGATCCGAACAATTGATCACCAAAGCCGTTGACTCGGTACTGAGACACAAAGTCCAGACGTGGACGAGACAGATTTTTGGCCGCTGTCAGCTGCAGTTCCAGACTGCGGATTTCCCACTTCTGACGACGCAACTCGGGACGATTGGCCAGCGATTCCAGAAGAGACGCTTCCCAGTCAGGAACCAACTGAGCTTCGCTTGGTCGGTCAATCGGTGTCAAAAACTGGCCGTCATTCAGTGGCAGTCCCAGCAGACGGCGAAGGCGATGCTCTGCGCTAAGGACGTCAGCCAGCGAGCCTTTCATACGTGCATCCGCCTCGTACAGTCGGCTGATCGCCAGGAGTTCAGCCTGCTTCATCTCCGCGCGGACTGAAAGAGAGTCCCGAAATGTGACGAGATCTTCAAACGTCTTAACTTCGGAATGGTAAAGCTGCAGTGCGAGATACAGATCCCAGTATTTGTTCTCTACATCTCGCGCAAGGCTGGTGACGGACTGTTCGAACTCCACCAGCGAAATGTCCGAGTTGATCCGCGAGATCAACACACCCTGCGACACACCGCTGACGCCGCGGAGACCCTGAGCCAGGGGACCGGCGATACGCGTATATTCTGTACCGAATCCAGCAAGCAAAGGCTGACGGTATTCTGCCTGAATGGATCCGGTGTACGCTGATGGAAACAGGCGAGTCAGATTATTCTGGCTGTAGTTCCATTCATGCTGAATCGCGACGGTTCCGGAGTTTGCCAGACTCTTTTCAAGACGCGCCGACAATTGTCCGGTATCGTCTTCCAGCACATCGCCCGCCTGGAGGCCCAGATTCGCGGTGTTCTGCGGATCTTCGGATCGGCCCGACTGCAGATTGGCAGTAAAAATTGGATCGAAGTCTGACAACGCTGCTTCAACGCCACGGTTGCCGAACAGGAAGCTGGTTTCCTGAATCGCACTGTCATACACCGATGCGACTCGCGACGGGTTATTCATCAACGGATTGGCAGGGGAACCGAACGTCTGGTCTTCACGCAGAATGGCCGAGTTCGAAAGGGCCAGCTTAATGCACTCATCCAGATGAACCGGCCGCTGTTCCACATCTTCAAGACTGGTGATCGTCCGTGGCGGACGAAACAGCTCGGGATTGGTGTGATGGCCTTCCGGCTCAACAGGGTACTCAATGGCAGTCGCATAATCGCGATAGTGACGAACGGGATTTTCTTCCCCGATCAGGTACTGCAACCGTGCGCCTGGGGCAGCACACCCCTGGCTGAACAATGCTGCGAGCAGTAACGCTCCCGTGGGTCGCTTCCATCGGGTTGTATTCACGCGGTCAGCCTCCTGAAGTCAAAGACCGGGGTCTTCGACAACCTGTGATGCCCGGTATTTGCCTGGCTTCACGTTGCTTGATCTTTCCTGCCAACATGCCAAAGGCGCAAATCGCCCTGGCGGGTGGTGTCCTAATCGTTATCGTCAGAATAATCCGTAAACTTTGCCCAAACATCCTGACAGGATTCTTTAGGAGGGTCTGCCGAAGTGAGTCGGCAGAAACTGCCGATGCCTGTTTTTTACGGTCGGCTGCGGTCCATCGCGTCGGCGTGAGAATTCGGTAAGATGCGGCAGAGAGGTGGCTGACCGGAGCACGAATTTCGCCTCGAGATTTGCGAAACGCACTCCATTCAGATCACGTCCGGTCAGTCGGTGCGGTTCAGTGGTAAGGAGGACTTTCCGGCCGGAAAGTCTCCGGGAAGACTTTGAAAATCTGGTCGTTCAGGTCCTTCATTCAGCCGGTCGCGGCAGCAGGAACATGTGATTATGGACTCAATAACACGGGTCACTCGGGAAACTCTGAAAGCGGGCGAAGTGCTGTGCAGCTACTGCACCGCCCGATGCTGTCGTTATTTTGCGATGAGCATTGACACTCCCAAAACGTGGGAACAGTTCGACAACATGCGATGGTACATGATGCACGGACCGCTCTCCGTGTTTGTCGATGGAACGTCCTGGTTCCTGCTGGTTCCCGGCGACTGCAAGCATCTGCAGGCAGACAACATGTGTGGCACCTATCACACGCGACCACAGATCTGCCGTGATTACACGACGGATTCCTGCGAGTACGACAACGACGGTGTCTACGACCAGTTCTTCGAAACTCCCGAGCAGCTGTGGGAATACGCTCATGCCGTTCTGCCCGCGCGGTCTCGTCGAGCCCCCGGTGGTCCCGTGTCATTGCCGGTGCTGCAGATGGCCTGACGAACAGCACTGCTGAACGCGGGTTGTTTGTGGCGAGATGACTGGTTGTTTCAGACAACTGGCTGTAGTAGTGGTGCGGAGGCGTTGTGGACCACTGCCGCGGGGGCAGTGGCGTTGGAAAGAGATTGCCGCGGAACTTGAAAAGGTTCTCAAGGCCTGTCCCCAAAATCGCGAACATCAAAGCAACACCGGGCGTCAGAACTGTCTGAGTCCTCATTTCCTTTCACTTTGAATTTATTGGTTAGCTTCGTGTCTGACAAGAAAACCCATCGCATCAAACCTCAAACACTTCGTGGCTTTCGGGATTTTCTTCCCGACCAGATGATGGCCCGTGAGCACCTGATTGATATCGCTCGTTCGGTTTATCGAAGCTATGGATTTGCTCCGATTGATACGCCGGCTCTGGAATATGCCGAAGTGCTGCTTGGTAAGGGCGGTGAAGAATCGGACAAGCAGGTGTTTCGTTTCACCGATCAGGGCGACCGCGATGTGGCCATGCGATTCGATCTGACCGTGCCGCTGGCCAGATTTGCGGCTCAATACGTTCAGGAACTGGGTGTGCCGTTCCGTCGTTACCACATTGCACCCGTCTGGCGCGGCGAACGGCCGGCGCGCGGCCGCTTCCGTGAATTCATGCAGTGCGATTTTGACACCATCGGCACGATGAGCAATTCTGCGGACATCGAGACGCTGTTTGTCATCAATGATCTGTGCGAAAAAATGGGGATTGAACGCTTCAAGATTCGCGTGAACAACCGCAAAGTCCTGAACGGACTGCTCGAAAAATGTGGTCTGTCGGAGCATGCGGTCGGCATCCTGCGGTGCCTTGATAAGCTCGACAAAATTGGCCGCGATGCTGTCGCAACTGAGATGGTCGAAAAAGTCGGAATCACCGCCGAGGGCGCGTCGCAGGTTCTGAACATGGCTCAGCTGAAAGGCACCCCCGATCAGGTTCTGACGGAGCTTGAAGGCATGCTGGCCGGAAGCCCGACCGGCGAACAGGGCGTGCGGGATCTTCGTGAACTGTTTACTTCGGTCGATGCTTGTGGCTGGCCTGCTGGCCGTGTGTCGCTGGATGTGGCGATTGCCCGTGGTCTCGATTATTATACGGGCACCATTTACGAAACGCTGCTGGGCGATTTGCCGGAAATTGGCAGCGTTTGTTCGGGCGGCCGTTACGACAATCTGGCCGATCTGTTCACCGCGCAGCAACTTCCTGGAGTCGGCGCGAGTCTTGGTCTGGACCGCATGCTGGCGGCGATGGAAGAACTGGGCATGACGCGAAAAGCGACCACGCCGGCTCCGGTGCTGGTGACAATGTTCGATGCGACTCGCGTTTCCGATTACCTGCAGATGGGCCGAATGCTGCGAAAAGCCGGAATTGGCACGGAGGTTTATCCGGAAGCCAAAAACATTGGCAAGCAGATGAAGTATGCCGACAAGAAAGGCTTCAGACTGGCTCTGATTGCCGGCGGTGATGAATTCGCTGCGGGCCAGTGGCAGATCAAAGACCTGAAGAATGGCAGTCAGGAATCCGTTCCGGCGGCTAACATCATTCCGCATATCACCACACTGTTATCACCGGTTCAGTGAGGCAATTGGCCTGTGTCAGGCCAATTCTGGAATGCAGCGTGGTCGGCGAGCGGGTTGTTGATTTACTGGGTTTTCAGACCTCGAAACGCAAGTAAGGGATGGAATTGCCAGGGTTCTTCGCCACACATCCCTCGCTGACGCATCGGGTTAAGATTAAATCCACAACCCGCTGGCCTGCCGGGCTTGTCCGCCTGACAGTGTCGGGTTTCAAAATTTCTGATCTTTTCTGGTTCTCCTTCCACGCACTGTGCCACCATGGTTGAAAATCTTCCGTACGACACCATTCGACATAAAGCCCTGACCATTGAGGGCTATTCACGGGCTGCCGTGCAGAGTTACTGGCGAGTTCAGGAGCTGAAGATCGGCTTCGAACTGGGAGCCAGTCCGTGGTCGTTTATGGGGACTCAGTTCTTTCTTGTCACGCACGGGCATCTGGATCATCTTGCCGCACTGCCCGTGTATGTGGCTCGTCGCCGCATGATGAAGATGGATCCGCCGACGATCTACCTGCCTCAGGAAATCGTCGATGACGTGTGGCGAGTCCTGAAGGCGTGGCAGCGTCTCGATCGCGGCCGCATGGTGTGTGAACTTGTCGGCGTCAAAGAAGGCGATCTGATTACGCTGTCGCGTGAACATCGTGTGGCCGTGTTTCCGACAAAGCATACCGTCCCGTCGGTCGGCTATGTTGTGTACGACGTTCGCAAGAAACTTAAACCGGAATATCACGGGCTCAAGGGCGACCAGATCCGTGACCTGCGTCTGCAGGGGCTTGAGGTGGCTCATGAAACACTGACGCCGCTGCTGTGCTTCACCGGCGACACGTCACCGGCTGGCCTGGATGCTCATCCGGACGTCTACAATGCCGAAGTACTGATTACGGAAATGACCTTCTTTCGCCCCGAACATCGCAAAGAGAAGATCCACAAGTTCGGCCACATGCATCTGGATGATATTCTGGAACGCGCCGAACGTTTCAAAAACGAACTGATCATTCTCGCGCATCTCAGCACCCGAACTCACGAAGCAGAAGCCCGCCGGCGACTTGAGCAAGTACTTCCCGAATCCCTGCGTCCACGGGTGCGGCTTTGGAATTAGTGTGCCCTCTCCCCCACAGGGGAGAGGGGACAATCCAGAACGTCCTTCTCCCCCGCGGGGGAGATGCGACAGCTAAGGCAATCGATCCAGTTCGTAGCGAAAGGCTCCGGAAAGGATTGGGAATCGGCACCAGGTTTTAGGATCCAGATTCTTATCATCCACGTGGAAAGAAGGCGCATAGCGTTCACGCTTCCATTGATTTCGCGACCACAATGTGAAGAAGCGGCGAACCCATTCAGAAAGCTGCGCGGCCGAATAATCCGTCGACTCACGAATCAGCGTCTCCAGAACGTCCGCGGGGCTGAGCTTGTCGCGAATCGCCAGTCGCTCGATATGATCGAGCAACGGATACGGCATCAGATCGCCTTCATCGGTCTGCTCATACTGCGACGGACGCAGCTCGGCCGTTGGCTGCTGCCCATTCACCAGGTGCAGCGACGTCACCGGCTGAACTCCTGCAGACCCCTGCTGTTCCAGCTGTCTCAGCCACTCGCGCAAAAACGCCTTGTCAATCCCCGCGATGGGACTCAACCCGCCTGATGTGTCGCCGTCCATTGTGGCATAACCAACCGCAGCCTCGGACCGATTGCTTGTCGCCAGCAGCAAGGCATTGCGAAGATTGGTCAGCAGCCACACAGACGGCGAACGAGTCCTCGCCTGAATATTCTGCAGAGCGATATCGTCCGTCTGCCATGTAAGTCGGCGTTCGATAGCCGTTTCGATGGCCCCCGTGTACAGCTGGACGATCTGATCCACGTCGATTTCATAGAACTGCCCGCCAACACCCCGCGTGACTTCTCTGGCCGCGTTTCGTGTCACATCGGAACTGTTGCGAGTCCCCTGATAGACACCGGCAAACAGCAGCTTCATCAGGGAATTCGCGTCGGCGGCAGCGGCGATGCCGGGCAGGTAACTGAGCTTACTCTTAAACCCTTCCAGCCCCAAATCGGCCAGTCCGAGTTCCACCATTCCGCGGATCAGCACTGCGCAGGCCGACGAATCCGCACCACCGCTCATGCTGACCACAAAGCCATTCGAGCGGCTCTTGCGCAGGTAATCATACAGCCCCAGCGAAACGGCCTGAGTGAACTCATCAAACCGCGACGGAGAAGCGACGAATGCTGGCGATTCGATCTTACTTTGAACGGGCAAAAATCGACCGGCAATCGGCACGACTCGATCAAAGATGTCGTCGGACACGTCAGCCGCCATGGCATGAATGCTGGCCCGCCGAGTTCTTGTCAGATCAATGTCAATATCCGCCGCCGTGATATCGGTGTCCGCAAAACGAAAGCGAGCCCCCGTGGCCAGAAGACTGCCGCACGAAGCAATGAGGGCGCCGCCGTCATAGATCGCACGCCCCGCTTCGTTGCCGCACAGATTGGCGTAGATATAACTGACACCGAATGAGCGTGATCCTTCCAGGACGAATCGTTTTCGGATCTCATGCTTGCCGAATGCAAAGTGGCTGGCACTGGGATTTAAAATGATATCCACGCCGCATTCGGCCATTCGAATGCCCGGCCGTCCCGCAACCCACGCGTCTTCACAGATTTCGAAGCCCATGCGGACTCCGTCATATTCAAACAGCAGATCGCCAATCGGCCAGCTCTGACCGTTGTGATGATATTCTGTAATCGTTTCAGCAGGCCACGCACGGAACCAGCGTGGTTCGTAGTGCAGGCCATCTCCGGCAAGATGCTGCTTCGCCACAAAGCCCACGATGCGACCGTTCGACAGCACACAGGCGGTGTTGTAAACGCCGTTGGTGACAAACAGCGGCAGGCCCACGGAAACAATCATTCCCTCCGTGTGAGTGACGATCTTCTGCAGCATTTCCCAGGCCGTCTGCCACACGTGCGGTGCCAGAAACATATCTTCGCAGCCATAGCCGGTGATGCAGAGCTCGGGCAGACACAGGACATGCACGTCCTGCTGGCGAGCCTGTGCGATGGCTTGCAAAATGCGCTGTGTATTTCCGTCCCAGTCGAGGGGAGTCTGGTTAAGAGTGGCCGCTCCCAGTCGCACGCGTTTCATAGATCGGTCCGATGAGTATCAGTCGGTTTGGATGTTTTCTCAAGAGCCTTCATGATAGCGAACATCAGTAGCTGCGAGAATCCCCGCAATTCTACCGCACGGAATGCGGGACACCCGGGAAATCCGCAGAAAGTCGGCGGCTTCGGCCGTCACCGAGTGAATCCACGCCGGCTTGCAGCTTGTTGATTTAATGAGCCGCAAAGCGTTAGCTGCGGGTGTGTAAAAAAAAAACAGGCAAACACCCGCGGCAAGGGGCGTTGATTTAATTGGTTTTCACAACCCGACACGTCAGTGAGGGATAAAATTGCCCACTTTTTTTCCAACATCCCTCGCTGACGCAGCGGGTTACGATTAAATCCACACCCGCGGCTAGCGCCTCGCGGCTCAGGTTGTGACTAAATCAACAACCCGCTTGAGAAAGAAGGGTAGAACCACTGGCCCGAGTTCCGTCAAAGATTCAGGTGGTTTTTCGTCACAGAACGGGCGGCGATGCAGCGGATCCTCGTGCGACGGAAGCACGAATGCATTACTATTCTCAGCAACCGACTTGACAAAGTAGGCGTCACTCTCCGAGTGACGAAGGCCGCAACACGCGGCCCTTGGCATTCATCACTCGGAGAGTGATGCCTACTATAATCGCAAATCGATTCCCATTGAATCGATGCCCTGAAGCCTTTGATGCGGTGGAACGCTGACAGCATGATGTTCAGTTTATTACAACGAAAAGCTCTGCAGATCGCGATGTGTGCCATGGCCGCATTCTGCGGAGTTTCCACGCTGCGCCTGATGGCTGCTTCACACGTCGCCGTTCCTGCGCAGAATGAGCCCGATGAAACAGTTGCGGAAGACACGGAAAGCTCCGACGAAGAAAAGGAAGCTCGCGCCGGCTATGAACGATTTCTGAAGCTGGTGCTGCGACAGCCAAAGCCTGGCACCGCCTTCGATCGCGTCTATGCGTTTCATCTCGAACGAGGCTCGATCAACAGCTTTCGAGAGACTCTGGACGAACAGGCTGCCGCGTCAAAGGATGCCAATCAGACGAGCGCCCTCTGGACCGTGATCGGATTGATCGAACAACGCGGAGGTCGTGACGAACAGGCTGCTGCTGCATTTCTCAAGGCCGAAACCGCGCGTCCTGAGGATGCCTTTTCCAGCTGGTATCTGGGGCGTTCATTGATGCAGCTCGGTCGTGCGGCGGAAGCGGCGGAAGCTTTTGAACGATCGATCAGTCGATCACCAGAGAAGACAGAGCTGATTCAAATCTTTCAGGAACTTGGGCGAGCCCTTCGGCGTTCGCAGCAGCCAGACAAAGCGGCTGAGGTCTGGAAGCGCATGGAACAGTCGTTTCCGAAGGACTTGCGAGTCAAAGAACAGATTGCCACGACGCTGTTTGAGGAAGGCGATTTCGAATCGGCACTGCTTCGTTTTTCGGAACTGGCGACTCTTCACCGGGATCCCTATCAGGCGGCGCAGGCGGCGATGAAAGCGGCCGAATTGAAACTGCGTCTGGGCCGAAAAGAGGAAGCTCTGGCAGACTTCGAATCGCAGCTGAAAAAGCTTGATTCCGATAGTTGGCTCTTTCGGGAGGCTCGCAGTCGTATCGAAGACGTTTATCGGCGAACGCAGGATGAGCCCGGCCTTGTCAGCTATTACGAAGCGTGGCTGAAAAGTCATCCGGACGACGTGGATGCGATGTTGCGAGGCGCACGCATTTTGGCGCAACTATCGCGGACGGAGGAGGCGCGGGACTGGTACGTGAAGGCGCTCAAACGCGCGCCGTCCAGCGTCGAAATTCGGAAGGCTGTGATCGAGCAGCTGATTCGAGAAGAAAAGTATGCGGAAGCGATTGCGGAGTACGAACAGCTGCATCGCTACGATCAGGGAAACGCGGACCACATTCAGGAATGGGGACTGCTTTATCTTCGTCGTCAGGATCTGTCGGTTGAAGAGCAGCAGGCGAAGGCCGCAGGCGTGTGGAATTTGTTGCTGGTCGACAGGCCTGATGACCCGGCGAAGGTTTCGCGAGTTGCTGAACTTTTACGCCGCGGTGCGATGCCGGAAAAGGCGATCGAATTCTATCGAAGGGCTATCCAGCTTGCGCCTGCTGATCCACAGTATCGCGAGTACCTGGGTCAGTTGCTGCATTCTCTCCAGCGGACTCAGGAGGCAATGGAGATTTGGAATTCCATCGCTCAGGGTGAGCGGCGGACGACTGCGAATCTGATTCGTGTTGCCGAACTGCTGGATCGCTTTGGGCATCGCGACGAAGGTCTCGACGCGATGCGGTCAGCGTGCGCAATGACTCCGGAATTCACTGACCGCATCCGGTTCGCTCAGATGCTGCGCGAAGCTCCGGCCGAAGATCGCAGTTCCCTTCTGGCCGAATCGCAGCAGCAACTGGAGCTTGCCGAAGCAATGGCCGAATCGTCTGACGAGAAGCAGCGGGTGCTGGACGAGCGCCTGCTGACCCTTCAAGCCAGCGGAACGTTGAATGCTGAGACACTCAGGCTGGCCAACGATCTTGAGAAGAATTCGGAAGCTACCGTCGACCAGTGGAGAACGCTGGCTTTATATTTTGACGCTGGGGACCAGACAGAGGAGGCTCTTGCCGCGATCCGGAAAGCGACGACTCAGGAGCCTGATTCTGTCAGTGCGTGGTCAACGGCTGCAGCGCTGCTTGAGAAAAACGGACAGAACGCGGATGCAGCTGAGGCTCATCGCCATCTGGCCCGAATCGACCAGCGATTTCTCACCGAACATCTCAAACACATCGCCCAGCTGGAACAGAAACTGGGGCGAAAGACGGAAGCTCTGCAGGCGGCCAAATCACTGATCGCGGCCGCTCCAGGAAACCTGGAGTATCTGCAGTTCTACGCGGATCTGTGCCTTGAAATGGGTTTTAAAGACGACGCACTAGACGCTCTGCGACGGTCAGTGCGATCCAATGCGACAGATGAAACGTCCCTGCTGACGCTCGCCCGGACACTCGCCACTCAGAATGACACGGCGGAAGCGATTGAACTCTATTGGCGTGCATTTGAGCAGTCGACAGATCGCGACACCCGAACGGACATCGTCTCGTCCCTGGCCTCGCTGCATTTGCGCATCAACCAATTTGATCGACTGATTCAGAAGCTGGAACAAAGTCGTCGGCAACACGATCAGCAGCAAGATAATATCCTTGAGTTGGTCGCAGCATTTCGCGCAGCCAACGATCTCACTTCGGCGCGCCAGCGAATTGAACAGTCACTGACATCCGACGCTGTGGACGTGATATTGCTGGAGGAGTTGTCGCAACTCGCAGAAGACGTTGGAGACATCGAGTCCGCTGCTGATTATCAGCGGCGAGTCAATCGTGTCACGTCATCAGAGCAGAGCCGGATGCGGCTGGCCAATCTACTTTTGAGACTCGGCGACGTGAGTGAAGCGGAAGTCATCTGGCTGGGAATGGTGAGCGGAAATGTTCCGGCCCAGGAAATCATAATGGCCGTTGATCAACTGTTTCTGCTGAAGAAATACGATGTCGCTCAAGGACTTTGCGATCGCTTTCTTCAGAATCATCCTGATAATTGGGAAGCCATGGTGCGGATGGCCGTGCTGGCGTGGATTGACGGGGATTCGGAAAAGGCGGTTGAGTTGTCCGAACGCTTAATCAGTCTGCAGCTTCCTTCGAATACTCCGTCGGCCGCTGCCGCGTGGAAAAATTCGCAGCTTGCCGGTTTGGCGACAGCACCCGGGCTATCGCAACCGCTCTACGTTTTTAAGCGATGGGCAGAGCCCAATCCGATCAATGCCCGCTGGAACCGGATCAGCCCGTGGCTCTCACTCTTGCGCACGACGATGAGACTCGCATGGGTTCATGAGCGGGATGAATCCGTTCTGAAATATGAACTCGTGGCTTCCGCGATGCCGCAGGACTTCGGCGAGGCGCGATTAATCTGCCGAATCGCGCTGTGGCTTGATTCCCGGCAACAGGGGCAGGAAGACACTTTTTTGGCCAGCATGAAGACGGTGCTCGCAGGCGATTCCGAGCAAGCATCAGATGCAATTTTGATCTTGTTTTTGCGGGATGATCGACAAGATCTGCAAGGTACAAGTCTTATCGCTCTGGACGCTTCCAGCCAGCTTGCCAAAAAAGGCCTTCCGGAATTGCAGGCCGTGCATCTGGATATGGCAAAGTACTACATCTCCTCACGCAGTTCTGCGCAGTCGTCAGCAGAAACGAAGGCGGCTGAAGGCGACATTAGACCCGATCAGATCGATTTGCTCATCGAATGTTTCGAGTCGCTCCTGGATAAACATCCCGAGTGGCTGCAACTGGATGCCACATCGGTTATGTGGGACGGCGACGCCGATACGATGACTCTCGTCAAATGTGCGGACTTAGCCGGAAGGATGTCGGCCATTGATGATCTGATTCAGAAGCTGTGCGCAGAGGGCAACACAAAACGTCAGCTTTCAGCCGGACTATGGTTGGCACTGTGTCGAGACAGCCTCAGGCAAAAGATTGCACTCGATGATGCATTTCAATTATTGGATCGGATCCAGAAAAATGAAGCGGCCGAAAGCCCGAACGTCCAACAGCTTCAGGACAATTCTGCGAATGCCACGGGCCTGTTGAAGATGCTCGCCACGGCAGCGCCGGTTGCGAACGATTCTGCATCGCTTTATCAATTGCTGGACTGGTGGGTTAGCCATTCTCTTTCAGGTTCGCAAAGAGCTTCAATAGCTTCCGCGCAGTCGCTCGGGCGTTTCGATGCGGACCGACTGGCGTCCAGCGTGATTCAGGGAAAAAAATCTGAGATTCCTACTAATGTACCACGAGAGAGTCTGCGATTTGCCGCGTCTACGTTGGGCATCGACCATCTGATCTCACTGGAGGAGTGTCAATTTCTACAGATCATCAGCGAGAGTTTATCGACACTCGGACGTGCTGAGCAGGATCGACTTGTTGACTGGTGTCAGCGGCGAGTTGCCCGGACAAATCCAGAGTCGCAGCTAGTTCTTCATCTGACCCAGGCGCTACTGACCTGGAGTCGCAATTCTTCAGAAGAAACGATCGGCCACCTGACGAACGCTGCTCGCCTGCTGCCGCATGACAACCGACTGCATTTAAAACTGGTTTGGCTGCACGATTTGGAAGGTCAGCACAGGGAGGCTCTGGCCATTCTCGATGAAATGTCGGAAACAGATTCCGTCGTTGTGAAAGCCCGCGAAATTCTTATCCTGGACATGGCCATGAAAAGTCGCCAGCCCGAGCCCGCCAGAAAGGCGGCAGAGCGACTTTACGGGCTGCAGCTCAACTACAGCGAAGAGATTTATCTGGCGACAAAAATGCGCCAGCTTGGAATGTCGCAACTGGCAGACCAGGTCGCCGCCAGAGCAACGCGTGTGGCTGCTACAAGACCCGGCAGTTCACCGATTGATTTGCTGAATTTGCACGAAGCACAAGGGGACACTCAGGCCGCCATTCAGCTGGCGCAACAGTTGATTCGCCGGACGCAGGGCGACGGTGCTGCCTGGCGAAATGGGAGAGGCCCAACGCCCGATCAGATTCGATCGCGAGCGATTGCCGTTCTGAAAAGCACGGGTGAACTGGAACGGATGATTGAGCGGCAAAAGATTCAGCTGGAAAAATCGCCGCATTCAACTTTGCTGATGCAAAAGCTGATCGAGTCGCTCGAAATCGCCGGCCGGGATGCGGAGGTTCAGGAACTGCGCGATCGCATGAGCAGCGATACCACGTCCAGTTCCATGCAAACCATGCTTGACCGAGCCAAACGATTACTGGACGCCGGCCAGCGAGCAGAGGCGTGTGACGAATGGCTGAAAGTTCTGACTCGCTACCCCGTCGCGTTCTGGCAACAGAAAACGAGCCTTGAGCCGCTCTTCATTTCAGAAAATCGGCTTGCGGACCTTTGTGATGCCATTCTGGGCAGTGCTCACAAGGGACTGAGAAATTATGGAGATCCTCAGCATCTGTTTTCACTTCTGTCTCGCCTGGCCGAAGATCCGCTGCTGCAGCCCAGGGCGGCTCAATTGCTTCATTTAATCGTGGAGCGACATCCCGAAGAGACTGCGGAGGCTCTGATTCTGATTCAAGATCAGCAGCTGTGGACAACTCCAACGTTCTTTAATGTACTCGCTCAGGTTTATCTCCCTGCAACTGCCAAAGACTTAAAAAGAACGAGTCTGGCCTGGACTGACGATTATCCACGGAGCTCGGATCGCTCCTTCAACCAAATGACGCAGACCCTGCAGTTGCTGCTGGATGCCCTGGCAGAGGAAGATCGCCGTCGAGAATTTCGCCGCTCCGTTCTGGAAGCACAACAGATATTTCCGAGATGGCAGGCTGGCCCGATCCTGCTCATTCTTGTCGCCATGCATGAGCCAGATGCTGAAGAACGGCTGCCTCCGCTGATCACGTCGCTCGTCGATTTGAACGCGGCAGCGATGCCGGAAGTTCTGGCATGTAAGCTGGCCCAGATGTTGGCATCCAGTCGCGCCGATCTGAATGAAATGGCGATTTTGTTGCTGGAAAAAACTGTCGCGAATCCGGCGGTAACTCGATTCAGCTTCGATTCTCCCGCCTCATCTTTACTGACAGACCTGTACCTGCAAACAAAGCAGGCGGACCGAGGTCGCACGTTTATTCAAAGCCTTGTGTCTCCGGAGTCTGACCTTCATGTCGTGGATGTGCCGCAGCGACAACGGGCCGTCGGCTCACGTCGTGCCGCGGCCAGAGCGTTCCTGAAGTTGATGGATCCGGTCAGCGCATTGATAGCCATCTCGCCTGTTTCGGAAGCGGATGACGCCTGGTATTTCGAGCAGGTCTTTCCGCGACGATACCTTTTTATTGACAACAACCAACGGGCCGGAGTCAGTCTGAAAGAACTGCGTGCAAACGCTGCTCGGCTGATGACCGCCGACGTTATTGCTCAGCAGCTGCAACAGGGACGAGAATCCGAGAACCACGCTGATCGGCCCGTGTTGAATCTGAACGTCGGGATCGTGAGTCGACCTGATGGCGGACTGCAACTGGAATCTCAGGTGCTGAGCTCCCTTGCCGGAAAAGAGACCGTTGACAAAAGTGCCGTCGATGATGGCTCCCTTTCGCGCCTGACGGATGTGCTGATTCGGGAGATGAAAGAGGAAGCTCAGGACACCCCCCTAATTCTTCTTGGCCTGTTTCGAGTGTTTGTCTCAGCCGATCAGCAATTGAGTGAACGCCTGACGCCCGCAGCAGATAGTTACGTGAGTCGCCCGCCAGTCTCGGGCGCGACGAAAGGGCTCCACGATTTGCAGGATGAAAACCGTCGACAGGCCGACCTGGGATTCGCACATCTGGCACTGGTGATTTCAGACATTCCTGAGTTACAACCGCTTGCGTTGAAAATGACGCAGCGTGCGTTGAAAGAGTGTGAGTCGCAGTCCCAAAATCAGTACCTGCCGACTGTGTTTTTTATGCAGGGCACGGTGCTGCAAAGCATGGGCGACAAACCAGGCGCCGAGGCTGCGTGGACCCGCATGCTGGACGTGATGATTGCGGAACCGTAAAGCGGCTCCCTTTACTCCCTCAGTGAGCCGCAAGGCGCTAGCCGCGGGTTTAAAAAAAACAACGAAAACACCCGCGGCTAGCGCCTCGCGGCTCATTCGTTCAACCGCCCGAATTCTCAGCAGCTTTCTTCAAAAACGATAAGCCGAGGTCGCAGCCGCGAACACGGAAGCACTCCCTGCTAAACTGAGGAGACATGTGTCCTGCCATTGAAGCGTAATCCAGAGGTAGTTTTGTGACTCACGATATTTATGAAAACCCGCTGATCACTCGTTATGCATCCCGCGACATGGCCGGCATCTGGTCTGCGCAAACCAAGCATTCGACGTGGCGTCGGCTGTGGATTGCCCTGGCCGAATGCCAGCAGAAACTGGGCCTGAACATCACCAACGAACAGCTGGCCGAAATGCGGGCGTCTGTCGACAACATCGATTTTGAGTCGGCCGACCGATATGAACGCAAGCTGCGCCATGACGTGATGGCTCACGTGCATGCGTGGGGCGATCAGTGTCCGACGGCGCGACCGATCGTTCATCTGGGCGCGACCAGTTGTTTTGTGACCGATAATTCCGAACTGATCCAGATGCGCGACAGTCTTCAACTGGTGCGTCGGCGGCTGGTTCAGGTGATCGATCAGCTGGCAAAGTTCGCGGTAAGCTTCCGTGACCTGCCATGTCTTGGATTTACTCACCTTCAGCCTGCGCAGCCGACAACCGTCGGAAAGCGAGCCACTCTGTGGTGCTGGGATCTGATGCTGGATCTTGAGGAAGTTGAGCATCGTCTGGCGACTCTGCGTTTCCGAGGAGTCAAAGGCACGACGGGGACTCAGGCCACGTTTCTGTCGCTCTTCAAGGGCGATCATGGAAAAGTCGTGGAGCTCGATCGCATGGTGACCGAACGCATGGGCTTTGCCGAATATCATCCCGTCACCGGTCAGACGTATTCGCGAAAAGTGGATGCGCAGATCATGGCCGTGCTGAATGGAGTCGCGCAGACATGTCACAAAGCGGGAACTGATGTTCGTATTCTGCAGCATCGTAAAGAAGTGGAAGAACCGTTTGGCAAGGAACAAGTTGGTTCCTCGGCCATGGCCTACAAACGCAATCCGATGCGCAGCGAACGGATGTGTGCCCTGTCCCGGTTTGCCATGAGCCTTCAATCGGGCATTGACAATACGATGGCCACGCAATGGATGGAGCGAACTTTGGATGACAGCGCTATTCGTCGCCTGTCGATGCCTCAGGCGTTTCTTGCCATCGACGCCTGTCTGATTCTTTACCGAAACATCACTGACGGTATGGTCGTATATCCAAAAGTCATCGAGAAGAATTTGAATTCAGAACTGCCATTCATGGCGACTGAAGAAATTCTGATGGCCGGAGTGCAGGCTGGTGGTGATCGCCAGGAACTGCATGAAGTGATCCGCGTCCACAGTCAGAAAGCGGCGGATCGCGTGAAGACGCAGGGCGACGCCAACGATCTGATCGAACGGCTCAAAGGCGAACAGTCGTTTGCGTCAGTTGACCTCGACGGCACGCTGGACGCTCGGCTTTACATCGGCCGCGCTCCGGAGCAGGTGGATTCGTTTATTGCCAATTGCGTAGAACCCGTTCGCAGAAAATATGCGGCTGATCTGGGCATCAGCACAGAAGATCTGCGAGTCTGAACCAGGTTCCGATTGAGAATCGGCGTCTTCTGATCTTCTGAAGATCAGAGCGGGCTAAAAGAGGCTTTCCTGCTCTGCGTAATCCATGCAGTTTTCCCAAGGCATGGATCTCACCTGTGAGAGAGATTTCCAGTGAGGTGGACATGTTCAGGTCCTTATGAGCCCGAGCGGCTTCGGTCTTGAGGCGTTTGTCAATTTTACGGTAAAAACCGCTGGTTCACCGAAAAACCAGACCGGTGAAAGCATTCCAGGAGAGCTGCCTGGAATGCCACAATTCGTTAAGTCGTTGCCTTCAGGGTTCGTAGACGGTACGGATTATGCGGGCGAAGGCGAATGGAACTATCGCATCGTGTTTCCGGATGTGGTATCGGCAAATCGCTGCTCGCCACGAGTGGTCAGCAGCGGTATATTGGCGGATCTGCAGGGCTCTCCCAGACTACTTAAAGTAGCAAATTTATGAAGATGCTCCAAAAATACATCAGGCAAGGATGGCATGTTTAGCTTGAATTCTTTTCCGCTGGGCACCCGCTTTGCCCGATTCGCTTCAGCGGCTGCTGCAGGAGTTGTCACGGCGCAATTGTCTGCGAACTGGCTGACGCTTTGCGGAAATTCCCCCGCGTCACTTATGGCGTTTGCCCTTGGGCTGGCGACCGGGCTGCTCGTAGCTGGCTGGGCAATCGATTTTCTGCCGCTTTACAATCTGGTGGGACGACGAAAAAGAACCCCCGCCATATGCCTGGCGATCCTGGTAATCTTTCTGTGCTCGGTGACACCGGAAATTCTTACCAGCACTCTGCTGGCGGGTACGGAAACATCCGGAAGTGCTACGGGATTCAACGCCTTCAAAGCGATGTTGTTTCCTGCACTTTCGGTGGCAATGATCGTGGCCTGTTCCAGTCTCTACTTTCAGTCCATTGCCTCCACTGAAGATTCGATCTGGGTGCAGTCGTTCCTGTTTGGCAGTGTGGGTGTGCTGGCTCTGCTGCTTCACAGTTTCGTGGAATGGCCTCTGGCGGCCACATCGTCTGCCGCCATCATCGTCTCTTTGATCGCCTGTCGCCTGTTCAAGCCGCTGTCTTTCCTTGCAGGCGTTGATGAAAGTATTTCTGCCGGACCGCCACAGAAGCCACTGCCTGAAATTCTGATGCATTTTGGGGCTACCGGGATTCTGCTTGTTGGCATCATCGAGGGTCTTTCACGTTTGTTTCCGGTCAGCCTTCCAGTTCTTGTCGCAGCGATTGGAATCACTGCCGCTGGCGTCCTTGGATTATCGTCCGGCACCAGTGTTCGCGTTTTCCGCGCCGCGGGTCTGAATACCATATCGTTACTGATTCTGGCACTCTTTCCAGTCTTGTTTGCCGTCCTTGGAGAGATGAATCTCTGGGGCAATACCAACGTGGGTTCTTCTTCTGTTGTGATTGCGCTGCGAGCCCTGCAGCTGGCCACTCTGCTGATCGCGGCAGTGCTGCCCGCAGTTCTGTCGGTGCGGGAAGACCGCCGCCGAATGGTCGGTCAGCTGGCACTGTTGGCCGTCATTCCGGGAATTCTCCTGGGGCTGGTTTTGATTGGACAGGGGTTCTCGCCGGTTGTGTTGCTGGCTGTTGGGATCTTGTGCCAGGCGATCGCGACGATCCTTGATTTCCGAGCTACAAGTTCTGATCGAATTGTCCCCGTTAAAGTGAGATCATTGGCTATTCCGCGTGGCGCTTCCATGGGGCTGCTGCTGATCCCTGTGATCGCACTGTGTGGAAATCTCGATTCGACCCGGATTTCGTCGCTCATCTTTTCACCTCGCACTGCAGCGGCGATTGAACGCGGTGTGGATAAAGACCTGATTGCGGAATCTGACGCCAATCGGCTTCTTGTAACCTGCTCTGGTGCGTCGGGCGAACTGTCTGTCTGGCGCCGCGCGGGGAATGTGGTGGAGTTCCAGCGGAACGGCATTTCGCTGGGTCGCGTCAGTACGGATATCAAGCAATCTCCTCAGCCGGCGGAAGAAGTTCTGCCCGGCATCCTTGCGATGGCCAATCATGAAAAGCCAGGCCGCGTTCTCATTCTGGGCGATGATACGGGCGCCTGTCTTCGGTCGTGCAGTCATTTTCCCGTTCAGGAAATTGTGGCTATTCGATCGGACATGCGGCTGACGAGTCTGGTGACGCGTTTTACCTGGAGCACCGATGAATTTCCTGCGGACAAAGATAGCCGAGTCCGAATTTTGCACGCTCCTCAAACCATGGCATTGAGAGACCGCGGCCTGAAAAGCTTTGATGTGATCGTGGCCTCGTCGGAATCTCCTGCGTCGCTCGGTGGCGCCTCGGAGTTTACCAGCGAATATTACTTTGCTGTCAAATCCCGCATGTTACCGGCCGCTGTTTTTTGTCAGCGATTTCGGCAGCAGGGCCTGGGGCCTGAGGCTCTCAGAGTCACCCTTGTCTCGATGTCACGAATCTTCCTGCATGTGGGCATGGTGCAGATCGTGCCGGGTGAAATTGCTCTGATTGCCACCGACAATTCCAAAGGTCTGGTCGACCACGACATCCTTGCTCGCCTTCAGCGAGATCATGTGCGTCGCGAGATTGCGTCGACGGGCTGGGACTGGTCTCAGATTGCCGTACTTCCGTTGATTGATGCAGGAGACCCGATTGGCATTTTCAGCAAGGCACAGCTGCCGAAGTCTGTAACCATCGCGAATGGTGGTTTTATCATGCAGCTGCCGTTTGAACTGGCGCGAGTCGGGCTGAAGTCTGAAGAAACTCGTCTGGCATTTGGGGCTCATCAGATTCAGCTGGTGCAGGCAATTCCGCACAACAAAGATCACGACGAAGTGCAGCGACGCCTGACGGCTCTGGCCCAGCAAACAGAAATTCTGGCCGGCATGCCCGATCAGCCGTGGACGTATCGCAAGTCTCTGCGAATGGAAATGCAACGCAGTCCGCGTCCGCCTTTGGAAGTTGTTCAGAACGGTGAGATCGTTAAGAGTCTCCATCCACTGGATTTGTTCAGTCGAGACTATTTCCAGACCCTCGGCAGTGCTCTGAAATCGATCTCCAGCTCCAGCTCGGTGGCATTGGCGGCGATCGGCGGGCTGGAACGGTTTACAGAAAACCCGGAACCACTGCTGAGCTATTTTGCCCACTATGAAATCGTCCGTCTCCATGAACTCGCACAGCATCCGTCACCGGCGGATGAACTGCGTCATCGCCTGCATATTGTGTTCTTCAGTTCGCCTTCGGATGCGTCCGTGCGACCGGTGATTTCCGCTCTGGATCAGCTTGTCAATCAGCCCGCTTTGATTGAGGACCCGGCGGAACGATACGATATGCTGAACTCTCTGCTGCAGAAGCTGATTGAACGCTGGGAAGCCAGAACCGCCTGGGAGCCTCGGTCTGCTCTTCGCGTTCAGAATGACGTGGATCAGTCTGTTCGGATCGCCAATCTCGCGCTCGATCAGATGGAGACCAATGCGAGTGCTGCTACGGTCAGGACTGCGGATTTTCTGCGTCGACGCAGATACATCAATGCGGCTCTGATCTCACCGCTGCGGAATTACCGGGACCAGGTGCTGGCTCATCGACAGAAGACAGAAATCCCGGCCGAGCCGGATTCCGAAGATCCCAACGATATGCCGCTGCTCCTGAATTCCGACCAGTCCCTGCACAGCAATTGAACAACAATAATGCGAAGGAAAGCATCGAGCGGAAAATAAGTGTGAACATGGTTGACGGATATGGATTCCCGTTCAGCAGCATTCGAAATGCTGTTTCCCCTCCCGGTGCCGGAAAAGCGAAGGCCATGCGAATGATCGCCTCAATCAAGTGTGCTCGTTGTGTTGTCTTTCTCGCCGCGGTCATGGGACTTTCCCCTTCGGGACTGGCTCAGCAGCCGTCTGGCACAATAGCGTCGGCGAAACCCAGCCGGGCCGATCAGGAAGACAAACCGGTCGCACGAACGCTGGACCTTGACGTTCTGATTCAGCCCCAACCGGTTTATCGAGTGAAAGCGCAGGAGTGGGGCCGGGCACTTCAGGACACAGGCTACACGCCTCAATTTCGCCAGCCGAAACCCGGTGAGGAAACTGGAGTCCGGGATCTGGAAACCGACGGGCGACTGTCGGTCATTGTGGTGTTTGGAATGTCGCCTGACGGTTCAATCCGAATCGGCAATAAAAAATTCACTCTGGCCAACATCAAGGAACTCAAAGCGTTTTTGGACGAACAGGTGGCTTACGGAGCAGGTGGACCGCCCGACAAAAGTCCGCTCTGGGGAATGACTGATGAACAGCTGCTCGAACTGACCAGACTTCTCGCCGAACCAGTCCATGGGGCGGTAGAGATTCAGTCGCCTTTGATCACGGTGGAATCGCTCGGTCTTCCGCCAAACGTTAGACTGACCTTCGCCGATGCGGCTCGTGAAAAATCGCTTGCAGGCCGTCCGAGCTTTGCACCGGAAACGATCGACCTGGATGGGTACAGCAAAGGGACGGCGGTCGCGATTGTCCTGGCGCAGTACGGTCTGGGATTTCGCCCGCGCCGAATCGCCGCCAACAGTTATGAGATCGAAATTGATGGCGGGGATGAATCCGACAATCTTTGGCCAGCGGGCTGGAAGACTCAGGAAACCACCGCAGTGACATTGCCCGTGTATCTGAAGTCGATTCCAGTGGACGTCGAAGATGCAGAAGTCAGCCAGCTGCTCCAGGTGGTTTCAGATCGTCTGAAGATCCCTGTCTACCGTTCTTCGTTTGCTCTTACTTCGGCAGGCCGGGATCTGGACACGCTGACCTACACGCGGAAGAACGACAAAGTTTCCCCGTCACGGCTGCTCACATCGATCGGCGACAAGCTGCAGCTGGGGTTTGATGTGCGAGTCGATGAAGGCGGCAAGCTGTTTCTGTGGGCCACCACCAGTGAAGAATCGATGGCCTTTCGAACTCGGTTTGCTCATGTGAAACAAAAGTAGCAAAGGCTGTTCGTGATTCTCCGCCGGCGGTTATGTCCGGCGGTGAAGTCCGGCGGTGAAGTCCGGTGGCAGGTCCGGTGGCAGGTCCGGTGGCAGGTCGGGATGATGGGCGGGCGATTGGGAAATCAGATCAGAATCCGAGCCCACCGGAGACTCATACAGTCGGGGACTCCTGCGTACCATGCCACCAGCACAGTGCGATCATCGATCTGACAGACGGCCGGATGACCGAAACTCCACTTGCCCATGTCCTCCCAGTACTGCGCAAAGTCGATGTTCTCTTTTCCCTGGCTGAGCGCTGCGGATTCCTGATGAACATGGACGATGAATTTAAGTTCCGTGGGCCACGATTCTCCGCGATCTATGGAACACCATAAAGTCATCGTGCCCGGACAATCGCGGTCGACCACAAAGGCCAGCAATCGCCCATCAGAAAGCCACAACGGCGCAGCAATCTGCCCGGGCAATGCCGTGTCCTGAATGGCGGCCAGCTTCAACGAATCGCCGGCAGAAGATTTTGCCAGCTGGCCATGCCGCATATGGACGGTCAGGTCCCGTTTGTTGGCCAGATCGTGAGTCCAGAACAGCGCCGTCCACTCCCCGGGCTGCAATCCCACGCACAAACGCTGGTCCCAATAATAGATAGTATGCTGCGGATGTTGAGCCACCTGCAGCGGTTCAGAGAACGACTCGCCGCCGTCATGTGACACCATCATCCAGGCGGCATGTCGACCGGGCGCCGGGTCATCAAATTCCTTGAAGCTTTCAAACAGCACGGCCAGAGTTCCATCGGCCCATCGCAGGCAGGGACCCGTCAACGCGCAGCCCTTCAGGTTGCCTGTGGATAAAATTTGCCAATCGCTCCAGGTTTCTCCCTGATCGGACGACACACTCAGCAGCTGTTGCGACTTCAGAATGCCCTCCGTCACTGGATCGAACAGCGGTCGATCCGGATCGCTTCGATCAAACCAGGTGGCGACGAGAAGCAAACGACCGGGCGACGCTTCGATCATCTCAGCGGAAGCGAGCTCGCCCGGCACGCCGTTCAGATGCGTCTCAAAGGCGGCAGGCAACCGCTGCCAGGAGCGTCCCTGATCAAGGGAACGGCAAAGCCCGATCGTGCTGGTCGCAGCATGTTTTCGAGGCCCGATCTGAAATCCGCAAAGCAGGACGCCCGATCGAAGTCGGCACAGCGACGTGAAAAATGCGATCCGCTCGGCCGGCGGCAGAACGGAAGTCTCAAGCACGAATCCGCGTGATTCAATCGCCAACATCAGTAAGCCCCGTACAGTCTGTTCGTAACTCTGGAGATCCCGAAAACAGAACCGAGACGGTTAAAACAACCGTCTCGGTTCTGTCAAAGCCGCATTAAACGTAAGGCTGCTTGAGACGGAATTCCGGATGTGCCTGCATCCATTTTTCGATGCGGTCCGTGCGAGACAGCGCGACCGGGATGAAGGCGAGCGCCAGTTCGAGGCGGTCGTTTGGCTCCGCACAGCTGAACCGCAGGAAACCGCCGCCGGCGGCACCGAAACATTCTCCACCCAGACAGGCCACGCCAAACTTGTCGTCTGCGGCTTCCAGGAAATACAGAGCCAGTCCATGGCTGGTGATTCCCAGACGATTACAGACCGGCTTAACACTTGGAAAGACGTAGAAAGTTGCTGTCGGATCGAGTGACGAAAATCCTTCGATCTTATTCAGCCCGTTGGTCAGCAGTACTACCTTTTCGCGAAACTTGAGCATCGTTTCGTCGCGTTCTCGCGAATCCTGATCCAGAGCCGCGCGACCAGCCAGCTGAACAATCGGCGGCGTACAGGACAGCGTCGTATTAATCATCTTGCCGATGGCATCAATGATCTCACGCGACGACGCACAGAATCCAAGTCGCCAGCCGCTCATGGAATACGACTTGCTGAACGTGTACGCTGCAACGCACTGTTCCAGCATGCCAGGCTGAGCCAGCAGGGAATGATGCTGTCCCTTCCAGATCATATGACAGTACGGTTCATCGCTGAACACGGCGACGTTGCGCCCGCGAACCAGATCGGCGATGTCACGCAGATCCTGCTCGGTGGTAATTCCGCCTGTTGGGTTATGCGGTGAATTCAAAAAGATGGCTCGCGGAGAAATATCCGTATTCAGGAAGTCTTCGATATCCGAAACCTGCGGACGAAACTCGGTCTCCTGCCTGAGCGGCGTCAGAACGGCACGAGCCCCACGTCGCTGAATGTTGGGGACGTAAGTTGGAAAGTGAGGACTGAAGACGAGACAGCCATCTCCGGGGTTCAAAAAGGCTTCACAGAAGAACTGTTCAAAGACCTTGGCCCCAGGTCCAACGGCGATATTCTCGGACTCCACTGGAATCGAAAATTCGCGATTCAAAAAACGAGCGGCTGAATCCCGGAACTCGGGAATTCCAGGCGACGGACAATAGTGCGACTGATTGTCATGAATCGCCTGCAGCCCCGACTGAATCGCTGATGCGGTGCTGTTGAACGGACTGTCACCGATTTCAAGTTCAACAACATCCTTGCCGGCCGCTTTCAGTTTTTTAGCCGCAGCCAGAACTGTGAAGGCTGTTTCCACGTTCAACGATTTCGCAAATTCGCTCAGCAGAGCCGCCATGATGTCAGGTCCCGAAATATTGTGGTCAGAAAAAGTGGAGATGCAAAATCGCTTTGTCGCCGCATCGACGATAGCAATGCAGACGCTGCGGCTGTCGGTGACGATCATGCACCCAGTCAGCGAAGCGTTACGATATCGCATTCACCGCCACCGCGAAACCGTTGTCATCCTGCACGTCAAAGGGGTCAGGGTGCGCCGGGATAAAACCGGTTTGGAATAAAGAATGCAAGTATTCTACGAAGAAAGTCTAGCCAACGACTTCGGCCTTAGCGGAGGGGCGGAACGGGTAACCGGTCTGTCTTGAGCATTCGTGCGAAGGGAAACGCAGGCCAGCCATTGAGCTCCCGGTGTTTTGCTTGCGGTGTTCTACTGGAACAAGGGGCACCACTTCCGTGTGCCG
>JBDNHX010000304.1:0-5134 GCA_041688565.1 Planctomycetaceae bacterium
CTGACGCAGCTGAAACTCCGTTCCAACGTCTTTCAACCGTTCAGAAGACGCTCCGGATAATTCCTTGACGCGATTCAGGTCGGCAGCAGCCGCGGTCACATCGGCTGATATCAGATCCCGCGATTTGATCAGGATCTCAGCATCCAGTAACGCACTGGAGTTCATCACGGCCAGCTGTTCTCGCACTTGGATTTCCAGTGCCGTAGTGTCAGCCAGCAATCGCTGCGACTCGTTCGTCAGGTTCGTTACCGTGGTCTGCATCGCCGCATCCATGCCTGTGCCAGGCGATACATTGACCTGCAGTGCCATCATCAGTGTCAGCAACAACATGATTCCCATGACGCAGGTGATGATGTCCTGAAATGCGAAAAGAGAAAACGGCGGTGCGCCAGTACGAGCACGTTTTGCCATGCAAATTCGCTTTCATGCAAACAGGTGGAAGAGTGACATTGCGACTGACCGTCCTACGCCACGTCATCATCATGAAACGGCAGTAGTCGCAGGCGATTCACGATGTTTCGCGAACAATACTCCGAACAGCTGTCCAGAAATTCCTGCTCGGCTTTCTTCAGAAAAGTCACCAGCATTTGAATGATCAACGCAAACATCAGTGCCACCAGTGTTGTATCGAAGGCAATTCCCAGGCCACCAGTCACATTCTTCAAAGCCGGCATCAGGGCTTCCGGCGATCCTCCGGCGGCTGTCATGGCGACTCCAAATTGCCCAATCGCGATCGAAAGGCCGAGCACCGTTCCGATGAAGCCAAGGATTGGGATCGCCCACAAGAATCCACCCAGCAGGATGTAGGAGGATTCTGAAACTGCTTCGTCAGCTTCTGCCTGTGACCGCAAAATCTCATCGACGTCCGAAACGCGGCCCAGATTTTTCAGATTCGACAGAGCGATGGAGATGCGATTCATCAGCATGAACTGACGCGGATCATCGACCAGCATTCCGATTCTTTCCAGAACGTCATCCACCGTGTGCGGTGACAGTACGAATTCCGGATCGTCTGGCACCACTTGCATCTCCAGACAGCGGCGCTGCATCAACAGTTTGCGCCATTTATAAAATAGGATGGCCATCGACCACCCGGCCGCCATGACGGTCGCGTATGGGATCCACCCCTGATCGAAAAACTTGCTGCGAAACGTTGGCCACGGCAACAGCATGACCACAATGTAGAAGGCACAGGACAGCATTAGCCCGGACAGAAACGAAAGCAGCGTATTGACTCGCGTAAATCGTTTGCCGGAGAAGTACAGGCACTGCTCAATGTCGGAGCGATGCCAATTCAATCGTTCGGGCAGTGGGTTGGGCTTTTCGGATCGCACTTGATTCATGATTTTTGGCACTCAATCCTGTAAGACCAGGCAAAGACAGAACACAGCTTTCCACCGTCCTTCTCCCCCGCGGGGGAGAAGGTGGCCGACAGGCCGGATGAGGGGGCTTCACGCGGCAGATTACTAACAAGAACCAAATCACAAAGCACAAACCCCCTCACCTAACCCTCTCCCCCACGGGGGCGAGGGGACAGTCGCAAGGAGAACAAAGCAGCATACAGAAAAGAAAACCTCCACCACTGTCCTTCTCCCCTGCGGGGGAGAAGGTGGCCGACAGGCCGGATGAGGGGGCTTCACGCGGCAGACAACGAACAAGAACGAAAACGCAAAGCACAACCCCCTCACCGTAACCCTCTCCCCCACAGGGGCGAGGGGACAGTCGCAGGAACCGCAAACGGCGACCTCACAAGAACGCCGCTATTGATCGGCCTAACGTGCTCGGGTGGTATTGTCTTCGATCTTGATAATGACTCGCACAAACTCGAGCCCTGCCATGGCACAGATAAATAAGAACCAGAGCAGCAGCCAGCTTAACAGCAGTGCCGCGAAGCCCACAAAGACCGTCAACCCGATCATCCATCCCTCACGAGTCATACCGGAGGCCGCGACCATGAAGATATACCAGCCGGCCGTTCCCAGCAGACCCAGCAGAAAGAAGATCCTGTTGATCCCTTCTGAAATCTGCAGATAGCGAGTCAGGCTGGGATACTTGTACAGCGTTCCCTCTGGCAACGAAGTTCCGCTGGAGAGTCCGAGCACGATATCGAAGTAGGTTGACGTCCCGCCGCTGCCACCACCACTGCCACGCGGAACTGCAGTTGTTCGCGGTCGCTGCGAATCTTCGCGTACCGAGCCCATAAACTGCGGCAGATCTTCGGCTGGAAGCCAGTCCGCCAGTGAGCTGTTCCAGACTCGATCCGATCCCAGCAACCGGCCCGTTGCCAGCATCGCTCGCAGCTCATTGGATGAGATCGGGCCCAGAGTATTTCGGCCTTTGGCGTAATGCCACTCATCGTCCTGATCGTCGTCGGCAGAACTATTCGAGGATGAACGGCCGGAGGCGACCGTGTCCTGCTTGGCGTCCGTTTCCGGTACCGCAATCGCGTAGCTGACTTCCTGCTCTTCCCGCGCAGGAGCGACCGACTCGAACAGTCCCTCAACCTCGCCGGCACGTGTCCAGATCACCGCATCGGTGGACAGTTCATGATGCCGGCCAAGTCGCTTCTTGCGAATCAACGATACGATCTGTTCGCGTGAGAACGGTCCTTTGACCTCGCCGCGCACTCGAAAATAAAAACTGTCTGACATGAAGCCACTTTCTCAACTCACGGGTTTTGCAATCACAACTCGCGTGATCACATGTTGTTCTACTCAGAATCCAGGATCTGAAACACGGGCCGTCCCTCCGTCGTCGAAGACTGCCCTACTTTATCCGTCAGCTTCACGCTCAATTCGGCGTCAACCGTTCCCACATGTACTTTCTCAGGGATCGAGGTCGGAGTAATCTTCTGGAAAATACACAGCTGCTTTCCACCGTCCAGGGAGATTCCGGTTTTCATCAGAATGCTCCATTCGGCCCGAGCATTGCGAGTCATCCATCCGACCCATCGCAGTGACGGGCCAATCTTTTCCTCTCGGGCAGAATCGCGGTCCGTCTGAGCTGCGGTGACCGCTTCGATGATCGGCATCGAATTCTTCTCCAGAAACGCTTCCGCCGTGACTCGCAGCTTCTTCGTCTGCAGATCCTGAGTGTCGACCCAATTGGTCAGCTTCGGAATCCCGGCTCCGGCAATTTCGTCCATCGCCTTATCGCAGCGCGACGCGATGTAAACACTGCCATCCGATCCGGCTTTGATCATTCGCTCCACCAGCAGCAGCCGCAGGATCGGATCAAGGCTCAACTCCTCCTGCAAAATTCGTGTCACCAGACGCGCGACGGTGGCTTCAAAATCAGGTTCTTTCACTCCCTCCAGCTGGGTCAGAATGGAGGCCGCCAGCTTCGACTGCGGCGACAACCAGTCATCACGTTTCCTCGAGGCGGCGTAAGGAAATTCATTGGCACTCAATTTTTTGGCGATCGTCTGGTCGCCACTGGGCGTCGTAAAGTAATCAAACACCAGACTGTTCTTTTCGATTAAAGGGGCCGCGTCGGCATAGAACTGCTCGCCGGCCTTTTCGACATCGCCCGCCTTCTCCGGCTTGATCAGGAACGAAGACGAGATCGCTTTGCCGTCAAACACGGTGCGAAAATGATCGGTCAACGTTCCCTCGGCATTGATACGGCGCTGAGCCACGGCCTGTAGGGCCAATAGCCGATTTCCCAGGTTCATTTCTCCGGCATAAGGTCCGGACGACTTTTGAAATGTCGAAAACGCGTCAACCAGCGTCTTGGCATCTCGAGGATTAATCCTCGTTATATCGACGGCCAGCAAGCGTGTCCGCATGTCGTTCCACGCCTGAGCGCCCTTCCACAACGACTGCTCAAAATTCAGCAACGACTGGAAATCCGCCGCTCGCGTGCTGCCTGGATGAGCTTCCGCGTACTTTTGGAGCTGTGCGACAAAGCCTGCCAGATTACCGACTGAATTTGTAATCTCCTGAAGGCCGCGGGCGATACCCATCTGCAGACTGACTTCCGAACGCTCCGTAAAAACTTTACCACGCAAGGCTGTTACGGAAGCGATCAGGCCTTCTGATACGTCGGGTGCTTCCTGCATGTCCGTCAGTTGGCGCAACACTTCGTCGTATCCGCCGAGACTGTCCTGAGGCAGCGCGGCAATGGTCTCATTCATTTGAGCGACCTTGCTACTGAATTCCATATCCACCTTCTTCTGCAGCTCTGACAGACGTTCACGCAGCATGGTGTCGTTCACCATGACGCGAGTTTTCTCGGCCGTGTTCTTGGCCAGTTCCTCGGCGTTCTTCAGACTCTGAAACAGCGGGGAAAAATCGCCTGGCATCGCAGCCTTCTGAACATCCACTCCCGCCTGATTCAACAGCTGATCAATCTGCGCGACTCGGCTGGCTTCCGATGTTTTCAGAACCTCAAACTGCTGCCGAAGTCCCACGATTTCAACCGCCTGCGAGATAGTCGCCGGTTCCTGAGCCAGCAGTTCAAAGTACTGCTTGAGCGGATCGACGACGCCCGTCTTTTCCGCTTCCGGCAGCAGCAGGCCCAGTTGAGCCACATGGCGTTTGACCGTGTTGCGGATGCCGACGTGCCGAATGGCCAGCCCGGTCGCACCCAGCAGAACCACAACGCCGGCCACGCAGCCAAGGATGATCGTGCGGCGACGACGACCAGCGTTGACCCTTAACGTTTCCAAACGATCGGACAATCGACTGGCCAGTCGTTCGGGCAACGCATGGCCGTGCAGAGTCGCTTCGTACTGCAGTCGTTCCAGACGTTCTGCATGCACGTTCTGATTCAGCCCATCTTCAATGTCTTTGACCTTCTGCAGATGCTGAGCCTCGCGCTGAGCTTTCAGATCTTCATCGGTGATCCAGTCCAGAGCCGGACCGGCGATGTCCATCAGCGGATCCGTCGACGAAAGCGACACGATCTGAGCGAGTGCCCGAAATCGCTGCCCCAGTTTCCGAGCGGCTTCCAGATCGAACTCAGCAAATGCATCGGACAACTGATAGCTCAACGTGTCCAGTTCGGCCCGAGCACTCACCTGACGCAGTCGAGTATTCGCATCATTAATTTTACGTTTTAAGTCGGCGGGAACGGACAACTTCCAGTCGGGTGAAGACGCTTCTCGCTCCAACGCCGCTAGAGTCTCCATGTC
>JBDNHX010000305.1:0-17542 GCA_041688565.1 Planctomycetaceae bacterium
ATCCTGCGAAATGCCTTGTGGTGGGCAGATCATCATTCTGTCGACGAGGCAATTCACTGGGAGTCCGTGGTTCGGCAGCAATTGCGGGAAATCGCTGACAATCCAGAAAGTCATGGCCTCTCAGCGGAAGCATGATCAATGAATGGCATTTTTCGAGATGCGTTACTGGGAACAGGCCGTCGTGGCAGCTATCGGGCAGTTTTTACAGTTTCCAGGGAGATGATCTTTGTGCTGCGTGTGTTCAGCGCTCCGCAGGGCACATTCAGAGCCAAAGATCTGCCCAAAGAATTCAACTGAGTTTTAAGAGTGAAAATGTCATCAACAACCATCGATATCTCCCGCACCGGCTTTTCTTCAGAAGTCTTTGAACAGTTCCTTGCGACTCGCGTTGAACCTTCATGGATCACTGACGCGCGTCGTGCAGCCTTTGAGCAGTATCAGGCGCTGCTGCAGACGGATCTGGATCCGGAGGAATTCAAGCGGGTCGATCTGCGAGTCTTCAACGCGGGCAAGTTCCGTCCGACGTCCGGCGCAGCGGATTCGTCGGCCATCACAACACTGCTCAGCGACAAGACTGAGTTTGGCGGCTCGATCGCTCATGTGAATGGTCAAGTCACTCATTCTGATGCGTCCGAAACAATCAAAGAACAGGGAGTGCTGTTTGGCGAACTGCAAACTCTGCTGACCAGTCATCGGGAACTGCTTGAGCCCTATTTCATGAAGCAGGCCGTTAAGCCAGACTCCGATCGGTTTTCTGCCTGGCACGCCGCGTTCTGGACCGGTGGAACACTGCTGTATGTGCCGCGAAATGTGGAAGTGGCTCTGCCTCTGCACAGTTTGATTGCTCACAGCCGCAACGGTGTTGCTGAGTTCAGTCATACGCTGATTATTCTGGAAGACGGAGCTCGAGCGACCTTGCTTGAGGAGACCACTTCCGCCACAGAAGATATCGCCGGGCTGCACGTGGGCTGCGTGGAACTGATCGTCGGTAAGGATGCGAACCTGCGATACGTTCAGCTGCAGAACTGGAATCAGAAGTCGTGGCACTTCGCGCATCAGGCGGGCGTCGTTGCCAGCAATGCTTCTCTGCAGTGGACCGTGGTCGGACTGGGAAGCAAGTTGTCGCATATCCATCAGGATATCAACCTGAATGGTCGCGCCGCCACAGCGGAAGTGAACGGTGTGACGTTTGCCAGCAACCGTCAGAAGATCAGCTACTACACTCAGCAGCATCACAAGGCTCAGGGAACTCACAGCGACCTGCTGTACAAGGAAGTTCTGCGTGACGAAGCACGAGTGATCTGGCGCGGGATGATTAAAGTCGACCCGGCTGCTCAGCAGACCGACGGCTATCAGCGGAGTGATGCTTTGATGCTCAGCGACGACGCTAGATGTGATTCGATTCCGGGTCTGGAAATCGAAGCGGACGACGTGAAATGCACTCATGGAGCCACGACAGGGCGAGTCGATCAGGAACAGATTTTTTACTGCATGAGCCGTGGTATCAGACGCAGCGAAGCCATGCACATGATTGTAGAAGGCTTCTTCCAGAAGGTTTATGATAGGATTCCGGTCGAAGTCGTTCGCGAAACTCTCAGCCGTACCGTTCAGGGCAAGCTGGGGATCGAAACAGTTGCTGTTTAATTATGCCGACACAATTCAATGAAACTCAATTGATGTGACCGCCACTGTCGGGCACACACAGCACGATAAAGAAGAATTATGGAACGCGTGATCGGTGTTGACGAATTGACGTCGGGCGAACGTCGCAGCGTTTATGTGGATGACATTCCTTCGCTGGTGATTCGGATTGAGGATCAGTATTTTGTAATCGAAGATGTCTGTTCGCATGACGGGCAGCCTTTGACGAATGGTGTGATTCAGGATTGTTCAATTATTTGTCCTCGCCATTCTGCAAGGTTTGACCTGAAGACCGGCAAGGCCCTGTGCATGCCGGCCACGGATGCGATTCGAGTCTTCAAGACAGAGATTCGCGAAGGCGCTGTCTGGGCCAGTCTGTAGACTATGCAATGGGCTCGCCGTCAGTTCAGCTGGCAGCGGCCGTTATTTCAAACTTAAAATCTCAAATCTCAAATCGTGAAGCGCTATGGCCACCGACACGGAACTCATTGAAGCATTGAAGCAGGTGATTGACCCTGAGCTGATGGTCAACATCGTGGACCTTGGGCTGATCTATTCGGTCGACCAGACGGAGCGCAAAGTGGCCGTTCAGATGACTCTGACCAGCCCGGCCTGTCCCGCAGGTCCGCAGATTGTGCAGCAGGCGAAGATGGCTCTGGAACGGCTTGACGATGTCGATGAAGCCGCCATCACGATCACATTGACGCCTCCTTGGACGCCAGACCGAATGACGGACGACGCCAAAGACCAGCTGGGTATCTTTTAGAGCCTAACTTCTACCAGCGGAACAGGCCGGTTCCCCAGGTTAATCCCGCACCGAAACCGCACATCAGCACCACGTCGCCGCGTTGAATGCGGCCTTCACGGTACGCTTCGTCCAAAGCCAGTGGAATGGAAGCGGCGGATGTGTTGCCGACTCGATCCAGGTTATTGTAGACCTTGCTGCGCGGTATATTCAGGACCTTCATGGCGTGATCGATGATTCGGATGTTGGCCTGATGCAGCACGAACAGACTCACGTCGTCCGTCGTCATTCCTGCCTGGTGCAGCACGGTCTCAATGGATTCGGTCACAGCCTGAATGGCCCATTTGAAAACGTTCCGGCCGTCCATTTGCAGGAAATGTTTTCCTTCCGCCACAAGCTCGGGCGTCAGCGGCAAAGTGACACCGCCAGCTGGTCGATCAAGCATGCCGCCGCCAGCCCCGTCAGCTCCCAACTGATAACAGATCAGGCCCTGATCAGGCTCGCCAGCTTCCAGAATAACCGCCCCGGCACCATCGCCAAACAGGGGCGCGGTCCGCTGGTCATCGGGCTGAACAATTCGGCTGTTGACATCGGCCCCTATCACCAAAGCACATCGTGCGTTGCCTGTGGCGACGAACTGAGCGCCCGTGGCAAGAGCATACATAAACCCTGAACACGCAGCCTGAATGTCCATAGCCGGGGCATCCAGATTCAGTTTATCCTGAACAAGGCAGGCCGTGGATGGGCACGTAAAGTCGGGGGTGAACGTCCCGACAACCACAAGGTCGATATCGGAATTGGAAATTTGTGCCGACGCAATCGCCCGACGTGCAGCTTCGACCGCAAGGTCACTGGTCGATTCGCCCTCTCCGGCAAATCTTCTCTGACTGATGCCGGTACGGCGTTTTACCCAGCCCTCTTCGAAGCCGTATCGCTGCTCGAGTTCTTCATTGGTCACGATGCGAGACGGCACATAGGATCCGATCGCGCGAATGCCAATGCCAGTCAGACGCTGAACTCGATTGGTCCGCCGGAACAGCAACCGGGGCTCATCTTCCGATTTTTCCCTGGAAATTGGCTGCAACTCGTTTCGCACCTTATGAACATCGATCGAAGCGTCAATCGATTCGGTCAGAGGGGAATTCATGTCTTTTTCAGTTCAAGGCAGAGCCGTTGGGTGCTTTGAGCTGCGTCGGCGACCTTGCCGACACTCTCAAAGCCAAGTCCACGCCGTCGACGGGCAGCCAAGTTTAGTGACCTCCTGGCCGTTTTGGAACCTTCGTTGAATCAGGCAGCAAAAGATCTTGTTTAGAAGCCCTGACAAAGCGGAACAGGCACCCTCCCACGTCTATGCTCTGGAGTATTTTCTGCGCAGTCCGGGAGCCAGTCCCGGTTTTGTCACGCGTTTTTAGTGTCGACGCCCGGTCGGCACTTGCCGCCCGCAAAATGAATCTGCGGGAGATGATACGGTTCAACGTGTCAGGCGGAATGTGAGGGTTTTCCGGGAGTCGGCCGGTCGATTTTTCACGCATAAACGGAAACGTGGGACCAACCGTTTCCTGAAATGCAGGCAGAACCGGCACCGCGACGGATTGACCTGACCCCGCCCGCGAGACTGATCCGAAGAATTCAGCAGAGGAGCAACAGGGTGGTTGTTCTCGACTGCCGATTCAGAAAGTCAGGATGACAAAATGAAATGCCATGGATCAATCAGCGTGTTTGTGTTTGCCGTTCTGGCCCTTCAGCTGACCTCGGCCGCTCAGGAAAGCACTGTTACGACCGCGACAACCCCCGTCCCAAGCCTGCCTGACGACCAGAACGTGGTCTACCACGAAAGCGGCAGCGGCGCCCCGGTGTCAAATAATTCGCTTGAGAAATTCGCGCAGAAGCGAACAGGTGACGCCCGACTTCCCGACGGCGCATTCAATGGCTACGCTCACATTCGAGCCACCCCGGATCTTGGAGCACCGGGTTCTGCAGGCAACGGCTTTAACCACTTTCCGCTTCCGATGGACCGTTATACAAACTGGTACCGTCCGCGAGCGGCCACGCTGACTCAGAATCAGCGATGTGCGCCGGACAGTTTTCGCCCACGCGGCATGGGCCATCTGTTTAACCGCCCCTGCGATTCTTTTCGGATGGAATACGAGCCCTATGCTTTAAGCGACGGAATGTCCAAATACGGCCCGTCCTATTTTCCTCGAGCGGCCGATCCGCGATGTCCCGACTGCGATCATTCTGTGGATGAATGCGAGAACTGTGAAAAGTGCAGGAAGTGCCGCAAGTAATCGTTGCCAGCAACCGCCGTTGACTGCAAAGCATGAGTCCGGCGTTGAGAAGTGCATAAGCAAACCTGAGACCGATGTTTCGCTAATCGGTGTTGCAGGCCAACTGTCAAGGCTTTGCTCCGGACGGATCAAGTTTCACAGGCTACCGTTTTCAACTCGTTCCGATTGGACGATTTGCATCGTTTGACGAACGACCAGTTTTGCAGCTGACCTGTGCCCGCCAGCACTGAGTTGGTTCCTGGAAATGCAAACTGGCCAGTACCGGCTTGAATGAATTCAGAAGTTGGCCGTCGCAAACTCGCCCCACGGCATTCACAATGCTAGACTCACTCGAGGGCGGTGAAGCCTCCAGCGTGTATTTTTAAGCACTGACTTTCAGACTGTAGCGGCTTGATGTCTGCGGAACCTCAGGAAGAGCCAATTTTAGACGATCGATCTGCCGGAATCGTGCAGACTCAATTCGTGGATCTGTTTCCTTCGTCCGGGCCGCTGCGTTTTGGAAACGGAGAACTCCTTGGGCCCATTCGAGTCGCTTATGAGACGTATGGCACTCTGAACAGCGATGCCTCAAATGCAATCTTCATTTGCCATGCGTTGACGGGTGATGCCCACGCCGCCGGAGTTCACTCGACCACAGACAAAAAACCGGGTTGGTGGGATACGTTTATTGGTCCAGGCAAAGGAATTGATACCAGCAAGTATTTTGTGATCTGCGCAAACGTGCTCGGTGGTTGTCAGGGCACGACAGGTCCGAGCAGCATTAATCCTTCGACGGGTAAACGATTCTGTCTCGCCTTTCCATTTCTGACGATTCGAGACGTTGTCACCGTTCACTCGGAACTAGTGCGGCATCTCGGAATTAGTCAGCTGCTTGGGGTCGTGGGCGGAAGCCTTGGTGGGATGCAGGTTTTGGAATGGGCCGTTCTTTTTCCTGATCAGCTGAAAGCGGCTGTTGTACTGGCGTCGGCTCCGAAATTGTCGGCTCAGGGGATTGCCTTTAACGCCGTGGGCCGGCGAGCCATCTACGCGGACCCCGGCTTTATGAATGGGGAATACTACGACTCGGAAGGACCGCGTTACGGTCTGGCACTGGCTCGAATGGTGGCGCACATCACCTATTTGTCAGAAGATTCGATTGAATTGAAATTCGGCCGACGTCTGCAGGACAGCGATCGTTTCGCCTTCAGCATGCAGAAGGAAACAGAGTTCCAGATTGAGAGCTACCTGCATTACCAGGGCAAGCGATTTGTCCAGCGCTTTGACGCGAACAGTTATCTGTATCTGACTCGCATGATGGATTATTTTGATCTGTCAGAGGGCTTTGCATCGCTGGAAGCCGCGCTGGCTCAAACGAAGGCCCGTTTTCTGGTAGCGTCGTACGATACGGACTGGCTGTTTCCGACAAGTCAAAGTCGTGAACTGGTGTCTGCTCTGCTGCATGTCCGTCGGCACGTCTCATTTGTTGAGCTGCGATGTCCGTTCGGACATGATTCTTTTCTGATTGACATCGATCCGCTGGGGGCTCTCGTGTCTCCATTTCTAAATCGCACTTTTGATTCGGTAAGATCTTAACTTCTGACGAACCTGCCTCACCGATGCCAAATTCCAATCGTTACCAGATGCCCGACCCATCGATTCAGCTGACGGACGAACTGATCATGCGTCACATCGACCGCGGCAGTCGCGTCATCGACCTCGGCTGCGGTGACGGCCGCCTGATGCAGCGGCTGCATGATGAAATTGGTTGTGAAGTCATGGGCGTAGAAGTCGAGCAGGCCAATATCGTCGCGGTGATTGAACGTGGCCTGCCGGCGCTTGCGGCAGACCTGAATGAAGGTCTTGTCGACATCCCTAATAACAGTTTTGACTTTGCGGTTCTCAGCCAGACATTGCAGCAGGTCAGAAATCCAAAACGTCTGCTGCTGGAAATGCTGAGAGTCGCCAAACGTGCGCTGGTGGTGGTGCCAAATTTTGGTCATTGGCGAGTCCGCCTGGAAGTGCTGCGTCGGGGCCGAACGCCGATTACGCAGACGCTGCCTTATGAATGGTATGAGACTCCAAACCTGCATTTCATGTCGATGCGTGACTTTCGCGATCTGATGGATGGGATTGGGCTCCGGATCGTCAAGGAAAGTCCGATCATTAAAGGGCGATCTGTCGACCAGCTGCTCGGTGCCAACCTGCGGGCTGACAGCGCGTTCTATTTGCTGGAACGCGACCCGACTCATCAGGCCGCCGGGGTGATGGACGTTCCTAAACGGTGAGTGCTGTGGTTCAGAAAAACTGCCACGAATTCGCAAAATTCCAGCGCCGCCTGGCTTTCTTGTCGCTGAGCCCGCAAGGGGTTTCGACTACTTTCGTCAGCCGCCGAAAGCCCTCGCGACGGAGCATCCATGATGGCCATCTGCGGAGGAGGGGCGGTTCGTTTGATGAATGTGTAGAGCGTGGAGGCGATGGACTTTCTCCGGTCCCGTGTCCGCAACAAAACGAACCGTGTTCGATCCTGAATAGCTCACCGACCTGACATCAGCCGATGATTGGGAGCCGCCAGCCATTTACGCCAGAATCTCGCTGTGAACTTCGCCCGCGACATCCGTCAGCCTGAAATCACGACCCGCATATCGGTAGGTCAGACGCTTATGGTCCATCCCCAGCAGATGCAGGAGCGTGGCGTGAACGTCATGGATATGCATCGGCTTCTCGACGGCGTAATAGCCGTATTCGTCCGTCGCTCCATAACGCAGACCGCCGCGAACGCCGCCGCCCGCCATCCACATGGTGAAACCTTCCGGATTATGGTCGCGGCCATCCGTCGTTCCCTGAGCTGTCGGCGTCCGTCCAAACTCGCCGCCCCACATCACGAGCGTATCTTCCAAAAGTCCTCGCTGCTTCAGATCGGACAATAATCCGGCGATCGGCTGATCGACTTCAAGAGCATTCTTGCCGTGACCGGCTCGCAGATCGCCGTGCTGATCCCATTGCACTTTGGCGTCGCTGTGCGTCACCTGAATAAAACGTACGCCGGCCTCCGAAAAGCGACGCGCCATCAGACACTGGCGCGCGAAATTTTCAGTGATTGGATTATCCAGACCGTACAACTTCTGAGTCGCCTCGGACTCCTGTGAAATATCCTGCAGCTGCGGCATTTCCGACTGCATGCGGAACGCCAGTTCATAAGACTGAATGCGGGCGTTCAGAACCGATTCGTGTGGTGACGTCGCCAGATGCTGCTCATTCATCTGCTTCAAAAGATCCAGCTGGAGCCGCTGCGCACTGCTGGACCATTTTTTGTTGGCGATATATCTGACCGCCGCGGCCGTAGCCGGCTGACTGGCAACTCCCAATGGAATTCCCTGATTCTCCGCCGGCAAAAATGCGGAGCCCCAATTGTTGACGCCTCCATGGGCCAGCGTCGGACAAATCGTGACAAACGATGGCAGATTGCGATTCTCAGTTCCCAACCCGTAACTGACCCAGGCCCCCATGCTTGGCCGAACGAACGCATCACTGCCCGTATGCAGCTTCAACGCCGCGCCGCCGTGAGCCGCATTGGTGCCATGCACGGAGTTCAGAAAGCAAATGTCATCGACATGCTTCGCGACGTTCGGAAACAGTGAGCTGACATGAATACCACTTTCACCGTACTGCCGAAACCGCCACGGAGAACCCAGCAAATTACCCGTCGGGGCAAACTGGACTCGTGGCTTGGCAAACGGCAGCGGCTTGCCATCATCTTCCTGAAGTTTGGGTTTGTAATCGAAGGTGTCGACCTGCGACGGACCGCCCTTCATAAACATAAAGATGACGCGCTTTGCTCGTGGTGCAAAGTGAAATGGATTGGCCACCTTTTGTTCGCCAGCCGCCAGCTCCTGCATCAGGGACGCAAGAGCCAGCCCGCCAAATCCGGTCGCGGTTGATTGCAGCAGCTGTCGTCGGGATTGAAAACATTCCAACATATTCATCGTCCTCTTGTTGTCATCTGCCTGTCGTTCACTCAACAAGCCCTTCATCCCGACATCGAATCATTGTCCAGAAAACTGCTCGGTCGAGATGTGGCGCATGGCCATCCGCGATTACCGAACATACAGAAATTCGTTCGACATCAGCACCGCCTGGCATAACGACGTCCACACGGCTTTCGGCCGTTCATTATCGCCGACTCCATCCTGAGTCAGTTGCCCATCAACGGTAATTGCAGCCTGCGAAAATTTTTCGACTTCTTCGGGTGTGGCCGGCCGACTAAGCGATCTCATGAACAACGATCCAACGCGGCCCTGAGCATCCTCAGGATATTCTTTCAGCAAGTCCGTCGCCATATTCTCAGCCGCCTGAATCACCAGTTCACTGTTCATCAGGAACAAGGCCTGAGACGCGACCGTTGAAGATGCTCGATCACCATTCGGAACAGTTCCGTCGGTGCAGTCAAACAGAGACATCACGTCATAGAGATTATTGCGGATCACCGGCAGATAGACCGACCGACGGCGAGAATCATAGGACGTGCCGTCCTTCGATGTGTGGTCAAACAGGAACTCACGATTCTTCACATGCAGCATCGACTGCCCGACGGATCGATCGAGCAGACCAGTCACCGCCAGAACAGAATCCCGCACAGACTCGGCACTCAACCGCTGCGTTGACCATCGCCATTGCAGAATGTTATCCGGGTCCGACTGTTCGGCCTTTTGATTTTCATCGCTGGTCAACTGCCAGGTGCGAGACAACATAATCTTGCGATGGAGGGATTTCAGCGACCATCCGCTCTGCACAAATTCCGTGGCCAGCCAGTCCAGCAGAGCCTGATTTCCCGGTCGATCGCCGAGCTTGCCAAAATTGTCAGCCGTGGCCACAAGACCGCGACCAAAATGCCATCGCCAGACACGATTCACCATCACGCGCGCGGTCGACGGATTGTCGAGACTCGTCAACCACTGAGAAAATTCCAGCCGTCCGCTGTGACCCGCTGCTGCCGAGAACGGTTTTGGTGCAAGCACAACGGGAACGCCACGTTCGATGGTTCGCCCGGGCGACAGATGACTGCCTCGCATCAGAATGCGAGCATTTACGACTTCCCCTTCCGCCACACCCATCGCCGTCGGCAGTTCGGGAACCGTGGCTTCCAGAGTCTTAAGATCGGCTCGCAATGTCGCCAGTTGTTTTTGGATTTCTTCCGGAAGTTGCTCTTCTGTGATCTGCTCTGGCGTGCCTGTGCCAGCCGGTGCCGCCGCAGAAGCTTTTGCGGCGATAAGGAAGGAACTGATTTCGGTTTTCTGCGTTTCAATCTTCGCCTGGTGAGTCGCCAGTTTTTCCTTGTCAGCAATCGTGGCAATTGAGTTTTCATTCCACTTCGCAATTCGCTTCAGAGACTCCATCGTTTTGGTGCTCTGAAAGATACCGGCGACCGCGTAATAGTCGGCCTGCGAAATCGGATCAAACTTATGGTCATGGCAGCGGGCACAGCCGAGCGTCAGCCCCAGCATAGCTCGCCCCATGGTGTCAATCTGCTCGTCCAGAATGTCCATCTGCAGTTTGGTTTCGTCGCCCTCCGCAAGAACTTTCGGACCCATCGAAAGGAAACCAGTGGCCGTGAGCCGATCATTCCGAGTGGCTTCATCCGTCTGATCGTCGATTAGCAGATCCCCTGCAATCTGCTCACGAATAAACTGATCATACGGCTTGTCTTCGTTCAGCGAGTTGATCACATAGTTGCGGAATCGCCATGCGTTTCCATGAGCGATGTTTTCATCCAGACCGTTGGAATCGGCATAGCGGACAACATCCAGCCAATGGCGACCCCAACGCTCACCGTACTGCTGACTGGCCAACAGGCGATCGATCACTTTTTCAAAGGCTTCCGGCGATTCATCAGCAAGAAACTCCGCAATCTCCTGCTGCGACGGAGGAAGACCGGTCAGATCAAAGGTGGCTCGGCGAATCAAAGTGGCCTTGTCTGCCACAGGGTTCGGCTGCAGCCCATGCTCCTGAAGGCGAGCCACAACGAATGCGTCAATCGGCGATCGGATGAGTTCCGGGTTTGGCGTATCAGGAACCGCAGGCGCGTGGACTGCACTAAAGGCCCAAAACTTTCGAGCTTCCTCCACATCAAACGGAGGTGCATCGGATTTGATGGCTATCTGACCGTCCGGATGTACGGCTCCGGCCTGAATCCAGTCGACGAGCACTTTGACCGCTTCGTCCGACAGCTTCTCGTCGGGCGGCATCTGCATCAGTTCGTCGGTGCGGCGGACGGCGGTAATCAGAAGACTCTCGTCCGGCTTTCCCGGGATCACCGGCTGGCCCGATTTTCCGCCTGCACTGATCGCAGCAAGGGAGTCCAGTCGCAGATTGCCTTCCTGCGTCTCAGGCCCATGGCACGCGATACAGTGCTCTTTTAAAAGCGGCGCCACGGAGTCCACAAACAGCGCGGACGACAGCTTGTCATCTGCCTCGAGGGTTGAGGCAGATACGGTTAAACAGTAAGCGACCAGAAGCAGTCGCACAACTCGATCGGCAAGTGGCATTGGAGCTCCTCCAAACCTGAAACGGCGGGAACACCAAGTTAGGCATTCAATGTTCGTTTCACAAGTCGAAACCCTGCCAGTTGCCACAGCGACGGCAAAGACATCACCAATTAGTGCATGCGTTCAGTTCTTCGGTGCCAAAGTCGTCTCAGAAATCGGAGCGAACAAAAAAGCCCTTTGGTCCAGGACCAAAGGGCTTTAGGGAGTCAGGGAACTCCATGCGATCTGCTCAATTGAGCAGATCTTTCACGAAGTTGTGATCATTCATTATTCCTTGTCTTCGCCGCCGCCGAGTGAAAACAGTGGGCCTGCACCGGAACCGGTACCACCCTTCAGTTCTTCGCGGGGCTTAGCCGCCTGAGCAGCTGAGGCGTCGCCTTCTGGTGCTCCGGTGGTTGGGACTTCTGCTTCCTTCGACTCTGACTTGCGGCTCAGACCAATCTTTCGCTCGCCCGTGTCGACTCGCAAAATGCGAACTTCCAGATCCTGTCCAACCTGAACCATGTTCTCTGGATGGTCAACCTTGTGGTCGGCCAGTTCAGACACATGCAGCAGGCCTTCGAGATCGTCTTCCAGCTGAACGAAGACACCGAAGTTGGTGATCTTCGTAACCTTGCCCGTGACCGTTTTGCCAGGGGCGTACTTTTCTGGAATGCGTGTTTCCCATGGATCTTCAGCAAGCTGCTTCAGACCGAGGGCGATTCGGCGACGATCTTCGTCGACGCTCAGAATCTGGCATTCAATCGGATCACCCTTCTTCAGAATTTCATTGGCATGAGACACCTTGCGGGTCCATGACATGTCGCTGATGTGAAGCAGTCCGTCGACACCTTCCTGCAGTTCAACAAACGCACCGTAGTTGGTGAGATTGCGAACGGTGCCTTTGACGATCGTGCCCGGTGGGTACTTGGTAGCCACTTCGTCCCATGGGTTGGGCTGAGTCTGCTTCATGCCCAGCGAAATTTCCTGCTTGTCTTCGTTGATCCCCAGGACCATGACTTCGACCTTGTCGCTGATAGCTACAAGTTCGCTTGGATGATTGACGCGGCGAGTCCACGACATTTCGCTGATGTGAACAAGACCTTCGATGCCGTCTTCCAGCTTCACGAATGCACCGTAAGACAGTACGTTGACAACTTCGCCGTTGACACGGGAGTTGACAGGGTACTTGGTGCCAATGTTCGCCCAGGGGCTGGCAGACTTCTGCTTCAGGCCCAGAGCAATCTTTTCTTTGTCGTAATCGATGTTCAGAACCATCACTTCGATTTCGTCGTCGATCTTGACCATCTCGGTTGGATGGCTGATACGACCCCAGCTCATATCGGTGATGTGCAGCAGACCGTCGATACCGCCCAGATCCACGAAGGCTCCGAAGTCGGCAATGTTCTTGACCGTGCCTTTTCGCAGCTGACCAATCTGAAGATTGGAGAGCAGCGTCTTCTTCATCTTTTCGCGCTCTTCTTCGATCAGACGGCGGCGCGAAACAACGATGTTTCTGCGAGCTTCGTCGATCTTCAGAATCATGCATTCAATTTCCTGGCCGATGTATTCTGCAATGTCGTTAGGTCGTCGAATGTCGACCTGGCTGGCTGGCAGAAATACATTGACGCCGATATTGATAAGCAGACCACCCTTGATCTTGCGGATGACCTGACCTTTGACAACATCGCCCTCCTGATGAGTGCTGATGATCTTTTCCCACTCGCGAACGCGGTCCGCTTTGCGCTTGGAAAGAACGATCAGGCCGATGGAATCTTCAAATTCTTCCAGCAGGACTTCGATTCGATCGCCAACCTGTGGCTGAACGTCGGCATCATCCCACTCGTCGCGCTGCACAACACCTTCGCTCTTGTACCCGATGTCAACAACGACTTCTTCATTGTCAACGCGTACGATTGTTCCGGTCAGGATCTGATTCAGGTCGTAGGTCTGGGCCTGTTCTTGATAAATATCTTCTTCTGCGAAGTCGGGGTACGACGCGGCAATCACCGCATCCAGTTCCGCCTCATCGACATTGAATTCCCTCATTAAATTGCGATCGACCATTCTGAAATCCACCTGACACGGGCACCATTCCGGCGAACCTGAACAATGCTCCCGAACAAAAAAAGAGCCATGCGACCTGCCGCCACGAAACAATTCATGGCATCATCAGCAAACTTCGCAGAAAACGCAGCATGCTAAAAGAACGAGGCAGAAAAGTCCAGCCGTGCTGCGCTGAAACTATTCTGATGTCAATCTGCCCGTCACCCGCAATCTGCATATCATTCGTTCAGAACAAACGTCACTTTCAGATTGACGCGATACGCTTTAATCTCGCCGTTTTCAATATCAACCTTTTGGTCCTGGACCCAGGCGGATGTCACATTTTGAAGCGTCTTGCAGGCGCGTGCAATCCCCATAGAAATTGCGTCATCGAAGCTTTCGGAAGAAGAGGCCGTAATCTCGGTAACTCGCGCGACTGTGTTACCCGCAGGCACTGCCTTTTCTACGGAGACCGGAACATCCTTACCGTTCGCCTTGTTCTTTTTCTTCTTGTCTTTCACGGATGAGCTTCCTTTGAGCTTAAAGGTTTGGTTCTTTGCCTGAAATGGGCTCACTCAGGCTACGGAGTCTTTGCAGGCTCTGCATTCGATGCAATTTATAGCATCAATTGTCAGAGGTCACAAAGATGTTTGTCGGCTCTGTCTGCGTTTCGTCCCCCTGGCTGGTCGTCTCAGATGGTTCGTGCATCGCGCCACGGGTAGAATGGAAGTGCCCGCCACGCGAAAGATCGTCTGTAATATCCGCAAGGACACAACAATTGCGATTGCCGGTGATTGGCCTCCGGTGATTGGCCTCCGGTGATTGCTTATTGCGGCGACCTTCGATTTTGCAGACCTGCCAAAAGCGGTTTTTAAAAAAAAGAAGGCTTCCCAGGCCGTAAACCAGGGAAGCCTTCTCAAGGCTATTCGACGTTGGTCGTGATCAATTCTTAACGATTTTCTCCACCTCGTGCACTGCCACCACCAGCACCGGGCGCTGCGCTGGATCCTGATGAGCGACCACGCCTGCCACGCCCGGACGATCGATTTCCGAGTGCACTGCCTCGGCCTGAACCACCGCCCATAAATTCTTCTCCCATCCCCATGCCCATCATGGCGGAATCGGCCGCAGAACCGCCACCCGCTGCATAAGGATTGGTCGGGTCGGCTCCTCCAGCCTGAGGCCGCAGGCTTTCGTACTGCTTCAGCACGAACTTCGCCTTTGCAAGGTCATCCGCTTCGGAAATTGGCTTCTCTCCGCCGTTAACTGTATCTCCAACGAAGCGAGACACGATGGCCCCCGTTGAGTCTACAACAGTAATACGGTCGGGAACGATGCGAACTCCCTGAAGCGACCTGATCAGATCCTTCAGCTCAGGAAAATCACTGGACGCGAGTCGTGGTGCTTCAACAACGCCGGCAAGAAAGTCCTGAGACTTAAGTTCCACATCCTGGCTTTCCAGTTTGCTCTTGCCCAGGTCAACAACTTCCAGGGTCTGCTTGCCGCCGATTCGAACGCCGACCGGCACTCGCAACGGAGCCATCACCGGCGTGCCGGCGGTTTCGTGCTGATAGAACATGTTCAAATGAGCCATCTCGTCAGCCCGTGGCTTGGACTCAACCTTCTGAGTGTAGTACCGATAGGAGCTCGGAATAAAGACAGGCTGAGTCGGTTCACTCCAGCTGGAAAAGATTGTCCGCTGCGTCGCCAGTTCAGGCAGTTCCAGTTCGTCCACTGGCTTGTTGAAGTTGGGATTACGCATTTCCAGACGGACACGGTACTGGTACGCGTTTCCGCGATCGCATGTGAAATCCATAAATCGCACCAGCAAAAGACGGTTTGCAACCAGAGTCGCATTCAGGAACTTCTCCATCTCTTCCTTGTTCTTGAACCGACGATCATTTGCGTTTTTGCCGGTCGCAGGACCACCGGCCCTCGCACCACCGGCCCCAAGTCCTCCAGCACCCGCCATTGCACTGCCTGCGCCAGCCGAGCCGCCCTGATAGGCTGCATACATGCTGTCCGCCACACCACCGTACTGACCGCCAAGTGCCTGGCCAAGATCCTGTGACGCCAAAGTGTACTGGCGGAACCCTTCGCTCTTCGCCTGCTCTGGAGGCAACATCGCGTTCATCTTATTCGCTTCTTCCAGCATCATGGTCTGATGCTGGTCGATCAGATCCTTTTCTTCTTCAGACAGCTGGAAATTTTCCAGCCGCTTGTGGGAGGCATTTCCTGGAGTCCAGTTCCCAGCCGCTCGACTTGGCAGAGGCATTGTGATTTCACTTCGCACGACAGAAGGATTCACAATGTCCCGATCAAAGTATGCCGCCTGATTGAGAATTTCTGCGATATCCTTCAGCGACAAGGATTCCCATTGGCCAGCCCATGGATCAAGGCCTGCAACAGCGATCTTGCGCTGGATTTCAAGGTTTACAAAATCGATCTGACGAGGGGGAATGTCCTGCGGAGAAACGTGCAGGGCCTCCGCCATCATGTTGGTCTGCTTGTACAGGTCGAACACCGCGCGGATGGATACGCCAGCATAAGAACGGACCTTTCGCTCCACGGCCATTCCGCCTTCGCCTCCCATGGTATTCATGTAGCCCGCGCCGCCACCATATCCGCCAAGGCTGAGATCTCCAGGCCCAATTCCAGCACCCGGCATTGATGGACCATAACCTGCACCGCCACCAGCTGCCGCGCCGCCGTATAATCCGGCTGCCGGGTCGGCTGCCATTTCGCCTTCGCCCAGTCCACCCGGGCCAGCGCCACCCGAGGCAACGCCGGGCTTCGCTGCGAACAAGTCCGCCAGGTCCTGCTCGTCTGCCGTCATTTCTTCGGCGGCCTTTTCACCTTCAGGCGTTGCCGCTTCATCAGCTTCCAGCTCATCCTCTTTCACCAGCAGAGTAAACGTTACCAGCGTCGACTCAGGGGATTCCGGCGGAAGGACCACCACAGGCGCCAGCTTCTCTCGGACCTGGTTGATCGGCGGATTCCAGTGACGCAGAGTCGTGAACTGCTCGATGTCTTCATTCGGCGATGACATGCGTTGAGCCATTCGCTCCACATCCGGAGTGCTGGCAAAGAGCGTCTTCTTGTCTTCCGGCCAGGAGTTATTCGGTGACAGCCATGTCTCCCGAGTCTTCTCGGCAATAGCCCTCAGCTCAGATTCCAGACGAGCGCTGCCTGACCAGTTGGCCGTTGCCAGGCCGGTCAGCGCCAGCAAGCCAACCACCGCGGCACCAAATTTTTCGCCGTGATTCAAAAGCAAAGCTTTGAAATCAAAACCCTTTGACTTCGCCATCATAATTCTCCTGAATAAACCTGAAGCACATCATTTTCAAAAATCCGCCGCCGTCATTACGGACTCGGCGTTAGTTCGTGCCAGTTTCTGGCGTAGCTGTTTCCGCTGCTGGGGTTTCTGGAGCTTCCGTCCCCGGCGTTGCCGTGTCTGGCGTATCAGTCCCGGGTGCTGGAGCCTCGGGTTCTCCCGGGGCTGTTGCCTCCGGTGTGGTCGCTGGATTTGCTGCAGGATCGCTGTTTTTAGACTGCGTTTCGCCAGCCACAGCAGGCGCCCCCGGTTCCGGCGTCACGGCTTCCCCAGCGGGAATTTCAGTCGTGGCGGGCTCTGTGCCGTCCGTTCTCGCGGGAGTTTCTGTCATATTCGGGTCAGCAGTTTCATCAGGAACCAATTCGCCAGGCGCCGCAGGAGCTGGTGCCACTGCCTCATCTGTTTCCGCCGTAGCAGCCTGATCGTCGGCTTCCTGAGCAGACTGATACAAGGTCATCAGGCCACCGATCTTCACATACACCAGCATCGGATCGTCCATCGCTAACTGCAGAGCCTGTTTGCCTTTGCCAGACGGATCCTGCATTTCGCCGCCAATTCCAGGCGACATTCCAGGCATCATCCCGCCATATCCTGCCCCGGCTGCGCCGTACCCGCCACCACCAGGCTGCATCAGCATGCCTTCATCGCCATAGCCGCCTCCGCCAAGTTCACCCGCCCCAAAACCAGCTTCGCCACCGGCGGCTCCCCCCGGCATGTTGAGGCCACCATCAGCGCCCATTCCGCCAGCGGATGAGTCCATTCCGGTCATCATTCCGCCACCACCCGAGTTCGCTGGAGCGAATTTTGAGCGGACATCCACACGTACGATTTCGACTGGAAAGTCTGAATTCGTCAACGATGCCAGCAGGTTTGGCAGCTGGTCGTCTCGAACAATCACATCCAGCACAAACGCACGAGTCTTATAACCAAGATCAGCACCGTCATCGACGTAGCGTCTTTCTTCAGCTGGTGCAGCGCCCATGCCGCC
>JBDNHX010000306.1:0-2759 GCA_041688565.1 Planctomycetaceae bacterium
CGAAGAAAGGCTTCCATGATGCAAGCGTCAAACGGATTGAACAGGAACACAGCGCAGGAACTTTCCGGCAACCGAAAGTCCGACGCACTGATGTTCAATAAGTTCCACTGCACCGTTCTTCGAAAACGACTTGAAAACCTGCTGAGGTTTCGGTCGGCATCCGCCAAAAGATTCCGATCAATCTCGACGCCAATCAACTGGGGAAATCTTAGTAAACCCCCAAGTGCCAGAATTCGACCTGCTCCACAGCCCAGATCAACAAGTGTTTCCGGCGCGTACTTGCGCCTCACGTACCGTAACGCTCGCCAGGCAGGGACATAGTTTGTGGCATGATAACGCTTGGCGAATGGGACAGCAGCGGCCAATTCGTCTTCGACCTGAGGTTCGCAGATGAAGTCCGTTTTGATTCCAAGACAAACATCACAAAGCTGATTCGTCCACTGTTCGGCAGCAAAGTGAATTCGCTTTTGAACTCTTTGGTAAAGACTCACTCAACTCTCTCGATCGTGCCAAAAAACTGTTGTTCTGGCCGGACTGGAATACTATCTCGCACCAAGCATTCTTGCCGGAGGAGTGCCTACGATGCCATAGGGCGGAACATCCTGCGAAACAATGGCACCGGGCCCGACGATGGCACCGTCTCCAATCGTAACCCCCTGAAGGATCATGGCGCGAACGCAAATCATCACGTCTGAACCAATCGTCACTCTTGCGGAATTACAGCCCTGGTTTCCAATCAGAGAATCCCGTGACACATTGTGTTTGTGATCTGCGATCGCTACACCATCACCGATCAGGCAATGGTTACCGATCGTCAGACCGTCGCTGAGCAGAAAGTGTACGTTCCGTCCTAGAAACAGATAATCGCCAAACGACACTTCCGCATTATCGTTCACAATATCGAGCCAGACACTCGGCTCGAACACACAACGCGTCCCCATGGAGACGGTCCACGGTCGATCAATCCGTACTCCGCTTCCAAACAAACACTTCTGTCCAATTCTTGCACCCAGCAATCGAAAATAATGCGTCCGCAGCCTTGCCATCGCAAGACGCCGGGTCTCAAGCGTTCTCCAAATCAATCGCTGCACTTTCGCCATCACTACGACTCTACCTTCCCAACCTGATCAAGATCTTCCGTCAGCCCGAGACAACTATCTGGCCGTAACACTTGCGGCTTCCAGACGTCGACGAAAGAAGGACTCCAGCGACTTGCCGGCTCGCTCCCATGTATACTGTGACGCCGTGTTGACAGCAGATTCAGAGAATTGAACTGCCATGCTCGGATTTTTTAGCAGATCTTCCACGGCCAGCATCATCTGCGACGAGCTGTTAAAGTCACAAACTAAGCCATTTTCTCTGTGTCGAAGCAAATCGACCATGCCACCAGCATGTGTTCCGACGACGCACATTCCACGCGACATGGCTTCCAGAAAGACTTTGCCAAATCCATCAAACAGTGATGGATACAAGAAGATCCCATGTTGGTCAAACTGCTCAACCAATTGGTCCTGAGGCATCCAGCCGATCAGTCGAACTCGGTCCGGAAGCCGGGCTGAAAACAGATTTCGCACTTGTTCATGATCGTCGGGACGACAGATCCAGGTCATTTCAACATCCGGATGCGCCGCAAGCACTGCTTCGACACATTGAGCCACATCTCTCGGCCCCTTGGCAAAATGAAAATTAGCAACGTAGAGAATCCTCTTCAGGCGTGAGTTCGTCATTAACGGAGGTGGGGTGCGACAAAAGGCCGTCGCTGGCGCCTGTGGCACAACGGCGATCTTTTCCTCAGCCAGACCATGAGTCGCATTCAACCATCTCGCGTCCAGAGAATTACTGACCACATAGCCATCGCATACGCGGGCCGCTTTGGCCATCTGCCCGTGCAGGATGCATGTCAATCTTTTTCCAAGGACGTCCTTCAACCATGGTCTCGAGGGCAAACCCAGTTTTGTACGCCATTGAGCGAGCACCACATCCAAATGATCATCCAGCCCATGGCTGCGAACGATAAAGACACCCGGAAAGTTCTGTTTCCGCAGCATTCGGGCGGCCTGAAATGACTGTCCAAGATTGACAGTCACCACATCGAATGTTTCTTTCCGCACCGCCGCGGCAATCACACGCGCATAGGCCTTTGGCAGTTCCAGCGCATAATGCAGATTGCCATGGCGAATCCGACGCGGAATCTGATCCTCCCAGATTGTGGTTACGTCGTGGCCAAGTAGCCGGAGCTGCCGAACCATCTGCAACTCCGTGCCACCAGCACCAGAATTTGGATCGGGAACCACTTCCGATACCCAAAGAATTCGCAGCGACATGTTCATCTTAAAATCTATCTGAAGCCTATTTTCCATTCAGCGGGCTGCAGCCCAATGGCACTCACTTTGACAAAGTAGGCGTCACTCTCCGAGTGACGAAGGCCGCAAAACGCGGCCCTGGCATTCATCACTCGGAGAGTGATGGCTACTATACACGCAAATCGACTGCCATTGGGCTGCAGCCCGCATTAGACGCGGGCACTCTCTTGATCAAAACGAAGCCCGATACCTTAGTTCTTGTTCCGCCCGAAGAACCGGCCTGCACTCTGTCGAATGATGGCTCTAAGTGTCCCCGGATGACAAGGCCACGCCTTGAGAGCTTTCCAAAGATACTTCCAGGAAAGTTTTGGCTGCGTATCGCGAAGTGATGCGGCAAGCAACAGATGACTGGTGGCCAGTTCATATCGCGAGATTCTTTTTCCTCGTCCTTGACGA
>JBDNHX010000307.1:0-9501 GCA_041688565.1 Planctomycetaceae bacterium
CGCGCGAGGTAAATCAGTCCGATGCCAAGAATCATAGCCGATCGAATGTAATTCCAGGGCAGATTGGCGAGACGTTCGGAGCGGCGTCCGAACTTTTCTCCGAAGTACTGAAGCAGTATGCCAACCAACGACAGTGAGCTGGCAATTCCGGCAGCAAACAGCCCAATGATCACGTATGTCGTCGCGGGTGTACCAGAAGACAAACCCGTAAAGTAGGCCGCCAAAGCGGTAGGACACGGTAGCAGGCCAACAGCCAGTCCAAGAATGGCGGTCGTTCGATAATTGGTCCGTGTTCCTTTGTTTTCGCCGCCCTGCAATTCAACGGAAGTGGCCGGAGCTATCGACAATTGAACCAGCGGACTCGAACTCGCGGTGGTATTCGAAACGGAGTTGGAAAATCCTCCGCCAAGCTGCACAAGCTGAGGCTCAAGAGAGTGGGCTGAATGATCGTTTGAATGCGAGTGCGAATGATCGGAGCATTCGCCATCATGATTATGAAGATGCCCGCAGCACTTCACCTTGCGTCCTCGAAGCGCCTGCACCAGCATGAATCCGCCGACCGCGACCACCAGCAAGGCACTGACCCATTGAAGAACACTGGAAACGGTCTCTTCGTGGTGATGATCCCCAGCGATCATGTGATGGGCAATATGCACGCCGAAGGCGATCACAAACAGTGACACCGAATGCGAAAACGCGGTGGAGAGCCCCATCACAATGGGATGCCAGATGCTGCGTTTCCCATCCAGCAAATAGACGAACATCGCCGTCTTGCCATGTCCGGGTTCCAGGGCATGCAATGCTCCCAAAAAGAAACTCAGCCCGAGACTTAACTCATGTGAATGGGAGTGAATATGCATTCTGGTCGGATCCCGAAAACGCTGTCGTTGACTTTGGTGGGCCGACAAAGCCCGTCCCGAAAGGTCAAATCTAACATAATACGCTCGCTCGCCTCCGACCAGCAGGCTTCTCGAGCATTGAACAAATCGCAATCTAGCGTACGCTCAACCGAATGGAAACGTTGAACTAAAATCCTTGAAAGAAAAAATGCAGGGGCGGGCCGCTTATTCCTTGGAGCGGGCTTCGCCCGCAACCGAAATCTGTTCCTCACGCTTCGCCGTGAGGTTCGAGGCAGTGCATGGAATTCCCGTGACAATCACAATCAGGGGACTGACGTCCCCCGCTCGCCGGGAATCGGCGAGCCGCGAGACGTCAGTCTCCGGTTTTTGCGATTCCGGTGTTCAGAAACGTTCTCACCAATACTGGATTCCAACTGTTTGCTGTACATAGGCGTTCCGTTGCCGAGTTTTGGCGTCACGATCAGGCGTTCTTTTCTCGAGCCTTAAAAGCGAACACCATCCCGAACAGCGTGGTGCAGGCCAGTACGATGGCTCCGCCGCTGGAAACCGACAGGTAGTAGGAGGCGTACAATCCGATCACGCTGCTGAGCGTTGAGAACATCACTGACAAGATCAGCATCCGATTCAGTCGCTTTGTGAGTAACGAAGCGGTTGCGGCAGGAGTGACCAGAAGAGCAGACGTGAGGACGACTCCTACTGCCTGAATCGCGGTGACCACCGCCAGTGCCAGCAGGATCAGCAGCAGGTATCGCATGCGTTCCGATGAGAGTCCGATGACCTGAGCGTGCAGCGGATCGACAGTCGTCAGCATGAGTTCCTTCTGGAAGATCAGCAGACAGGTGACAACAACAACTCCGGTCACAATGATTCCTGCCAGATCGCCGGTCGTGACACCCAGCACATTGCCGAACAGCATGTGCGAGAAGTCGCGATAGCTGCGAGCAGTACTGATCAGCACAATTCCCAGCGCGAACATACCGGAAAACAAAACGCCAATGGCCGTGTCTTCGCGAAGCTGCTCCCGACGGCTCAGCCAGCCAATTCCCAACGCGGTAATGATCGCCGCAATGATGGCTCCGAAGAACAGATTCCATTGATTCAGATAGGCCACGACCAGCCCGGGCAACGTTGTGTGAGCGATCGCATCGCCCATGAATGCCATTCTGCGCAGGACGACGTAAACTCCCAGAAGTGAGCATGTGGCGCCAATCAGCATACTAGCCACAAGGGCCTGTCGCATAAAGCTGTATTGAAGCGGTTCAAGAAGCCAGCTCATGAATCTTCCGTGGTTTGGGAGTTGTCAGAAAACGTTTTGATGGGTGTAGGCCGGACCGAGCGGAGCGAGTTCCGGCGAAGTCAGTGCTGACGGATGTAGGTTGGACATTCCTGTCCGACCACAAATTGACGGGCAGGAATGCCCATCCTACAAGAGACACAAAACTAGCCTGTCGCTGTTGTCTGAATACAACCTTCGCGGAGATAGATGGCTCGATCAAAGGACTCGCTGAGTCGCCCAAGGTCATGCGTCGCAGCCAGCACGCTCGACCCGCGACGAGTTTCCTCGATCAGAACCTCATCCAGGATATCGCGAGTGGATTCGTCGACAGCGTTGAGAGGCTCATCCAGCAGAAACAAGCTGGCTTCCTGAACGATCGCTCGTGCCAATAAGGTGCGTTGCTGCTGTCCGCCGGACAGTTCTCCAATCTGTCGCCCGGCCAGGTCGGCCATCTGTAACCGATCCAGTCCCTGCCTGACTGCGACATGATCCTGTCGACGTGGACGCCTCAGCCAGCCCAGATGAACGTATCGTCCGGTCATGACGAGATCTGAAACTGTCATTGGGAATCGCCAGTCCAGATCCGAACGCTGCGGCAGATAGGCAGTGCGATGATGGCATGCACCTACTCGATTTCCAAACAATGTCACCGTTCCATTGACAGGCTTCAGCAGGCCCGCGATGGTTTTCAGCAGCGTGCTTTTCCCCGCTCCGTTGGGACCGACCAGCGCAATGCGTTCTCCCAGACCAACGGTCAGCGACGCGTTTCGCAGCGCCGGATGATTCGCGCGAGCGTAGAAGACGGTCACATCATTCAATTCGATGGCCGCATGTCCGGGTTGAGGATCCTGATGCCCTCGACCGCCATAAGGCAGCACGGGATCCAGGTGCTCGGCATGTTCCGGACCGCAGCAACGTTCGCATTCTTTCCGGCCACTCTGCATCTCTGCGGATGCGGGTGAATTCACTGGAGCGACTCCACGATCTTCAGCACATTGGAACGCATCATCTTCAGATAAGAATCGCCGTCGGAACCTTCCGGACCAAGAGCGTCTGTGAACAATGTGGGCACGAGTTTTACTGCCGCCTCGCGAGCGACCTGTTCGGTGAGCTGCGGGTTAAGAATATTCTCCGCGAAGATGGCAGGAACCTGTTCGCGACGGATGTGTTCGATGATCGCCGCAATCTGTGCCGCCGATGGATCGGACACTTCGCTGGAAACAGTCCCCATCACACTGGAAACCCGAAAGCCGTAGCGTTCCGCGAAGTAGCCAAACGTGTCGTGCGTCGTGACCAGTTTCCGGCGACTTTCAGGAATCATCGTGATCTGGCCCAAAATCCAGGTATTGAGTTCCTCCAGCTCTGCCACATAACGATCGGCATTCTGCTGATACTCTCCCGAATGGTCGGGATCTGCTTTCTTCAGGGCCAGTTCGATCTCTCGCACCATTTGAATTGCGAATTGAGGATCGTGCCAGACGTGAGGATCTGATTCGTTGTGGCCATGCTCGTCGGAGAGCGTGCGACCGTGGATCTCGCGTGTCACAACCACCCGAGTCGCTTTCGATCGGCTGCTTTCAAAAAGGCGATCCAGCCAGGCTTCGAAACCGAGACCGTTCTCAAAAACCAGCACGGCCTTTGACAGGGCCACGCTGTCCTGTGGAGTCGGCTCATAGGTATGAGCATCTCCACCGGGACCAACAAGCGTTGTCAGCCGCACATGATCTCCTGCAACTTCCGTGACCCAGTCCGCCAGAATGCTGTACGTGGCAACGGCGGGCAATGTGGTCTTTGAGGCCTCAGCGGTCGCAGTGGCGCCGGGAGTGACTGATGTCGTGCTGGACGAGCGAGGATCGGCGGTGCTCTGGCTGCCCCCGCATCCGGAGAAGGTGGCCGTGAACAGAAACAGCAGGAGCCATTCTGCAGGTGACCTCAATAATTTCAAAACCATGATTCTGCTTTCAGAAGAGCGGCGGCCACTTGACACCAGGTGAATACTATACTCTAATGCAACTGTATTGCAACTGCATTCGTGCTGTTTACATCGTTTGCCACTCTTCTATATGGTCCGAGTCATGCTATTGTTCGGGAATTCCGAAAAACGCGATCCTGTCCAAACGGCGATCATTCGTGCCTGGGTGGCGGAGCTATTGACCGTTCCAGATGGCGCGTTTGTCATGGTCAAACAGATGGAGTGTCCCGAAGAGGGATGCCCGCCCGTGGAAACGATCATTGCAATCCTGTGTGACTATGGCGGGCCGCAGCAGTGGAAGCTGCACAAGCCCATCAGCGATGTGACTCGGGAAGATATCGAATCTCTGGCAGACATCAGCGGTGAATGGAAACCGCAGGAATGGCGATGCCCTGATTGATCTGAAACAAACAATATTCTGGGCTGCCGACGGGCTTGCAAGGATGTTGATTCCAGAGTTTAACCCGTGGCCGACAGGCCAGGCTAAGTGCAAAACCTGGCCTGTCGGCCACGGGTTAAACGAAGATCGCCTCAGTGCTGAAATTTTCAATGTCATTTCACATGGACAGCAACTCACTCATCATCCGTAAGATCTGTGTTATCCGTGGTCAGGAAAAACAGACGTTTGGCCCACAGGGTCAACGACACACACAACCTTTCATTCAGGGCCGACAATGACAACCTCATCCAGAGTCCCCGTTACAGTTCTGACTGGCTTCCTCGGTTCAGGCAAAACAACACTTCTGAATCGCATTCTCTCTGAGAATCATGGCAAGCGAATTGCCGTCATTGAAAATGAGTTCGGCGAAGTCGGGGTCGATAACGACCTGGTGATCGGTGCCGAAGAAGAGATCTTCGAAATGAACAACGGGTGCATCTGCTGCACCGTGCGAGGCGATCTGATTCGAATCCTTGGCAACTTGATGAAGCGTCGCGACAAGTTCGATCACATCATGATCGAGACCACGGGCTTGGCCGATCCCGGGCCGGTTGCTCAGACATTCTTCATGGACGACGATATTCAGACTCAGTTAAGTCTCGACGGTGTCGTCACGCTCATTGATGCCCGGCACGTGCTCCAGCACATTGAAGACTCTGATGAGGTGAAGGAGCAGATCGCCTTCGCGGACGTCATTTTGCTGAACAAGACCGATCTGGTGTCATCGGCGGAGCTGGACTCGCTGGAAGCGCGGATTCACAGTATGAATTCCGCAGCAAAGATCCATCGCACGAAAGATGCCGTGGTGGACATGGACAAGATTCTGGATCTGGGCGGATTTGATCTGGATCGAGCTCTCGAAACTGACCCGAAGTTTCTGGAACCAGAGTATCCCTTCGAATGGAGCGGGCTCTATAACTTGAAGCAAGGCGTTTATTCACTTGTGATGAACGAAGGGCCGGACCCGGCGATGAAGGCGGCTTTTTTCAAAGCGACTTCCGCCACAGAACAGGGAATGCGCGACACGGTCGAACCTGCCGTGCTCTGCTACTCTTCCGAAGAGCACGTTCTTGAAGCTGGCGAATTGATCACAGCCGGAGATCAGTTGTTTGAACTGCCTCTGGAAACGACTCCGGCGAAGTTTGCGATCACGATTCCCGAGGACGGTGTCTACGTTTTGTTCACGGAGCACCATCCGGACGAATTTACGGCGTCACTGCAAGATTCCAGCGGCAGTCGTCTTACGCCTTTATTCACCCGAGAGTACAAGCCGGATCATCAACACGATGATGAAGTGACATCCGTCGGAATTACGACACCGGGTGATCTGAATCTGGAGAAGTTTCAGGTCTGGTTACGCGAACTTCTGGCGAATCAGGGGACAGATATCTTCCGCATGAAAGGAATTCTCAGCTTTCAAGGTATGGCGACGCGTTATGTGTTTCAGGGAGTCCACATGCTGTTCGACGGGCGACCGGATCGGCCTTGGGGTGACAAGCCGCGTAGCAATTCGCTGATCTTTATCGGTCGCAATTTGAATCGCAAAGAACTCAACGCGGGGTTTGAAGCATGTTTGGTTTGAAGGCCGGACAACGCGACGGCCGCGAACTCCGAGAGTTATGGCAGGTCGACATCGAAGATTACGTAAACGATCTGGCGTGGTCCGGCGATCGACGATTTCTCGCAGCGATTTCCGTCAGCGGCCAGGTTTGGGTGTATTCGCATGATGATCGCGAACTGCATCGGCTGGGAGAACACATCGGCGGCGGATCGTCGATCTCCTGGCGACCGGGCACGACAGAACTCGCCAGCATCGGGCATGACGGCACTGTAAAGCTGTGGGACGCTGCGATTCAACGACTGACTGGCGAACTGGACTCCGGCGCAACGTGGGGTACGAAAGTCGCATGGCGACCGCAGGGAACATCTCTGGCCACTGCGGCTGGCAAAAGCTTGCGTCTTTTCACGACGGATGGTGAGATTGCCTACGAGTCCAGTGATCACGAAAGCACGATCGCGGACATCGGCTGGAATCCGGACGGCAGTGCGGTTGCTGTGGCCGCTTACTTCGGCGTGACACTGCATATCCCAGGAAGGCCTGTCCGCCGCCTGGAATGGAAAGGCTCAAGTCTGGCTCTCGCGTGGAGTCCCACGGCAAAGTATCTCGTCACGGGAGAACAGGATTCGTCGGTGCATGTCTGGTTTATGAAGACCGGCAGGGATTCTCAGATGACCGGCTTTGCCACGAAGGTTCTGGAGTTGTCATGGCATCGGTCGGGCAACTACCTGGCAACGGGTGGCAGTGATTCGATCATCCTCTGGAATTGCAGCGGCGCTGGGCCTGAAGGTCGTGAACCCAAAACGCTGGAAGGGCACCCCACGCGATTGACTCAACTGCAGTTCCAGCACCGAGGCGACGATATTGCTTCTTCTGATGCTGACGGAATGGTTCTGCTCTGGACGCCTTTGACTCATATCACTCCTTACTTCATGCGCGCCTTCGAGTCGCCCGTGACTCGTCTTGCCTGGTCATCGGACGACCAGCGACTCACTGTTGGCGAAAGAAATGGAACGATCACAACGCTGGGGTTTCGGAAGTGAGCTTTGTCAGGTGGGACCAGCGAAACGCCGGCCCACCAGCGTGAATGCTGCCAATTGGTGGGCCGGCGTTCGCGATGCTCACTTGTCCCACCCTACGACTCAAGTCGATTTCGATTCATTGGCTTTTGATGACAGGCAATTTTCTGATGATTCCAACTGTTGAGTCTGAACTGGCAGCCTGCAATGCTCAAACCGTGAAGCTGCAACAAGCGATTCAAAACGGCCTGCCCGTGGAGACGCGTCGCGACACGGTGCTGGGACAGTTGATTTTCTGTGAAGGCTGCTGCTGCGGGCGAACGGATCGAGGATTCCCGGCATGGCCAAGAGACCTTGTCAAAGCACGCTGGAAGGAATTAAAACTCAACAGCACCATTCAACTTACGATCAGCGGATGCCTTGGCCCCTGTGATGTGGCGAATGTTGTTTGCCTGCTTCTGCCAGACGGAATTTCACGGTGGCTGGGTGGCCTTTTTGAAACATCGCACTATGAACGTTTGATCCAATGGGTCGAAGACTGCCAGTCCACTGGCATCCTGCAACCATTTCCTCAGGAACTGGATCGCTACCGATTCGAACGATTTCGTGAATAACAACTTCGCATTGCTCGATGAACGGCAACGAGCAGTTCTCTCGTGCATTTCAGGTCACCTGCAACTATGATGCAGTTGAAGTTGTAATACTGCAGAATTTCTCCATCCGTCATCTGGTCGAGGCTGGTATGGTTGCTAAAGCACGAAGCGTGAATCCGGACGAAATTGAACTCATCAGAACGCTGATCCGAAAGGCTGGAAGTCGCGCCACTCCTGCACGCATTGCCGTCATGCAGGAATTGCGAGCGGCGACGACGCCGCTGACCCACGCGGACATTGCCGACCGTCTGGTACCGCTGGGATTTGATAAGGCAACCGTCTTTCGCAACCTGAACGATCTGGCAGAAATCGAACTCGTCGCGCGCACTGAACTGGGTGATCATGTCTGGCGGTTCGAAGCAATCGACCCGGATCATCCAGAAAAGGGCAGCCATCCGCATTTCGTCTGCACGTCCTGCGGGGCTGTTCAGTGTCTTGAACCGATGGAATTCACCAGCGTCTCCAAACGCAAAGCGGGTGCCATTGGAAAGATCACCGACATTCTGCTCAAGGGCGAATGTGCAGATTGTTCCCCCGGGTAAGCTTTCGCAGAAAAATATCAAACGAAGTACCTGAGCCTGCTCGTACATGTTTACAATTGCAATATTGTTGCATTTGTGTAACGTAAGCTGTTATGCAACTCACGGTTTTGTCGTTGGTTTTTCTTGCGCGAGCGTTAGGAGTGCGTCAGATGCGTGCTTTGGCTTTATCTGTTGTGGTCGTGCTGGGAGCTTCAGGATTTGTGGAACCCGCGGTGTGCCAGGATGCTGACCTGTCTCACAACACACCAACCATCCGATTTTCGGAGCTTCCCAAGGGAATTGCCAGTTTTGGAGCTGCAGAAGCCGACGGATACGCCTATGTCTACAGTGGCCATACAGGAAAGACTCATGTGTATTCAAGAGAGTCGCTCCTTCCGGGTTTCTTTCGCATCTCGTTGACAAACGGCGGTGACTGGGAGCCGCTTCCGATTGAGCGTCCGGCTCAGGGTGTGGCTCTGGTTGCCAACGGGAAGAAACTGCTTCGTTTCGGAGGGATGCATGCCGTGAATGAATCGCAAAAACCGCATGATTTGTACTCGCTCTGCGATGCGTCTGAGTTCGACCCGGCCACCAGCACATGGCGTCGGCTGGACTCATTGCCGGAACCGCGATCTTCTCATCGGGCCGCTGTGTTGAACGACAAGGTCTATCTCTTTGGCGGATGGTCATTGAATGGTGGTGAAGACGGAAGCTGGCTGGACAACGGACTTGTTCTGGATCTGAACGATGATGCCGCAACCTGGTCAGCGATTCCCCAGCCAGCGAAGCGACGAGCCCTTGAAGTCATCACATTTCAAGATCGAGTCTGGATCATCGGCGGACTTACGCCGGATGGAGAGATCTCAAAGCAAATCTGGAACTACGACCCCGTAACTTCCCAATGGTCAGACGGTCCGGATGTGCCTGGTATGCCGGCCAATGGGAATGGTATCGCTGCTGCGGTTGTGCATGAGCAGTTGCTTCTGGCTGGCATGGACGGCAAGGTCTACCGGCTGTCCGATGACCAGAAAAGCTGGATCAGCGTCGGCAAGCTGCCATCGTCTCGCATCCATCATCGTCTCATTGGCTACAAGGATCAGCTCCTGGTCATCGGCGGTGCGTCTCGTGACGGGCATCTGAAGACGACTGAGTTCGCGTCGATCAGCATGGCCGAATAGCAGATCTACGCGGCGGCCTGGAAGA
>JBDNHX010000308.1:0-3474 GCA_041688565.1 Planctomycetaceae bacterium
CATCGCTGGCGGCTTTTTCTACGGCCCATCGGAGACGCCTGCTGATGCAAACGATCCCGGTTTTTTACTGTCCTCAAATGTCGGTCGAATCAGGCGGGTACTCACCCTCTGCTTCGAAACCAGAGCGTGTCGTCGCCGACTGGCAGAGTGCCGGATTGCCATGTCCTCAACAAGGGCTTGTTGCAGACTATTTAGCGTTCACGCAATCATCCAGACCACACACGTGAATGTGATCACTGCGCCGAGTAAAACCACGGGAACGCAGCCCAGCGGTTTTGGCAGCCCGTGTCGAATCACGCGTCCTGCTGGAGATTCGTATCCAATCAGTCGCTTGAACGCACGTTTTTGATTGGCCCACCATCGAAATGGTTTGAGTATCGCAGTGATCCCCAACGCCGTTTTTAATTGCTTCTTTAGTTTGGTCAGCCCAAGAATGGTTTTCAGTGAGGGCCGACGATAACGAAAAAACTTCACAGTAGACGCTCCTTCAAAATTTCCGTTTTGCCGGACTCAGCTGAAACAGCAACTGGTCACCCGCACAAAACCCTGCAGGCATGCTGTCCGAACTTACCAGCCGAGCTGTTTCTTCGAAAATCGGCTTAAGGATTTCATCACCAACATTGAAAGCTGCCATCGTCAGACAGGAAATCTCTGCCATTGTGCAGGAAACCCTCTTCATTGCGTCGTCAGCCCAACATCCAGCCCGGATTACGGAGCGGGTTTCGACCACTTCTTCTCGAGAGACGATTGAAACGACTTTGGGACCGCTCAATGGTTCTCTCCAATCACCCGTCGAATCTCTCGAACAATCCGCAGCTGCTCTGTTTCATGGTCCTGCAGCCAGTCGCCTCCGGACACACGAATGAAGACAGGATACTTGCTGCCAATCAATTCCGTTCGCCAGATTTCTCTCGCTCTTGCACTTGCGAGGAGCTTGTGACTCGGGGGATCACATTCTATCCCAACACCGAATAGACCTGTTTGAGGATCAATAACCGCAAAGTCTATTCCCAGGACAGGATCTGGCTCTGGCCAATGAATCTCGTACCCGAGTGAAGTCAGGTATTCGAAGACAGTTTTCTGAAGACCACTCATGGGGTTTTGGCTTACGGCAACAGTGCGCCTTCCAGTATTCATCCTGGATACCAAACGACGTCCCTCTTCAAACGCACCTGAAGCGACCAGTCTTGCGTACTCCAGATAACCCTGGAGATAGTCACGCGGGCTCACTGGAGGCCTTTGAACATTCAGCATGTCTGACACATCCTGAACGGGCATAGAAGTGATCAACGCCACTTTACTTCTTGCTCGTGTGATTGCCACGTTCAGTCGTCGTTCGCCACCACTCTGGCCCAGGACGCCGAAGTTTCTTCGGAAGATCCCCTGGCGGTTTTTTCCGAACGTCGTCGAAAATACGATCACGTCACGTTCATCGCCCTGGACATTCTCGACGTTCTTCACAAAGAATGACATGTCCTCGCCATTGTCGATCCGACTGCGCTCGGCAACTAATGCATCCCGGAAGCTCCAATTCTTCTCGGCTCTTGTTTCAAGCAAATCGTCAATCAAGTCTGCCTGCTTACGGTTGAACGTCACAACGCCAACTGATGGCCGAGACTCTGCGGGCGCCTTCCAAAGAGACGCAAGATAATCAACAACGCGTTTTGCCTCTTCCTCGTTGGTTTGCTTCTCGTAGATTCCTTTTACAGGAATAAACTCGATGGGCTTCTCCGCAAGAATTGTCTTATCCGGATGAATTACGGGAACACTAAGTTCGTTCCTGTAATACGCCGCGTTTGAGAAGGAAATGAGCTCACGATATCGTGAGCGATAGTGGATCTGTAACATCGTTCTTGGCAGAATCGACTCAGCAAGATGCAGCAGATCCGGGCAATCTTTAATCTCTCGACGATTCCACGCTTCTTCCTGCGCGTCTCGCTCCTGATCCGTCAATTCACCGTCCGAGAGATCTTCGTCGTCGCTCTCTGCTTCATCGCTCTCCATACGGGCTGAAAAGAACGACGACGGAGGCATCTGCTTTTCGTCACCACTGACGACAACCGTTCGGGCGCGGAATAGGCTCGGCAGTGCATGTTCTACCGGCATTTGCGACGCTTCGTCAAAAACAACAACATCGAACAGCCCTGCGACCCGAGGCAAAACTTGACTGACAACATCAGGGATCATCAGCCACACGGGACGAAGTGATCTCAGACCAAGCTCCGTTCCGCTTTGGAAAAACTCGCGGAGCGTGACTCTCCTTGGGCCACGTAACTTCGTAATGCCTTCCCAGCGGGATGCGTGGCTGATCTCATTCACAGCAAAGTTGTTGGTCAACAGTTTCTGATCCAGCTCCTTCAACTTCCGTAAGCTTGATCGAAGCGACTCGATTTTCGTTTCAAGCTCAGGGCGCTTTGTATGCAATTGCGACCATTGATTCTCGAGTTCCGCCTTCCACGCCAAAAGACCTTCGCGACGAATTACGGTTCTGATCCGACTGCTTACCGATTCGGTTCCAGCGATGGAAACGAACTCTCGAACCTTTGCCAACTCGGAAAAGGATCGATGTTGCAATTCTGAGAAGCCAGAGTGACGTCGCCTGAAGACCAGAAAGTCCTTAAGTGACAACACGGCATTCATCATTCGAGTTGAAAGCATGAAACTCGGACGCTTTGACTCGAGGCTTTGCAGCGAGCTTGCCGTCCATCCGTCGGAAACCCAAGTGGATAATTCATTAACCTTCGCGAGGCACTGATCAATCGCTTCTCTTTGCTTTATCCCGTCATGCAAGTCTGCAAAGAACCGAATTGTCGCGGCTTTATCCGAGATGAGTTCGATACGTCGTGCACCCAAACATGGGCAGAATTTAAACCGCTCCGCGATCTGCTGAATTCGCTCCAGAGACTGCAAAGCTAACGACAACTCTTCCGCAGTGCCTGTTGGAAAGCATGCAATCGCCTGCAGTTTTCTCTTCAGAAAATCAACGTGGAGAGTTAGTCCGTTGTACAGAACGTAGGCTCGAATTAACGGGGCTGCTGGAGAAGCTCCTGAAAGCTCTTCAATGCGATTTCTCCACGGCGACAGGGCTTCAAAGATCTTTTGGATGACCGGGTCAGCCTTGTTCAACTCAAAACGAAAGGCACTGAACGATTCGAGTGTTGGAATTGCTTCGCAGACAGGCATAATCGGACATATCTCGCCCGGAGGCACGGGGGTCATTGAGGAGACAATCTCCGCCGCCCGCTGGCACCATCCCTTAGACATCCACCGGCGAGCCACTTCAATCGCTTCCAGACTCTGAATGCGAACGTGAGACCGGCGAATAAGCAGTTTCGTCCTGAGAATGAGGCTATGAAATGAATTGGGATTGTTCAGCCACTCAAGATTGACGTGAGGCTTTAGCGGGCACGTCTTCAACGCAGTGACAATCTGATCCGTCAATTCAAGGTCATGTCTTGCAGCGTCAATATCTTC
>JBDNHX010000309.1:0-24563 GCA_041688565.1 Planctomycetaceae bacterium
ACTTCCTTGCAGAACCCGTTGACGATCATATTGACCGCGTCCTCAGTCTTGAGGCCGCGCTGTCGACAGTAATAAATCTGGTCTTCGCCCACCTTGGACGTCGATGCTTCGTGTTCCACCTTCGCCGTGGTATTGCGGACCTGGATATACGGAAACGTGTGAGCTCCGCAGCGGTCGCCGATCAGCAGCGAATCGCACTGAGAAAAGTTGCGAGCGTTCGTGGCCCCCTTCAGAATCTTCACCTGGCCTCGGTAGCTGTTCTGCCCGAATCCAGCCGAGATCCCTTTTGAGATGATCGTACTTTTCGTATTCTTGCCGATGTGAATCATCTTTGTGCCGGTGTCGGCCTGCTGATGATTGGCGGTCACGGCCACCGAATAAAACTCGCCGACAGAGTTGTCGCCTTGCAGAATGACACTCGGATATTTCCAGGTGATGGCAGAACCGGTCTCCACCTGCGTCCATGAGATTTTTGAATTGTCGCCACGGCAGGCACCACGCTTCGTCACGAAGTTATAGATCCCGCCTTTGCCGTCCGCATCACCGGGATACCAGTTCTGGACGGTGGAATATTTGATCTGAGCGTCTTTCATTGCGACGAGTTCTACCACCGCGGCATGCAGTTGATTTTCGTCACGCTTCGGAGCTGTGCAGCCTTCGAGGTAGCTGACGTAGCTGCCTTCCTCGGCAATGATGAGAGTTCGCTCGAACTGTCCGGTGTTCTGCGCGTTGATTCGGAAGTACGTTGACAGTTCCAGCGGGCAACGCACGCCCTTCGGGATGAAGCAGAACGATCCATCGCTGAAGACGGCTGAATTCAACGCGGCGAAGAAATTGTCCGAATAGGGAACCACCGAACCAAGATACTGCTTCACAAGCTCCGGAAACCTGTGGACGGCTTCGGAAAAAGGGCCGAAGATGACGCCATGCTCTTCCAGCGTGGCCTTGTAAGTCGTGGCCACGGATACGCTGTCGAATACCGCATCGACGGCGACTCCCGCCAGAGCTTTTTGCTCTTCCAGCGGGATCCCCAGCTTCTCATAAGTCTCAAGCAGGCGCGGATCGACTTCATCGAGACTGTTGAGCTTCACTTGCTGCTTGGGCGCGGAGTAATAGATGGAATCCTGATAGTTGATCGCAGGATACTTGACGTTGTGCCATGTGGGCTCCTTCAGCGTCAGCCAGTGCCGGTAAGCTTTCAACCGCCATTCCAGAAGCCAAGTGGGTTCGTTCTTCTTTGACGAAATCAGCCGCACGACGTCTTCGTTCAGGCCAGGGGCAATCGCATCCGCTTCGATGTCCGTTACGAAGCCGTGCTTGTACTCGCGCTGGGAGTATTCTTCGAGCAATGCGTTATCCGTTGACATGTCCGTTTCCCCTGTTGTCGATCATTAGCCGGAGTTACCGCTGGCAGCGTTCAGATCCCAGCGGCAAGTCCACAGCCGAAATTTCAAATAATGTTTATGCCGAGAAAGAACTGCCGCAGCCGCAGGACTTAGTCGCATTCGGATTGTTGAAGACAAAGCCGCGCTTGTCGAGGCTCTCGTGAAAATCAATTTCAGTGCCCTCCAGAAATAAGGCACTCTTCTTATCGACCGCCACGCGAACACCATGCATCTCAACCAGCATGTCAGCGTCTTCGTTTACTTTGTCGTCGAACTCCAGTTGGTACTCAAAACCGCTGCAGCCGCCGCCCTTCACACCTACGCGGAGCGCGATCGTATCAGGCATCTGCTGCTCGACAATGACCTTCTTGAATTCGCGTGCGGCACTTTCCGTAATTTTGACTGACATCTTGAGATCTCCTGACTTTCTAAAGTGGCTTCATGACATTTCGGGGTTCAAGGATCGAAGGACTCTGCCGCGCCATCGTGGCATTCAGATCACGAAATGGAGCCCATTCCAGTGGCAGACGATCTTCATGAAAAATCGCGTTCGCCGGACAAGCTGGCACGCACGATTCGCAGTCGATGCATTCCTGCGGATGGATATACAGCATCCGTCGACCTTCGTGAAAACAATTGGCAGGACAAACGACGACGCAGTCGGTGTATCTACAATCGTAGCATGGTTGAGCAACAACGTGAGTCATGGGATACTTGCCCTTGAAGTGTTTGCGGCTGACTCTCAGTAAAGCAACCGCTGTGCCGCGAAGCTGATTTTACGCCGCCACTGCCTGTAAACCGTTTCTATTAAAACACTTAACACGAATCCTTTTGTCTGAGAAGATCGTTCGGGAGTAACCATATTTGGTCGTTTCTGATTCAATTCCAATCACTCTCTGGGTATCCTCAGTCCCATATCACTGGCTTAAGAGCCATAAACACGCTGTTTTTTAGCAGGTCGGGCTGATAAAACGCGGAAGTGACCATATTTCGTTAGATGGCTGTATTTCGATGACATCACTCACATTAAGCGAGCCACGCGAGCACGGCAATTGCGAGCACGGCAATTACGAGCAACTTGTCGAGCAGATGCTCGAACAGCTCAACATGGGGCAAAGCTTCAATGACCTGTTTGACTCGGTGTATAACCAGTTGCAGGGAATCGTGCCGTACAATCGAATCGCGGTGGCTCTACGCGAAGAACCGGGCGACCTGCTGCGGCTTGCGTCCTGCCGGTCCGACGGTGACGTCACGCTGAAAGTCGGCTATACGGCGCGACTCGCTGGCTCAACGCTGGCCCCGCTGCTGGCCACAGGTCAGTCGCGCATCATCAATGATCTGGACGACTACCATTCCCGGAAACCTCAGTCCGTTTCGACAGAGTTGATTCGGCGGGAAGGCATGAAGTCGAGTCTGACTTTGCCACTGCTGGCGAATGGCAAACCGATCGGTGTGATCTTCTTCTCCAGCCGCGAAGCTGGCATCTACACGGAACAGCACGCGGTCTTGCTTCGTCGCCTGGCGGGTCACATCGCCATCAGTCTGGAGAAGGCTCAGCTGATCAGTGAGCTGCAGCGGAAGAACGAGGAGCTGGCTACGGCGAACAGATCGAAGGACAGATTTCTGGAAACTCTGCAGCAGGAGGTTGATAAACAGACGCAACAACTGCGACATTCGGAATCCCGCTATCGACTGCTGGTGGAGTTTGGCGATGTCTTCAATTCCAGTCTCAACATTCGCACGATCTTTGAGCATGCGGCCGATCAGATTCATCGACTGCTCAAGTGCGACCGCGTAAGCCTGTTGCTGGCCGGAGCTGAATTCGCGCGCAGCGAACTGGCGGTGGAGATTGTCTCCGATCGCCACAGAATGACGGAAACCGCAGTGCAGCCACACTTGGAGTCGGCCTTTCAATGGGTTATGCAGCATCGAGTGCCGCACGTGGTTCGTTCATTGAAAAGTTCCCATTCGTTTCCGGACGATCAAAAACTCTGGGAGGCAGGTTATGCTTCGAAAGTCTTCCTGCCGTTGTCGACTCGCGATCAATTCCTGGGAGTGCTGGGAATCGCGTCGCGTCAGTCGGAGGCACCCGATCACTGGGATCTTGAGCTGCTGAATGAAGCCTGCGGACAGTTGGCGATTGCGGTTGACAATGCCACAGCCTATGGCGAGATCGATCGTCTGAAAGGAGAACTGCAGCAGCAGAATATCTACCTGCGAGATGAAATTCGGACGGATAAGGACTTTGGAAACATCATCGGCGACAGTCGTGCCATGCAGCAGGTACGTGTGGCCATTGAGCAAGTCGCGCAGACGGATTCCACCGTGCTGATCCTCGGCGAGACCGGCACAGGAAAGGAACTGATCGCCAGAGCCATCCATGATTTCAGTTCCCGGCGTGATGAACTTTTGGTGAAGGTGAACTGCGCTTCGCTCGCTCCGAATCTGATCCCCAGCGAGCTGTTCGGACATGAAGCCGGCGCGTTTACGGGGGCGACCGAGCGTCGTCGAGGTCGCTTCGAACTGGCTCACCGGGGCAGCATTTTTCTGGATGAGATTTCCGAAGTTCCGGCGGAAACCCAGGTGCTGCTGCTGCGAGTGCTTCAGGAACGCACAATCGAACGCGTCGGTGGCAATGAACCGATTCAGATCGACACGCGTGTGATCGCGGCGACGAATCGGGACCTGAAGCTGCTCTGTGAATCAGGCCAGTTTCGAGAAGATCTGTATTACCGGCTGCACGTCTTTCCTATCCGCGTTCCGCCCCTGCGTGAGCGGCGGGAGGACATTCCTTCGCTGCTGAACCATTTCATCGGACGCTTCTCTGTGCACATGAACAAGTCGATAACGCAAGTGGACCGTCGCACGATGGAGCTGATGATGAATTACACCTGGCCGGGCAACGTGCGCGAGCTGGAGAACATCATTGAGCGGGCCATGATCATCAGCCAGGGAGACATTCTGGCGATTGACGAATCGTGGCTCTACGGCCGCCCTGCACTCAATCCGTCACTCAATCCGTCACTCAGCCCTGACGCGGGAGCTACGTTTGCCGGAAAGTCCCTGGCGGAGATCGAGCGTCAGATCATTCTGGACGCACTGAGCCGTTGTCAGGGAAAGATCTACGGTCCTGACGGCGCTGCAGCGGAGTTGAAGCTCAAGCCCACCACGCTCTACGGCAAAATGCGAAAGCACAAAATCAAAAGCACCCGGCAGCACGTTCCCGAGGAATGAACCGACGCTGGCCACAGCACGCGACATTCCGTAGTGGTGAAATCCGGGGGCTGGATCTTGGGGCCAGCCGACTATTAATAGCGGGATCCGGGGTGCCGGGATCGGGGGAGATCCTGGCACCTTTTTGCGCCCCCAAATCTGCGAGTGAGGGGGACGGAAATGTTCTGGAATGATGCGATCAAAGGCGGCGAATCGATCTTGCAAATCCGAACTTCTGCACTTTTGCGATGACTCGCGAATGGAAACCTATCTCCAGAATCGACCGGTCAATGCTTCGTCCGAATAGACGCCTCCCTGGCATACAATAACCACCAACTCTGATTTGCTCCCATGGTGCCCCCGTCCCCATGGTACCCCCCACGTGAATAGCATATCCTGCGTCACTCCGTTTGCGCCAAACCGACATTCTTTTTATGCACCTAGCGCCGTCATTGAGACTTTAAGTGGAACCTGGTCCGCCGATTGGCTGATCGACATTGAGTGCAAACAAAATGACTGATTTAAAGCTAAAGAGCGTTGTGATCCTTGGCGGTGGATTTGCGGGATTGAACGCCGCAAAGGCACTGGCCAAAGAGAAGCGAGTTGACGTTACGCTGATTGACCGACGCAACTATCATTTGTTTCAGCCGCTGCTCTATCAAGTGGCGATGGCAGGACTAAGCCCAGCTGATATCGCGGCTCCACTTCGCAGCATCCTGTCGAAACAGCAGAATGTTCGGGTACTTTGCGGCACGGTCAATTCAATCTCGCTAATGGAGCGGAAGGTTCAAGCGTCGTTTGGTGAATTACCCTACGATTACCTTTTGATCGCCTGCGGAGCTCAACATGGTTACTTTGGACACAACGAATGGGAAGAGAGTGCGCCTGGCTTAAAGACCATTGAGCAAGCAACGGAAATCCGACGGCGCGTACTGGAAGCCTTCGAAAAGGCGGAACTGACGACGGATATGCGTGAAAGGCGGAAGCAATTGACTTTCGTTGTTGTCGGTGGAGGCCCAACCGGCGTTGAGCTCGCCGGAGCGATTGGCGAGATGAGTCGTTTCACACTGGCACGAGACTTCCGCAATATCGACCCGACCCTGGCCCGAATCATCTTGATTGAAGCTGGCCCAAGGATCTTGCCAATGTTTTCGGATAGTCTCGCCAGTCGTGCGATGCGAGATCTGGAGTCGCTCGGAGTTCAAGCCTGGACCAATAGCGAAGTCACAGGAATTGACAAAAACGGTGTTGAAGTTTCGGGTGACCGCATTCATGCTGCCACGGTGTTGTGGGCGGCTGGAGTTCAAGCGTCCGAGATCAGCAATCAAGATGGATTCCAAAGGGATCGACAGGGGCGAATTTTGGTTCAAAAAGATTTGTCGATCACTGGTCACCCTGAAGTTTTCGCAGCCGGTGACCTGTGTCGTTTCGCGAGCGAAAGCAATCGTCCACTTCCTGGTATCGCACCAGTAGCGATGCAGCAGGGTCGACATTTTGCGCAAGTTGTCAAAAGTGACCTGGACCAAAAGCCCCGCCCCGAGTTCCGCTATGTCGATAAGGGACAAATGGCAACGATTGGACGAAGCTGTGCAATCGCGGAAATGGGGAAGTATCGCTTAACTGGATTTCCCGCGTGGATCGCGTGGCTGGTCGTTCACATCTACTTTCTTACTGGTTTTCGTAACCGACTGTTCGTCATCATCAGTTGGACATGGTCCTTCCTGTCTTTTCGTCGAGGCGCACGGTTGATCTCACAAAAGAATTGGCGATTCTACGGAACTGGCGACGATTCGTTGAAAGCGGTTGAGCTGACGGCTGATCCGAATTTGCTGGAACTCCCACCTTCACAACCAGCGGCAAGTTGAATATCGACAAGGTTGAGTGGTACTTTTTATACTCAAGATGACGAACGGAAAACCAAAATTGGTCCAGTACGAATCATAGCCCGTCGCCTTCTTAACTCAACACGGGAAAGAGCGCGTGGTCGGTGTCGCTCGAGGATCTTGTGGTTTTCATGAGGCGATCTTTAGTGCATGCTGACCAGCAATCCCTGGTCAAAAAACCTGCTTTTTAATTTTTTCTCAACCTCTCCGAGTGAGGCAGGCCGCAAAATGAGGCCATTTGCATTCGTCACTCAGAGAGTGACGGGTACTTTAATCACAAAGCGAGTGCCACTGGGCTTACGCCAAATGGCGTGGACTTAAGGCGAGCGGGGGATGTTAATCCCCTGATTTGTTGCGAATGATGCGGGAATCAGGGCACTTACGTACCCCACTCGCCGGTCGGATTCCTTAAGTCCACGCGATTGGGGCTTACGCCGCCGGCAGTGGATCCGCTGAGGATTCGTTGACGGGAAACTCACTTGCAAATGTGTTGATCGGAAACGCGGGAGATGACGTGCTCCTCGGAGGTGCTGGTCGTGATATCCTCATCGGAGGCCTGGGCAAAGACACGCTGAATGGCGGTACGGACGACGACGTTCTGATCGCCGGTCGTACCACAAGCGATGCACTATTTGCCAACTTAAATGTTCTGAGTACAGCTTGGCTTTCGCCTGATCTGTATGCCCAACGCGTTTCGAATCTTTGGGCGGGAGTCGGAGCACCAACAGTTTCCCTGAAAGCGAAGACGAACGTACTGAAAGACACGAACCCTGCGGATTCTCTGACTGGTGCCGGCGGAACAGATTGGTTCTTCAAAGCGGTTGACGATGTGATCACGGATCTGCTGGCAAGTGAGCAGCTGCACCTGCTGTGATTTTGAAAGTGTGTTTTCCGGCAAATCTTCGTCCTGGCTTTGACTTGTGTCAGGGCTCAGGCACTGAACTTTGGCGTCTGCTGTCAGGACCTCAAACAAGCCTTGTCATGTAGTCTTCCGTCAGCAGTGGCTGTCGTGATTGCTGCGTTCGTTGCAGACAAAGGTTTCATCGGGCTCTGAAGCAACAATGGAAACGCTGGGAGTGGTTTCAGCTGCGCTGCCTGGTTCTCCAGGCTGGAGGTGGGTTTCTTCCGGGTGATCCAGCCACCAGTTTTCGGCGTCACGCCATGTCCAGTCGTGAGCGTCCCGGCATTGATCGAGCGCATCCTGAAGATCGCGAGGTGACTGAAATCGGTCCGCCGGGTCTTTATTCAGACACCGCATGATGATGGACGCAAGGTCGGACGGAACGCTGACGCCTATGTCTTCGAACGAACTGGGCGGCGTCTGAGCATGAGCCACCACCAGCAGCACAGGATTATCGTTTTCAAATGGAGCCCGGCCCGTCAGCAGAAAATAGGCGACGCATGCCAGTGAGTAGAGGTCACCGCGGCAGTCGGGCTTCTGCCCCTGCGCCTGTTCCGGACACATGAATCGTGGTGATCCCTGCAACTGACGGCTGACATTGCGAATCGGGCATGTGCCGAATGAGGCGGGCCGAACAAGTCCGAAGTCCAGAAGTTTGGCGATGTCGAACATCTGACCTCGTTCAGTCAGAAAAATATTGCTCGGCTTGATATCGCGATGCACAAGTCCAAACAGAGCAGCCTCATGCAGAGCACCGCAGAGCTGGCGCAGAATGAAGATGACTCGGCCTGCAGGCAAAGCTCCATTTTCTTCCACCAGCTGCCGCAGATTTAGTCCCTGCAGGTATTCCATTGCATAATAAAAAGTGCCTTCCGTCGTGCATCCGTAGTCATAGACCTGCACGGTGTTCCAATGCGTCAGCTGGGCGGTCGCTTTCACTTCACGTTCAAAGCGGGCCAGCATCTTTCGGTTGGAGGCTTTGTCGCTGCGGATCAGTTTGACCGCACATCGACGTTTTAATAACTCATGTTCGGCCAGATAAACTTCACCCATGCCGCCCGAGCCGATCAGCTTCATCAGCTTGTACGGCCCAAGGAAATCTCGTCGCTGGTTGTCGCACTGCAGCTGACGGTTAACACGACAGCCATACAGAGCAAAACCAAATCCCACGACAAATGTGGACATATTGTTTTGAAGGAAGCGAAAGGTTGGATTTGCGGGCAGCAGGCCGGCATCCACAACGGTGGAGAATAACTGTGCCAGAAAGAAGCCGACCACGATGATCGCCGCCAGAACCAGCCCATGAATCCACGCGCTCTGCGGCAGAATCGATGTCGTATTATCCAGACTCCTCGGTCGCTGGAGAGCAACGTTCTGCGGGGCAGCACGAGTCCCTCGGAAAGCCGGTTCCCCATCAAAGGACCCGTCGCAGGTCAGATCAATTCCGCCGTGATGAAGACTCAAAAGGGATTGCATAACTCTCAGTTCCAGCCCGCACTGCAACGCGGTTTGCGTCTCAACGTGCTGCACTACCATAGATCGTGAGTGCCGCTGAAGAGGAAGTGGTTCGCCTGAAACCTTTCGATGAACGTCAAGCATCAGGGTTGCCGCTCCTGGGGAGATCATGCAGGAATGGATGCGAAAGATCCCGACGTTGCAGAAAGGCCTCACCTTCTCCGAGTCTATGGCAGAAAGTGTGGCTATCTGGCAACATACAGGCACCTGACCTCGGGGATTCCCTTATCGGGAACTTGCCCTCCGCGTTTTCCCTTCCAAAGTTCCAGGACCACGGCTCATGTCTCGCTTCCTGCAAAAGCGTTTGCTCTATGCGCTGATTCCGCTGGCCTCTGGCCTCTGCTGCGTCGGCGCACAGGATTTTTCCGTCCACACCTTTGCCCGGCAGCAGCTCAGTGATGTCTATTATTCGGAAGGCATTGCGATGGGCGATCTGAACAACGACGGCCACACCGATGTCATTTACGGGCCTCACTGGTACGCGGGCCCTGAGTTCCAACAGCGGAACGAGATTTACCCGGCCGTCCCGCAGAATCGAGAAGGCTACGCGGATAATTTCTTCAACTGGGTCCATGACTTCGACGGCGACGGATGGAACGACATTCTGGTGGCCGGGTTTCCGGGCACACCCGGTTTTGTGTATCGCAATCCAGGGAAAGACGGTCTGACGGGTCTTTGGGAAAAGCTCCAGGTCGCCGATTCGATCAGCAACGAGGCGCCTCAATTTGTGGATATCACCGGCGACAGTGTGCCGGAGCTCGTCTGTACTCGCGAAGGCCACTACGGATTTTACGTGCCTGAAAAGAGCAATCCGCTGGGAGCCTGGAAGTTCGTCAACATCTCCGAAAAGATCGCGCCCACTCCCTTTGGACATGGGCTTGGCGTGGGCGATGTGAACAGCGACGGGCGACTGGATATGATCGCCACCGATGGATGGATGGAGCAGCCTGTCGCAGGCGCGGTCGAAGGCGTTTGGAAATTTCGCAAGTATCCGTTCGCTCGTGCCGGTGCCGACATGTTTGCCTACGACGTTGATGGCGACCAGGACTCCGACATCGTGACGGCGCTGAGCGCTCATGATTTTGGACTGGCGTGGTATGAGAACACGGGGGTCGATGCCAGCGGAGACGCCACCTTTGCAAAGCACCTTCTGATGGGCGAAACAAAGGAGGACAGTCCCTACGGTGTTTTGTTCACGGAGCCCCATGCTGTCAAACTGGCCGATATTAACGGTGACGGGCTCCTGGATCTTGTGACGGGGAAAACATACTGGTCGCATCATGCCCAGAGTCCGATGTGGGACGCCGGTGCCGTTGTGTACTGGTTTGAGCTGTATCGCGGGAAAGATGGCACCGTTGACTTTATCCCGCATCTGGCGGATGACGAATCGGGGATCGGCCGCGGATTGGTTGTGGATGACATTAACAACGATGGCCTGATCGATATTGTTTGCGGGGGAATGAAGGGGGCTCATGTTCTGACGCATGTAGCAACAAAGGTCAGCGAAGAGGAATTCCTTCAGGCACAGCCTCGCAAGCGTAAGGAAATGGCGGAAGGGTTGTCGCCTCAAGCGGCGGCGGAGCACATGACCGTGCCTGCCGGATTTCAGGTGCAACTGGCTGCCGGTGAACCGATGGTTCATCAGCCAGTGGCGATGTGCTTCGATCACAAAGGCCGGCTGTGGATCGCGGAGGCTCATACGTATCCTCTGCGAGCTGCCGAGGGTGAGGGGAAGGACAAAATTTTGATCCTGGAAGACGAAAACGGCGACGGCATTTTCGATACATCAAAGATCTTCATTGAAGGCCTGAATCTGGTCAGCGGGCTTGAGGTGGGCTTCGGAGGCGTTTACGTCGGAGCGGCGCCTTATCTGATGTTCATACCCGACCGCGACGGAGACGACGTGCCGGATGGCGAACAAACCGCTGCTGCTGGTAGGTCCTTTCTGCCGGAAAGGACTTTCGCCGACAGGCGAACTGTGGAGGGCAGCGTTGAAACCGAAGCAGCGGCCGACGTCGTGACAACATCGCTCAAGAACGGTCGCGACAAGTCGCGAAGTCCTGCCCGGCAGGCAGGACCTACAGACAAAATTCAGTTTCCAAAAGACGTGCCGCCAGGCGCGATCGTTCTGCGGGATGGTTTTGGCTGGCAGGACACTCACGAAACACTCAACACATTCATTTGGGGGCCGGATGGCTGGCTGTACGGCTGTCATGGAGTCTTCACGCATTCGAAGGTTGGCAAGCCGGGCTCGACGGATGCTGAACGACTGCCGCTGAACGCCGCCGTGTGGCGATATCATCCACAGAAGGATGTGTTCGAAGCGTTCATGAACGGCACCAGCAATCCATGGGGCGTCGATTTCAACGACAAAGGCCAGGCCTTCATCACGGCCTGCGTGATTCCGCACCTGTGGCACGTCATCCAGGGGGCTCGTTATCATCGACAGGGCGGTCAGCATTTTAATCCGCACACCTACGATGACATCAAAACGATTGCCGATCATCAGCATTATGTCGGCAACCTTGCGGACTCAGCCTGGTGGGGTCACGAACCAAAAGCGTCCGGGGCAACGGCGGACGCAGGCGGTGGTCATGCTCATTGTGGAGCCATGGTTTATCTGGGTGACAACTGGCCGGACGAATACCGCAACCGAATTTACTTCCACAATGTCCACGGCAATCGGATCAACTGCGACATTCTGGAACCAGTGGCGGGTACTTCGGCGTACGTCGGACATCACGGTAAGGACCTGATGCTGGCCAACGATCATTACTTTCGAGGCATCAATCTTCGCTGTGCTCCGGATGGCACGGTTTACGAGATTGACTGGTATGACAAGAACGCCTGCCATCGCACGAACCCCGAAGTCTGGGACCGCAGCAACGGCCGCGTTTATCGGATCTCGTTTGGAAACGTGAAGCCGCAGAAGCTCAATCTTGGGGACTGGTCTGAAAAGCAGCTCATCGCCGCTCACGAGCACCGCAATGAATGGTTTGCGAGGATGGCTCGCAAGGTGCTGATGGAAAAAGGCTGCTCACCGGAAACCACTGCCGAACTGGCGCAGGCCGCTGAAGATCAGTCAAAGCCTGTCGAATTGCGTCTGCGTTATCTCTGGACATTGCACGCAGTTGGTGGCATCACGGAAGGCATGACTCTGCGGTTGCTGGCGGATAAGGAAGAATACGTTCGAGCCTGGGCCGTTCAACTGGAACTGGAAGACAAGGACGCGTCCGATTCTGTTGTGCGACGGATGGAAGAATTGGCGGCGCAGGACCAGTCGGCGATTGTCCGCCTGTATCTAACATCGGCCCTCCAGCGTTTGCCGAATCAATCGCGCTGGGGAATCGCAAAATCACTGGCGATGCATGGTGAAGATGCAGACGATCACAACCTGCCGCTGATGCTGTGGTACGGGACCGAACCGCTTGTTACAGAAGATCCCGCGCGGGCACTTGAACTGGCCATGGAGACTCAAATTCCGTTGCTGCGTTCTTACATCCTTCGACGTGCGTCCGCTTCCAACGAAACGTTGCCGGCCGTTGTCGCAGCGCTGGAAAATGCGAAGTCGCCTGAGCTGCAGCGAGAAATTCTGACCCAGATGATGGCGTCGTTTGAAGGTCGAGTTGAGATCCCAATGCCTGAATCCTGGAAGACGGCTTATGACGAATTGTTAAAAAGCGATCAGCAGGATATTCGCGACAAAGCCAATCAACTGGCCGTCCTGCTCGGCGATCAGCGAGTCTTTGCGCCGATGCGGGCTTTGCTTGGAGATTCCACCGAGGATATTGAACGCCGGCGTCAGGCGTTGGACGTACTTGTGAAGGGCCAGGACAAAGCGTCGGCCGACACCCTGCTGAGCGATGCGGTTCTCGGCAACGAAGCACTTCAGGCAGCGGCCGTGAAAGCTCTCGCCACGCTGGGCAACGATAAAACGCCATCCGAGTTATTACAGCGGTACGCGAAGCTCAGTCCGGCACTGCGCAACGATGCCGTCAGTACCTTGGTTTCGCGTCCTGTGTGGACAAAAGCTCTGTTGAAAAAGATTGGAAGTGGCGATGTGCCCAGCAGCGATCTGCATGCTTATCATGTGCGACAGATTCTGTCGTTCAAAGATGCGTCGCTGAATGAACTGCTCAAGATGCACTGGGGAGAGATTCGCGAATCTTCTGCTGATCGAAAGGAACAGGTGGCGGTGCTGAAGAAAACGCTGGGACCAAATGTTCTGGCGAAAGCGAATCTCGGCAACGGCCGGCGAGTCTTCTCAAAAACCTGCCAGAACTGTCATCGCCTGTTCGGCACGGGCGGCGACATCGGACCGGATGTTACGGGTTCCAATCGAGCCAACATCGACTACATCCTGGAAAACATTCTGGACCCGAGTGCTGTCATTGGGCGTGATTATCAGATGACCGTGGTGGCTCTGACGGACGGACGAGTTATCAATGGGCTGCTACGGCAGGAAACCGACAGTGCCCTGACAATTCAGACCATCAATGACAAAGTGGTTTTGCCGAAGTCAGAGATTGAAGAGCGCAGTCTGGCGAATGTCTCCATGATGCCCGAACGACAGCTGGAGACACTGACGAAAGACGAAGTCCGAGATCTTGTTGCGTATCTCGCAAGCCCAGCCCAGGTTGTGCTCAGCGGCCCGTCATCGCCAATCGATCGCAAGACAGGAAAAGTCCCCGGGGCGCTGGAAGGGGAATCCTTGAAGATCGTTGAGAAGACCGGTGGAAACGCGATCAGTCAGAACATGGGTGATTTTAAGGCGGATCGCTGGAGCGGCAACGATCAGCTGTGGTGGACCGAGGCCAGGCCAGGAGACAAGCTGAGTCTGGAATTGCCTGTCGAAAACGATGGGCTCTACGAGATTGAACTGGTGCTCACACGAGCCAGGGATTACGCAACCGTGAAGATCTCGCTGGATGATGTGGTGCTTGAGCAGAACGTGGATCTGTTCAATGTGCCGGAAGTCATCACAACTGGAGTGCTTACCTTTGGTCCACAGAAAATCTCCACGGGAACGCATCGGCTGACCTTCGAAATCACCGGAGCCAATCCGGAGGCGGTCAAGGGATACATGGTCGCCATCGACTTCGTCCGATTTGTTCTGGCGGAGAAGTAGCCATTGGGACTGCTCTGGAATTCCAAAGCGGCCCAGTGTCCAGAACGGATCACAGACATTTTCCGAGGGATTACGGGTTTGTGAGAAATGTTGCCAGGCATTTCAGATCAGAACCGAATGAAAAAAGATGCAGACGCGACAAACAATCATCGGTGGATTCACATGGCTGGCGCTCATCGCAGGCGCGGCGGTGGCGGTTCAGAGCCAGTTTTCCGCAAAGCCGCAGGGCGTCACCGACGTGGTTTCGGGAATTGGTCGCTGGGTGGCGGGTGCGCCGGAAGAGCACACGGCTGTTTCGGCTGTGAACCTGTACCTGGCGCCTGGCGATCCGATCTTTTTGAAAACTGCCGACGGAAGTTATCGGCAGGTCGGTCGAGTCCGCAATCATTTCTCCCCAGCCCTGCTGCGCCCGGAAAGCACTGTTGTTGAACGCATGGCGGAAGTTTCAACCAAAAAGGCCAGCATTGTTCTTTACGACGATGCTGTCCGCCGTACGTTTCCCGACGGTTATCGTCTTGAGCACCACACGACACCGACGGCTCTTGACCGGGTTGTGAAGACGATGGTGACTCCTGAACGACAGCAACAAATCGCGCAGATCATTGCGAAAGACTGGGAAAAGCATCGCGAGACAATCATGGTTCAGCTGCAGCCGGTTCTGGAAGAAAGCATCGCCCGCACGATTAATGCCATCGATGCGGAACTGCCGGCGGTCCTGAATTCTCACCGCGGCGATTTTGCGAAACTGGCCGATCGATATCAGGCAGATGTGATTCGCAAGCAGGTGGTTCCTCTGGTCCGATCGGAAATTCTGCCGATCGTTCAGGAAGAAGTGCGACCGCTGGCCACAAGCCTTGGAAAAGACCTGTGGGCTCGAGTTTCCCTTTGGTCGTTCACATGGCGATACCTGTACGACGTCGCCCCCCTGCCGGAAAAGCACGCGGTTCAGTCTGAGTTCGATCGCTTTATGAAAGAAGAAATCACTCCCGCGCTGGAATCGAAATCAGAAGAATTCGTCAACGTAACAGAACGCATCCTGCGACGGATCAGCGCCAACGAAAAGGTGCGTTCAGCCGTTCGGGAGAGCCTGAGAAAAGTGGCGACGGATGGCGAACTGCAGTCGATTGTCTGGAACGTCGTGCAGGAGGCAGTCGTGAACAATCAGACGCTCCGGAAATCGCTGGAAGAGTATTGGACAAGCCCTGAGGTGAAGCAGGTGATGGGCGTCGCCGCCAGCAGTTTTGAACCCACAGCGCGGGCCGTCGGTGACGCAATTTTTGGAAGCCGCGACGGCGGAATCACACCCGAGTTTTCACGAGTCCTGCGGGCTCAGATTCTGATGAAGGACCGACGCTGGCTGGTCATCGTTCCGCTGTCATCCGAACCCGCCCTGCTTCCGCAGCCGGCAGCAGACGGATTAGACATGTATCCCGCCAAGACGCCGATGCCCTTTCCGCTGGAATTTGCAGGCACCGAACAAAGCCCGCTGACACAACTGCAGCAGACCACCTCACAGCCCGACGGCAAATAAAGCAGATGACGTAAAAGACGCGGACGGTTCTAGGAGCAAAGAAAGGCAGCCCCGAATGGCCGCTTTGTTTCAGGATGACTGGTCGCCGGGGATTGCAGATGAAGATCAGCCCAACAACCTTCGAAGGCCCTGATCAGGGTTCAAGCGGGACAGGCTTTTTGTGGTCCCGGCGATTCCTGTCCCGGACCTCGTACTGTCTGCCACCGAAATTTCTGTGGCACCGAAATTTCTGACTTCCAGTCACCAGAAGTGCAATGCAACAACGAATGGTCAACCTTATTCAGATTTCTTCAGATCAAAATCAGCCGTATTCTGGCCGTCCTTCACAGGGAACACCATTTTGCTAGTGATGGTCGACTGATATTTCGTTGGAACAGGTCCTGCGTCGGCAGCCTTCATCTTCGCACCCAATTTCATTGCAGATGCCATCTTTACCGGGTCAACCGAAGCCGCGTTTGTGGAGACTGCGATCGGCGCGGTGAACTGAATCTGATACTCGCCAGCAGGCAATCCGCCGCCGTCCACATAATCCAGTGTGTAGGTCCCATTCTCCCCAATCACGCCGGTGGCAGTATACCCGCCGGTCGATGAGATGAAGCCGATGCGACAACCTGCGGTCAGTGGCTGACCGTCAATGGTCACAGTTCCGCTGACCGTGCCTCGCGGACCACTGAATCCATCACCTTGGCTGCCACAGCCCGGGATGAACAAAAAAGCAAACGCAATCAGAGCAGGGCAGAAAGTTGATTTATGGCGCATTTTACTTCTCTAAAAATGTACTGGGCACAAATAAAAAACCTTGAGGGATGCGATCATCCCTCAAGGCCTCAGAAAACTGTCCGTTATATTCAGAACTCTCCAAGAACTCTGTTATCGTCACGCACTGACAGGTAACTCAAAGTGAGCATGTCGATATTGTCGCTGATGAAACGAACGGATCCGTCTGTCAGACATACCTGAACTCCGCCAGTGTGACTGGATGAGAGCGGGCAATTGCTTCCCGCGGCATCCTGCCAGTCATTCCAGTTAATCCCGGGCGGGACCATACTTCCAGGGGGCGGCAGCACTCGTGCGTTGGGAGCATAACGAACACAAACATTGGAGACCTGTGGAGCCCAATCTCGCCATCCCGAAAGACCACCCATTGCCCAGCTCCAATTTTTGGCCGGCCGACGGTCGTCCTTGTTAGTACCGGTGGAATCGAAGATAAAATTGCTGATTTCCCCTTCGATGATTGTGTTTGACGTGCCATCGGTGCAAGAAGCCATGTTCTTACCACCAAAGACCATCATCCCTCGGCTTGACGTCGTTCCCCAAGCACCATCACTAACGCTCAAGCCTCCAGTGTCAGTCCACACTTCACGAGGGACAGCTCCGCCGATCCCATAATAGTGCGATGTTGGGAAGGCATTTGGACTTGTTGCTGGCAGTGTAGACGACGGGCATCGCAGCATTGGCAGGACTGCGCCTCTCGACAAGACCACATTGCCATCCCAGCCTTCATTTGGAGCATTGAAATTCCACTGTGAGTACAGGTTTCCCTGCTCCATGTAAGGAAGCAGTGCGACCCACTGAGAATGTCCCCACTGCTCGGCGCCGCCACGCAATGCTGAAATCCCGAATGGACATGGAAACTGATTATAAACGTCATGGTAGTTATGCAGTGCCAGCCCAATCTGCTTGAGATTGTTTTTGCACTGAGTTCTACGGGCGGCTTCGCGAGCCTGCTGCACGGCTGGCAGCAGCAATGCAATCAAAATGGCTATGATCGCAATCACAACCAACAGTTCAATCAAAGTGAAACCTTTTTGCCTACGCTCGATTCGCATGACAGTCCTCCGGGTGAATTCCCAAAAATTAAAAAAACAGGCGAGCAGACAAGAGCATTCAGTGCCATGCACTCGAATTGACCTGCTGCTCAATCATGGACTTAAATCCGGAGGTGCCATGTATCTCCAGCCCACAGTGCCATGAACGTGAAGTGAATTATAGAACATGAAAACGCATGTCAACCTTATCGATGTGCAGATGTTGTCTTTTTAAGCATGTACGCCCAGTAATTCTTATTTTTAGGGCACTAGTGGTTTGTCGTAGCTCAAAATTGGGGCTATTCGTAATTCCCTCGCAACTTCCGTCATTCCCGCGGATGCGGGAATGACGAACCCCCAAAAGTTGAAGTTAAAAAGCCACTAGGTGTGTTCTGTTTTATTAGCTAGTGAATGGACGGATTAGTGAAGCCGTCACTGCAATCCATTGGAATGGCGTCACGTCGAAGCGAGTTGCTGGGTGCTGGGTGCTGGGTGCTGGGTGCTGGGTGCTGGGTGCTGGGTGCTGGGTGCTGGGTGCTGGGTGCTGGGTGCTGGGTGAGCAAAGTTTCAGAAACGCAGGTGTTCAAATGCGAGGGTAAGGACGGCTCTCCGCCAGTGGAGCGGTGCGGCTTTGCAGACTTATGCTCGCGATAATCGCGTCCACGGCCGGAGCGGTCATGAGAAGTGAGAATGGACGGGTGGTGAAAACCGCCGGATCTCAGAAATGAAGGTGGGACGTCAGATTGGCGGGGAAATCTGGAACAGCATACGACAGCGGAGGATGACGTCAGAATTATCGCGGCTCCGCAACTTTTCGCAGCGATCTGCTGCTGTTTATGGTCATGTTGCATTCGGATCTGCTAACGTCGCGTGACCAATGCTTTGTGCCTGGAAGACCGGTGCATATGCCCTATAATGTTTAAGGGGCTCAGGTTCTGGTAAACGATCGCTTGGGCATTGCGCTTGGATCTTTCACTTGCTAAGGAGATGTAAATGGAAAAATTTTGTCGATCATTTTTTCTGGCTTTGGGTTTGTTTGCCGCATCCACGTCCACGGTCGTTCGTGCGGAAGAAGCGGTGGTTCTAGGCGACGATGAATCCCTGACCTCCGGTATTCCCGGAACTGGTCCGCTGACGACCGAGCAGATTCAGGAATGGCTGGACAACTCCGCCAATCATGAAGTGCTCAAGGTGTCTCTGCCGCTGGGCATGAACCTCGGCGAATCGCAGATCAAGGGTCTGGACAAGAATCCTTTGACTCGTGCCAAAATTGAACTCGGGCGACAGCTTTATTTTGATACCAGAATGTCGGCGGATGGAACCGTCAGCTGTGCCTCATGCCACCATCCTCAGGAAGGTTTTTCGCGACACACACCGACCGGTGTTGGCATCACCGGCCAGAAAGGCGGCCGTAATTCTCCATCCAGCTACAACCGCATTCTGAGCGATGCACAGTTCTGGGACGGGCGAGCGGAATCTCTGGAAGCTCAGGCCATTGGTCCAATCCAGAATCCAATCGAAATGGGTTACACCCACGAAGCCTGCGTAGCTGCGTTCACGGAGATTCCCGGTTACGCGATGCAGTTTGAAAAGGTTTTCCCGGGCGAGGGCCTGACAATTGAAGGCATCGGGATGGCCTTGGCCTCCTTCGAACGTTCGCTCGTGACCGGTCCGTCACCGTACGATTATTACGAAGCTTACAAGCGTTTTGCGGAGCTAGAGGCGGAAGATCTTGCTGAACTGAAAGATGACTCTCCGGAAACTTACGAACAGTACGAGCAGCTGCAGTTGGCTGTTCAGATCAATCCCATGTCAGACAGCGCTGTTCGCGGTTTCGACCTGTTCTTCAGCAAGCGAGTCGGCTGCAGTGCATGTCACGTCGGTGCGAATCTGTCCGATGAACAGTATCACAATCTGGGAATTGGCATGTCGGCTGAGAAGCCTGACTTAGGCCGTTACGAGCAGACAAAGGTTGAGAAGGACAAAGGCGCCTTCAAGACTCCAACGGTTCGAAATGTTGCACTGTCGGCCCCGTACATGCACGACGGTAGCCTTGCGACTCTTGAAGAAGTCGTCGAGCATTACAACAAGGGCGGGGACAAGAATAAGTGGCTGAGCGACAAGATCGTGCCTCTGAAACTCACCGCGCAGGAAAAGCTGGATCTTGTGGAATTCATGCGAGCCTGTACAGGTTCGTTTCCATTCGTCTCCTCAGCGCGTCTGCCTGAGTAATTGCGACGCACTGACCGTCAGAAATCTCAGAAGCCCGCCCTTTTCAGGACGGGCTTCTTTCTTTGACGGCAGGCGCCCGATGCCACTCATTTTGCGTTTATAGTAGCCATCACTCTCTGAGTGATGAATGCCTTTTAGTCGTTTTCACAACCCGCCGCGTCAGCGAGGGATGGAATTGGCGGTGTTATTCGCTGTAGATCCCTCGCTGACGCGTCGGGTTATGATAAGTCCCTGTATTTTCGCACCTTTGATCAACCGCTGTCTCGAAAGGCGCAACTTCAAAACTGCCGCGTCAGGTTGTGATGGGTAGCAGACCTTACCAAAACCGGGACTGGCTTCCGGCAATGCCGTCAAACGCTGAAGAACCAGACACAGGACGCAACAGGGTGCCTGTCCCGGTTTTGTTCTAAACAAGCCCGAATTCGGTCCTCAGCAGCATCAGCGCTCGATCGGATTCGGAAACCGCAATCACAATGCTCAGCTTGATCTCACTCGTGTTGATCATTTGCACGTTGATACCATTGTCTCCAAGCGTCCGGAAGACGCGCCGTCCCACATCCGTGTGGCTTCGCAGACCTATGCCGGCAATCGAAAGCATCCCGATGTGACGGTCGGAAGTCACGGCAGAACCGTCGTACCGTTCGAGCAGTTCCGTCAGAAGCAGCACGGATCGATCCAGATCGCCAAACGGAACAGTGAATGTGATCGTCGCCCGATTATCTCGAGCCATGTTCTGAACAATCATATCCACAAGAACGCCACCCTCTGCGATCGCGGAAAACACGCTTTCGGCGATCCCCGGGTCGTCGGGCAGATTACCGAGGGTAATGCGGGACTGATTGACATCGACAGAAATGTCGCTGACCAGAATGCTTTCCATGCCTTCAAGGCGCGACACAATATCGTTTGCCACAGCCGCGTTCGACGGATCATTGCCGGCGTTGCGACGGTTTGTGGCAACGTAGCCAACCTGTGGCAGTGAAGCCTTCGCCCGATCCAGCTCAAAACCTTCATGCACTGCCAGGACCGCATCGCTGCAACGTTCACGAGCAATCAGCACGGAGATTTTGATTTCACTGGTCGTCACCACATTGATGTTGATGCGGTGCTTTGAGAGAATCTGAAACATGCGAGCTGCCACGCCGGTATGCGTCTGCATGCCATGGCCAACGATCGAAACCTTGGACAGACCCGTTCTGGTGGTCACGTCCTGCGCACCAAGTCCTTGAGCAGTGGATTCGACAACCTGCATCGCGGCCGGAAGTTCATCTTCAGCCACGGTAAACGAGACATTCGCAATGCCCTGTCGACCCACATTCTGCACAACCATGTCGACCGGAATCTTTGCGGACGACAATGCTGTAAACAGACTGCTCATCACCCCCGGCTGATCGGGCAGACCCACAAGACTTATCAGGGCTTCATTCCGAACAAACGCAACGCCCGTCACGATCGACGTGGCTTCGTTTGCTTCTGGAGCAATCAACGTCCCCGGACCGTCCGAATAAGACGGTCGGACTCGCAGGTGAACGCGATATTTCTTAGCAAATTCGATCGACCGCGAATGCATGACGCCAGCGCCCAGGCTTGCCAGTTCCAGCATTTCATCATAGGAGATGCGTTCCACCTTCCGGGCGGAAGGCACAAGTCGCGGATCGGTTGTGAAGACGCCTTCGACGTCCGTGTAAATTTCGCACAGTTCCGCATTCATCACAGCGGCGAGCGCAGTGGCGGTCGTGTCACTGCCGCCGCGTCCCAGCGTGGTGATATTCATGTTCGCGTCGACACCCTGAAACCCGGCCGCAATCACGATGTTGCCTGCGGCCAAAAGTTCCTTCATGCGTTGGGTCGAGATACTGACGATGCGAGCTTTTGTGTGAGTCGTGTCGGTTAGAACGCCAATCTGGGCTCCCGTGAGACTGATCGCTTCCTCGCCCAGTTCGTGTACGGCCATGGCCATTAACGCGACCGACTCCTGTTCGCCTGTGGACAACAGCATGTCCATTTCACGCGGCCGGGGCGTCTTTGTAATTTCAGCTGCCAGGTCCACGAGTTCGTCGGTCTTGTGACCACGAGCGCTCACGACCACGACAACGTCATAACCACGTCGTTTGGCGTCGACAGCGCGCTGAGCCGCCTCACGAATTTTTCCGGCATTTGCGACGCTGGTACCACCGAACTTCTGAACAATCACCGCCACGATGGGTCATCCAATGGTTAAGGCCAAACACAAAATATCGAAACCCGATCGCTCAGATCTCCCCCCCGACTGAATCGGGACGTGGAAAGGTGATTGCCACAGGCACCGCCTGCAAGTGTCTGACAACAAATTCCGCCAAAAACTATCAGTTCGGGACAGATTCGACCGCCGGGGACGACGCTGCCCAAGAAATCCTAACTGTCCACCGAAAGTTCACGCAGGCGTATGTTATTGAAAAGCATGTTGCTCGTCTTTCCTTGGCATGCAGGCTCATGCCCCGCCAGCCCCGTTAACTCGGGGCTTTCAACGATGGCTTGCCACGTCCGTTTTCACAGATTCCCAAGGTAGACTTTAGTGGCGCGATTTAAATGCCCTCCCCCTGCCACCAATGTCCGAGTATGTGGCTGGCTATCTTCGCTGGGGGTGGGGCAACGCATTTACGGACTTTTGTAGCCGGATTCGTGAGAATTCGGGCATTCGCCAGGAAACGATTCCGAAGCCTCACGACTTCGGCTACCAAACCCCGCCTGTTGGGTGCGGGGCGCCGCCAATCAGTCTGAAAGTTTTCAAAAGTTCACTGGTATACCCGCCAGATTCGAATGGGCGACTTCCAGTCTTCCCGTACGGCAAGGATTATCAGCGGGCGAGAATCTGGAGAATGAAGACGAAGTTCAGGCCTGTTGCATGAAATGCGACCGACGAAGTCGTCATCCATTGCGTTTGTTATCAAATGTCTCAAACTCTAACGATCTCTACGTGAAATTCCCTGAAGGTTGCGGCAGTTGCTCAAACGCGGTGTGACTCGTGCTTTTCTATGTGGTAACGAGGAGAGAGTGTGATGAGCGTTCGTAGACGGGCATTTACTTTGATAGAGCTCCTCGTGGTGATTGCGATTATCGCGATCCTCATTGCATTGCTGCTACCGGCAGTGCAGCAGGCCCGCGAGGCAGCTCGCCGAACACAGTGCAAGAATAATCTGCACAATTGGGGGCTGGCACTGCATAACTACCACGATGTTCACAACGTCTTCGTACCCGCTCTGATTAACTCTGGCCGATATAACAATCCTGGTCTGACGATGCTCACGGGTGGCGTGAAGAATCAGGTAGGCTGGATCGGCTTGCTGCCGTTCGTGGAACAGTCGGCAGCCTTTGCAAGATACGATTCCAGTCTTCCCGGTTCCGTCAGTTCCCCTCATGGAATTACAGTGGCCGGGGGGGCTGATCTTGGGCTCACCAATCTTCCCATCACCTCCATGCGACTTAAGAATCTCGAATGCCCGTCAGATCCTTCTGCCGGTCAGGAAGACACCGAAAGCCCGACCACTCCCTCCGACTTTTACAGTCGCAACCAGGCCAAACGCAGCAGCTACTTCCTGGCAACGGGTATTTTCACCGATTACGACCGCTCTTGGCAAGAGTGTGCTAACGACGTTGGCCGCGGAATGTTCGGGAACAACGGTGCCGCAAGGATGGCTGACCTGACGGATGGAACCAGCAACACCATCGCACTTGGGGAAGGATCGGGCGGCAGGTACAAAACCTTCACTGGGTTTGGACCGTGGGGTCTTTGTGGGACTCACACAAGCATTCACGGTCGAGTCGTTCAGACCGGCACGAATTACTCCACACTCGTCAACTCAACATCTTACACGGCAGCTGACGCAAGAGACTGGAAAATTAATGCTGACTACGGCGCTACCGGTTCAAATCCGAAGAAATCGTATGCATGGGCTTTTAACAGCCAGCATACCGGCGGTGCTCAATTCCTGCTGGCGGACGGCTCCGTTCGCTTCCTGAGCGAAAATCTGGACTACCTGACCTTCCTGCGGCTGAATTTTATTCAGGACGGAAACACACTTGGTGAATTCTAATTCATACGCTTTGGCAAAGGGGCTCTCTTCAATGACGGCAGTATCTATTCTGCGACTTTGTGAAAGTGGTCGCCTCCGATGGATCTGCAGCAGCAGCAGCATCTTTACAGCAGGCTTGATGTTTCTGATCACTGGTTGCGGTGGCGGCGGCGACGCTGTCCACCGCGTTCCCGTAGCAGGCACTGTAAAAATGGATGGTCAACCACTTGAGAGCGCTGAGGTTTCCCTTTACGCCGAAGGTGAAGCTCGCGTTTCAACTACTGATAAGGACGGATGTTTTCAGATTCCAGGTGGTGCGCAGGCATTGAAGTACATGGTTGTTGTGAGCAAGTTCGAGGGTGTTGGGACAGTCAAGCTCGATTCTGCAGCAGGAATGGATGCCGGCCAATTACAAGCGATGCAAATGGCTGACGGCAGCGGAAAGACAGCGAGTGCAATTGCCAAACAACTGGTGCCCGAAAAATATAGCAGTCGCGAAAAATCCGAATTGACAGTAGTTGTTCCACTCGAAGGCACTCAATCTGCGGATTTTGACCTGAAGAGTAATTGATCGATCCACGTAACGGGCACTCTGGGTTCGATTTCTTCATCGCCACTGCGGGAGCAGTGGCGCTCTTCCGTTCAGAAATCCCCCCCCCCCTTTAGGACAATCCGTAGTCCGCAAAGAACAGTCTCCCAACCAAGCGGCTGGACTGCAATTTCGGCCTCAATTGAACACTTTCTGCGCCCGGCCGCTGCCATCGTCGCCGTTTTACTCGCCAACGATCCAGATTTGGATTGCGTCACTGGTAGGTTTTGTAGGCAGGCACGGGCAAAAATCTTCTTCATCCTGGTGAAGTGGCGTCCTGACTTGAAAACAAACCCCGAACCGCCGATACTTCGGCCTGTCTGATC
>JBDNHX010000038.1:0-7234 GCA_041688565.1 Planctomycetaceae bacterium
ATGGAATCCTTTTCCACCACACTGGAACTTGCAGAAGGCGTCACTCGCTCGCTCAAACGTCGTCGCACTGTCGACGTGCATTTTGATTCAGGCAGCGAACGGGGCGTTTTCAAAAGCCAGATGACAGCGATCGGCTGCGGCGTGCTGACCTTCATGATGTTTGGAATGGTCGCGTATCTCGTGGTGGCTCAACTGACCGATCTTCCCGACTGGGTTCTTCATCTGGGTAGAATCCTATGGATCGCACCGCTCGTGATTTTCCTGCTGTGCCAAATGCTGCTGCCCATCGCCAGAGATCGCGCCTCGGAAAAGTGAGAGATTTCCAATTGGAGATTTAAGATTGGAGATTTCAAAGCTCAGATCTGACCACTGCTATTTTCTCACGCACACTGCGGCTAATGTCTTCAATCAGCAGTTCCAGACTTCCCGCCGAGGTGGCGGCGATGACTTCCTGATAGATGCCGTAGCCGAACGTCGACGCGGGCGGAATGTAGCCGGGCTGCCAGTCGCCAGTGAGAGTCACCACGAAGACGGGGCGCGGCGCAAATCGGGCTCGCAGAGTTTGCTGAAAGATCTGATAGAGTTCACCCGGAACAAAGATCCACAGCCCATCGCCGACCTGCGCGATCGTGACCGGAACGGGACAGAGCTTGCCCGGGGCCAGTGCATTCAGTCGAGTCAACTGGCGAGTCATCTGTTCGCCGTTGGCTCGGCATTCTCGAATGCGTGCGACGTCGCCGGTGGCCTGAGCTTTCTGTTCTTCGCCCAGCCAGCGTTCGCGATTTTGAGTCGTCTCTTCAAGCGTAGGCAGATCGTGACGATACGGCAGCGACGCAATCATTGTATGCCACGCCCATGTCGTGTGAGCCACTGTAGCTGACTCTGAACACGGCCGATGCTGCCACGTGCCAATCCATGTTCCCGACAATGTTGGCCCGGCATACACATAGTCTGTCCCGGCCTGAGGCATTTCTTCCAGAGCCGACAGGACCGCATATCCCAGCTGTCGACCGTTTCGATCGGCAACGGCCGTGTCGCCGACGAAGCCTTCACGAGGCCCCAGGTCACCGGATGCCCCCTGAAGAAAAATGCAAAGCCCGCCGGCATGCTGTTCAACGGTTTCACGCATCGCGCCAATCCAGTCTGGGCTGAGCAGCGTGTTGTCCCATGCCAGCGTTGTCGGATGACACGCATAGTTCACAATCGTGGCCAGCGTTGATCCACATAAAGCGGACACACGTCCAATCAGAACCGTGTCGTCAGCCGCACCGGCCGGATTAAAACCGCAAACCGCATGACCTTTTGCTTCGTCATAAAAATCGCGATGAGCGGCGAGCGAACATCGCCCTTGACCATACACAATCGTAGCCGGTTCCAGAATCGATTTCGCGCTGACTGCCAGTTCTGCCAGGCGTGGGAAAAGAGAATCAAGATAAGGTCCAATCAAGTCCCCGCCTGGAAACTCACGGCGTTTTCGCGACATCCAGCCCGACCCATGCGTATGTGTGACAGTCACATGAATGGCGTTCACAGGGACACCTGTTGCAGCGGCAATCGATGCACGAATGCTGTCCAACTCCGGCGTGTCCAGAATGCAATGATCCATCGAGACAATAATTTGATCGGCGGATTGTGACGAAGTCTCGCCGTCCGTTTTGGGATGATCTTCTGACGCGGCCAGCCAGAGCAGCGTGGCGGTCAGCGGTCGATGGATTCCCGTGGCTTTGTCATGCAGAGCGGCGCCCCACATACGATGATAGATTCCAACAGGTGGAGTGATGTCGCAGCGGACGACCGCGGCGCGGCAGCGAGATTGAGGGGTTGTGACCTGGTTCATGTGTGTGAGTTCCGCAAATCCAGCGAGTGAACAATTAAAGAGCGACCAATCATTGTCGTCTTTCGCTCCGCGAAAGTAGCGTTCTTTCGCGGAGCGAAAGGCAACGATCAGACACTTATTGATCGAGCGATCCTAACGAAGGCACAATCAGGAAAACAGAGGTTCTTTGGGGTTCAGAATGGCCCAACAGATGGCATCGACAGCCATGATGACTGCGAAGAAATAGAGGATCAGATTCCAGTTGCCGGTTTGATTGACCATCCAGCCGGCCGTGACCGGAAACAGCATGGCTCCGATGTTGCCGCACATATTCATCGTGCTGAAAACGGTTCCCGCTTTCTTTCCGCCGAATTCTATCGCGACCGTGTAACCGCTAACTCCGCCGAACATGGCGCAGAAGACCCCCAGCGAAATAATGGCCGTGCTCCAGTTCGTGTTGGCCACAAATGCGGAGGCCGTAATCAGAGCCGAACAACTGGCCATGCCGACGACGGCAATTCCCTGGCGGCTGAGACGTCGATTGCCTGTTTTGCTTAATAACCAGTCCGAGACTACTCCGCCCAGTAAACTGCCAATGACGCCGCCAATGCCAGCAAGTGATGTCAGGATTCCCGAATCTGTCAGCGAAACATCGCGCGTCTTTTGCAGAAATGTTGGGAACCATGTGAGAAAGAAAACCATCGCCGCAGCTCGAAAAAATTGTTGCGCACACAACAGGGCCAACGATCCGCTGGAGAACATCTTTGACCACATCACGCGGTCTAAACCAGACGCCGACGTGGGCTCGAAAGGAACAAAGGGCAATGTTTGAGGTCGGACGGTGAGCAGAAAAATAATTGACCACAGCAGGCCGGGGATCGCAAACAGAAACAGCAACAGCCGCCAGCGATAAATGTCCATGGAGCCAGCCAGAGGATCCAACCAGGCCAGAGTCTGGCCGGCGATCCAAGGGGCCACGGCGCCGCCGATGGCCATCCCGGCCGCAAGAATTCCCGACGCCCGTGCGCGCTGGCTCTCCGGAAAAATCTGGCCGATCGCTTTTGCCGCGCAGGGAAAGACTCCCGCCTGAGCTGCCCCCATCAGAAACCAGACCACAGTTAAGGAGGCCACATCGACGCTCAATCCTGTCAGGAAGGTGAAGCCCGACCAGGGGACACAAAGCCCAGCCAGAGTACGGCGACTTCCGAAGCGATCGGCCAGCCATCCACTGGGGATCTGCAGCAGTGCGTAACCCAGGTACCAGGCCGATTGAACCAATCCCATGGTGCTGGCGAATTCGGTTTTGGCCACGTTCAGGTTCGCTGCGATTTCCTGAGCTGGGACGCTGATCGCTGCGCGTTGGACGTATGCGATGCCGGCGACGACACACAGAAAAATCAGAATTTGCGTTCGCATGCGGCAGGTATTCCTGAAAGCGCGGAGGTGTGACGGCATGAGCAACCGTGCGAGGCCCCGCAACGTATTGGAATTCCGTCGAACTTGGAAATGCTCCACACGTACCCGCCCACCATTTTCACAGCCCCGCCTACAGTTCAGACGAATCGCCGCCACATCGTCACCACATCGTCACCACATCTCAACCGGCGCAATACCCGGCGACCCTGGCTACAGACAGGACCTCCCACCGTAGCAGAACGCGGCAGGCGTTTCGGCAATCACTTCTAAAAATAATTTGAGACGATATCATAAAAATTGGCCTGCTCTGGGCGTCGGCAAAACCTCGAACGAAAGTGTTTGAACCATGCAGAACCGATGTGCTGTTACGCTCGGACTGATAATCTTTTCTGTGATGCTACGTGAGCTGTCTGCTCAGGAATCGCCCAAAGCGAACTCCGTTGTCACTGCGGGGTTGGATGATCTTGCACAAACGTCGCCCTCTGTGACGACTGGGCCAATCATTGAGATTATGGCCCTGGATGCGGATGGGATGAATCTTCGCAACGTGGCTTCCATTCCGAATTACCCCATCATCAATTCGCCTGAAGTTTCACCGGACGGTGAATGGATTGGTGTCGATGGCTGGAAGCATGGCGAGGCGTTGACAGACGCACATTTGCTGCTCGTGCATCTCAAGACCGGCATCGTGTCAGACCTGGGATTGGGCGCGATGCCGACGTGGTCTGCCGATGGACGCTGGATTGCGTACTCGAGATATGGTGGTGGTGAAAGTCCCCGAGGTGTCTTCATCGGCAGGGTGAATCAGGAGCAGCAACGGCTGATTGATGAAAACGGATGGGGGATCACATGGTCCCCGGACGGTCAGACGCTCGCTTATGTCAAAGGCGGAGACCTGATCTTATACGACGTCCGCTCCGGGACGCGGCAAGAAGTCTTCGGCAAAGGGCAATCGCCGTATCGGCGCATCATGCACAATCCGGAATGGTCACCTGACAGCCGCCGGATATGCATAATCGGGCGACGCGCCAACGGCAACTCGGAATTCGCGACGGTTTCGGCGGAGGGCGATGGAGCGGATCTGCAAGTGTGCTGCGATGCGGAAGGTTTCAATCCTGACATCAGCTGGTCGAAAGATGGTCAGAGACTGACGTTTCCCGGAGTGCCAACCGAAAAAGGGCCGGGCCAACTTTGGGTCTACGACTTTGAAGCCAAAGGGAAACCAACTCTTCTTATTGGTCAGCCAACCGACCGCAACAATCTCGGCAACGACTGGTCCCCCGACGGCAGGACGCTGTATTTCGTGACCGTGAAGTAGTGCCATTCCCCCCGTCCTGATTCCACGTGAATGCCCCGAGGAAGATCGACTTCGCTCAGTCGCTCAAGTCTGCGATCAACCAGGCAAGACTCTGAAGCAACTTGTTAACCGTCCCAGGGACGAAACGTTTCGCCGACCAGGTCACGCAGGCCGCCTGAAAATACTGATGAATTGTACGTTCAGCATGGATTCCCGCTGCCCACTTACTGATCCACCGAATGACGATGCGGCATCCCATGCCTTACTTAAAAATCACGACGCTACGCCGCCCCGGACAGAAGAGATTCGCCGCTCGCATACGAGCGCTCCTGAGACGCCTCTCTGTGATCAAGTATTAATTATACCCATGACTTTTCGCGATGTTCAAAACGGCATCAGAGCACATCCATAACCTCGCCTCTCACAAGATCAGCGATCACATCGTCCACGGCATACAAAAACCAGTCAGTGCCGGCGTCGCCTCGCAGGGAGTCATCTTCGCCAGCGTCGTTAAGGACGTTGACCTTCGCCTTTAACGAGGCTTTCGTTGTGCCAACACCGAGTCGCAGCCTGCTGATGCGGGTCGCGTAAGTATTTATAGATAACCACTCTGTTCGCAGATCGATCAGTCTGGCAACAGATGCGTCACTCGTCGTGCGGCCGGCGATCAGGACATCTTCGCTGTCGCCACCGCTTAGGATATCGAGGCCGTTGCCACCGATCAGAATGTCCTTCCCCGCATTGCCATTCAGTACGTCGCGGCCACCGTTTCCGACGAGCACATCGTTTCCGCCGTTACCAATCAGGGTGTTGTTTCGTTCGTTGCCGATGAGAATGTCACTTCCGGAACCGCCAGTAATGTTCTCAATTCGATCCGCGCCATTGAGCTTCAGAGTGCGATTCGTGTGAATCGCCTGGACACGGGTAGAATTCAACAAAAGCGTGACGCCATTCGTTATTGAAGAAAAGTTCAGGGTATCAGTGCCAGAATTCAGGTATTCATTGATGATATCGGTTTCAGCCGCTGAAGCCGCGCCAAAGATGTAGTTGTCGTTTTTCGTTCCACCGTTAAGCGTATCATTTCCAGAACCACCGTTAAGCGTATCGTTTCCATCTCCGCCGTTGAGGGTATCATTTCCATCTCCGCCGTTGAGGGTATCATTTCCATCTCCGCCGTTGAGGGTATCATTTCCGACGTTACCGGTCAGCGTGTTGGCCCATATGTTGCCAGTCAGTTTGTCGCTGCCAACGCCGCCTTTTGCGTTTTCAAATGTGCTCACAAACTGAAGGTTCAGCTTTAGATTCGCATTGACTGTCTGTGCCGTCGCCGTTCCCAGATTCAATGTGACAGCCACAGCGGTGGCTGACAGATCAATTGTGTCCAGACCCCCACCAGTTTCATCGAGAATAAACGTTCCAAGAGGACTGTCTGCATCGAATTTGTAGGTGTCACTTCCTGCTCTTCCGGCAATTGTACGATTTTCAACACTGCTGAGCAAAATGTTTGCACCATTCACCGCGATACTGGTTGCCTTTCCACTGAAAGTGTCATTTCCTGGAGTTCCTAATACGCGAACAGAATCTGTGCCCCCAAGACCTTTGATCGGCAGGGGAAAAGTTGCCGGGAATGTTCCGATCGCCTGTGTCGGACCACCGTCTGTCGACACGGTGACTGCCACTTTTGCATCAGCGGAGACTCCGGAATATTTAAGGACAAATGAATCACTGCCGGCTGTTCCACGAGTCAAATCCTGAACAAACAACTCCTCGCCGGTCGTTGAAGAACTTGCTACGACGTAGACGAGATTGTTGGCCACGGTAATGAAAGACGGATTTCCACTAACAGAACCGGGCCAGAAATCCATAGCCAAGCCAGTCCCGGCAGCTGTGCCATTGGATTTCCACAGCTCTTCTCCATTCGTGCCGTCATCAGCAGTGAAATAGAGCGTGCCATTCACGTTCGTCAGGGAAGATGGATAAGAGTTCCCCCTTCCGCTTTGAATGTTTTTCACCATCACAGTCCCGGCAGCCGTCCCGTTGGATTTCCACAACTCTTTCCCATTCGTTCCGTCATCAGCAGTGAAATAAAGCGTGCCACTCACATTCCTCAGGGCCGACGAATAGGAGCTTCCCTCTCCACGTCGAATATCCTTCACCATGACAGTCCCGGCGACGGTCCCGTTGGATTTCCATAGTTCCTCTCCATTCGTTCCGTCATCAGCAGTGAAATAAAGCGTGCCATTCACATTCGTCAGGGACGACCCAGAATCGCTACTAGTTCTGCTTCCGATACCCTTCACGAGCACGGTCCCGGCGAGGGTGCCATCCGATTTCCACAACTCATACCCACTTGCGCCTCCTACAGTGAAATAGAGCGTGCCATTCACAATTGTCAGTTGCCTCGAAGACGAGCCATCGCTTCCGTTTCGAATATCCTTCACCATCATGGTCCCGGCGACGGTGCCATCCGATTTCCACAGTTCATCCCCATTCGTTCCGTCATCAGCAGTGAAATAAAGCGTGCCATTCAAGTTCGTCAGTTCCGTCGGCCTCGAACTATTCGGTCGCGTTTCATAGCTGCCTCCACCGTAGTAACCGTAGTTATTGTACTCGTAGCTTCCATTTCGAATATCCTTCACCAGCACAGTCCCGGCGACGGTCCCGTTGGATTTCCACAGCTCTTTCCCATTCGCTCCGTCATCAGC
>JBDNHX010000310.1:0-4316 GCA_041688565.1 Planctomycetaceae bacterium
CGATTCCAGTCGCATGGAGATCAAATGCAGTCTTAAAGCACAGGAGCTGGCCTGGATCTGGCAGCATGGCCAGAAACTGGATTCTCAGCCCATTGCGACCTCAGAGTCTGCTTCTGCAGCCGCTGCTTCAGACGACAGCAAGACCGCCGATCCATTCAAGATGCCGAAAGTTCCCTGCGAAATCGCGTTTGAATTTGAGGGCGTTGAAACGATCTGGGACGGCTATCTGTCTCGCTACGAAGGCACCGGAATAGATCGTGCCACGCGCATGTTTCCCAGCCGCGTGATCGTGGACGAACCAGAAAAAACACGTGTCAACTCGTCCAACAGCCAGACCGGAATTTCGCCTCCAACATTGCTGAGCGGAATGTATGTGACCGTACGAATTCCCATCGATTCACCAGTGCCCCTGCTTCAGGTGCCTGCAGAATCCATTCGCCCAGGCGGGCAGTTATGGATTGTTCGTGATGACAAACTGAAAGTTATCGCCGTCACCCTTGTTCGTGTTGACGGAGACTCCACCCTTGTTCGTCAGGAGGGCGCTTCGTTGCAGGCAGGAGACCGCGTAATCACATCGCCTCTGGCGTCGATCAGCGAAGGAATGGCGGTCAACGTTCAGGAGTTGCCGCCCGCTGCGAACACCCAGGCCAGTGAACCTCAGGCCAAAGAAAATCAGACTGGTGCAACTCAGGCTGCAGAGGCCGGGAAGGAAAAGCAATGAGCGGCTCAATGGTGCGATGGGCAATCAAAAACACTCCCGCGATGAACACGATTCTCGTGGCAGTCCTTGCAGTCGGAGTTCTCTCCGCGTTCATGTTGCGGCGCGAAGTGTTCCCTCAGTTTGAACTCGAAATTGTTTTGGTGACAGTGCCCTATCCGGGCGCCAGTCCTGATGAAGTCGAAAGCGGCATCTGTCAGAAGATTGAAGAAGCGGTTCGTTCTGTGGATGGAATCAAGAAGGTGACCTCCGTCGCGGCAGAAGGAGCTGCGAATGTTGTGATCGAACTTCGCAGTGACGTGCCGAGTGTGCAGAAGGTGCTGAATGAAGTGCAGTCGCAGATAGACCGCATTCCCAGCTTCCCGGATCTTGCTGAAGAACCGGAAGTGCAGCAGGTCACTTTTCGTAATAAAGCCATTACGGTCGGTGTGATTCAGGAAAATTCAGATGCGCCGGATGCCGAACTGCAGCTGCGGGAAATTACCGAACAGGTGCGCGACGATCTGCTGCTGATTCCTCAGATTTCGCAAGCGGAAATCACGGGCGAGCGAAAGTATCAGATCGACGTTGAAATCCCCGAAAAGACGCTGCGTCAGTATGGCCTGACGTTGACTGACGTCTCACGCCGCATTCGTCTCCGCAATCTGGAACTTCCCGGCGGAACCATTCGCGATCAGGGCGAAACTTATCTGCTTCGCGGCAAGGACAAGCGTGTGCTTGGCGAAGAGATCTCATCCATTCCGCTGATTACTCGTCCCGACGGCGTTGTGCTGAAAATCAGCGACCTTGGGAAAGTTAAAGATGAATTTGTGGACACGACCTCCATCAGCCGTATCAACGGTAAGCCCGGCCTGGCCATTGATGTGAACGCAGCCTCGCGCGAAGATTTGTTGGCGATGGCTGATTCCGTAAAAGACTATGTGAAGGAGAAAAAACTGCCATCGGGCTACAGCTTTGCGATCTGGGGAGATTCATCCATTGAGGTGCGAGACCGTCTGGACCTGTTGGTCCGCAACGGGATGCAGGGCCTGATTCTGGTGTTTGTGATTCTGGCTCTGTTTCTGGATCTGAAGCTCGCATTCTGGGTCGCTATGGGAATTCCGATTTCGCTCCTGGGCGCTTGCGCAGTGCTGTGGCAATTTGACCAGACGCTCAACATGCTGTCGCTGTTTTCGTTTCTGATCGCGCTGGGCATCGTTGTGGATGATGCCATTGTGATCGGCGAAAATGTGTATGCTCATCGGCAGATGGGTAAGTCGCCTCTGCGTGCTGCGATCGATGGCACGATAGAAGTTGTTCCGTCCGTTTTTTCTTCTGTGGCCACGACGATCTTCGCCTTTGTGCCAATGTTTTTTGTGACCGGCGTCATGGGGAAATTCTTTGCCGTCATGCCGCTGGCAGTGATCGCCATTCTGATGATTTCTCTGCTGGAAGCATCCTTCATTCTGCCATGCCATCTGGCTCATGGTTCTGGAAAACCATCGCCATTCACGTCTGGACTAAATCGACTGACGAACTGGGTTCTCGACCACTTTATCACACGGTACTATCAGCCTGTTGTGAACTTTTGTGTTCGTAATCCGGCCATCACCGTCAGCTCTTCCATTTCGGTTTTATTGCTGGCGGCCAGCCTGGTCACGAGCGGAAAGGTGCCCAGCATTTTCTTTCCCAAGCTGGATGCACCGGAGGTGATGGCCAAAGTTATTTTTCCGGATGGAACACCCAGCCGCGTCACGGAAGCCGCTACGGAACGTGTGGAAAAAGCCATCGCCGCGATCAATCAGAAATACTCAACCCCAGGTCGGCCTCTGATTCTCGCGACGCATCGCATGGTGGGCATTGTGAAGGATGATGCTCCTGGCGGCGGCCAGACGACCGAAGGCAGCCACGTTGGGTCTGTCTATGCCCAGCTGGTCGACAGCGGTCTGCGAGATGCCACCAGCGAACAGGTGGTTCAGGAATGGCGAAACAGTGTTGGATCAATCGCCGGTGTGGAAACACTCACGTTCGGTTCGCAGTCGCGTGGTCCCGGCGGAAAGCCGATCGAATTCAAGCTGCTTGCATCAGCGACTAATATGAAAGATCTCGAGCAGGCTGTCGAAGAAACAAAGCAAAAGCTGGCCACTTATAAGGGTGTATTTGATGTTTCCGATGACTCTCGCCCGGGAAAATGGGAACTGCAGCTACGTGAAAAACAAAATGCTGTCGCTTTGGGTGTCCCGCTGGAAAGTATCGCCCGCACGGTCCGAGCGTCCTACTACGGCGAAGAGGTGATGCGACTTCAAAGAGGCCGTCATGAAGTCAAGCTGATGGTTCGCTACCCCGAGGAGGACCGCAAGTCGCTGGCGAGATTTGATGACATTCGCGTCGATGGGGGTGACGGAATTCAGCGACCGATTACCGAGCTGGCTGATGTTTCCGTCAGTCGAGGGTACTCGGAAATTAACCGAATCGACCAGAAGCGATCGATCACAATTTCCTCCGACATCAGTGAGAAAGACGGGAATGCCAAGGAAATTGTGAAAGACCTTCAGGCAAAATTTATGCCCGCTCTGCTTGAGAAATATCCGGCTCTCCGAGTTCGCTGGGAAGGTCAGCAGGAGCAGGATCAGGAATCGGTTCGCAGTCTGGGAATTGGTTTGGCAATCGCTCTGCTGGCGATGTACGTCTTGTTGACAATGGAGTTCACGTCCTATGGACAACCGATGGTCGTGATGGCGGTGATTCCCTTTGGAATCGTTGGCGCCATTCTGGGTCACTGGGCGATGGGCCTGCCGTTGACTCTGTTCAGCACACTGGGGCTTGTGGCGCTGACGGGCATCGTGGTCAACGATTCGATCGTTCTGGTGGACTTCATCAACAGCGCGGTCAGATCGGGAATGCCACTGAACCAGGCAGTTCTTGAAGCAGGTGCCCGACGCTTTCGGCCGGTTCTTCTGACTTCGCTCACAACGATCGCCGGGCTCGCTCCTATTCTTACGGAGACTTCGTTTCAGGCTCAGCTGGTCATCCCCATGGCCGCCAGTCTCTGCTTTGGCCTGATGACTTCTACCGTTCTGGTTCTTGTGCTGGTGCCGACTTTTTATCTGCTCTACGCACGGATCTTTGGAGTGACAGTTGACTCCGTGACCGCGGCCGAGACGCAGACGGCCAGTGCTGAAACTGGTACTCAGGCCCTGGCGACCTGAGCAGGCGAAAATCGTTTCACCTGGCTCATGCGGTAGTGCAGAGTCGATATGAACCCCCGAGACGAGCTCGGGGGCGTTTCGTTTTTGGGGCGGTCGAAGTACTAAACCCCCGTCGCGCTCTTTTTTGCTGCGGCTGAAGTGTCGCCGGACCTGGTTGCTGCCGGGACCGGTCGTTCCAGAATGCCGAGCGAGATTCCATAAAACAGGCTGATCTGTTCCATCGGTGGAATCTTCGTGCCTGACATCCAGCTTTCTGCTTTTTTGTCCAGGTTCCGATCTGCAAACACTCGACCGGCAATGATGTAGCACTCTTCCCTCCAAACGCCGTTCTTCATCTTAGAAACAGCGGTCAGCACATAGACCGGATCCTGAGTTCCATTCGCAGCCGACTCCACCAGTTCACTCGCAAA
>JBDNHX010000039.1:0-22393 GCA_041688565.1 Planctomycetaceae bacterium
ACCGAACCGCCACCGAAGGCAATCAGCAGGGCCGGGGCAAGTCCCTGACGCGCGGCGTTTGCTGTGCGCACGTTGGCAAGAGTTGCCACGCGCATCCCAAAGAATCCGGCAAACCCTGAGAAGACGGCACCCGTCACAAACGACAGCGCCACCAGGGGATGCGAGTTCGCCGAACTTCCCGACCAGTACATCAGCGCCGTTACGATCAGAATGAAGCCGAGCATCACGGAATATTCGGCCCGCAGGAACGCCATGGAACCGGCCCGAATTTTATCGGCAATCGCCGTCATTTTTTCCGTACCGGGATCCTGGCTGGCAACCCACCGATATCGATAAACGCTAAAGGCAAGGCCAAGGAGCCCGATAAAGGGAACGACATAAACCAGGAAACTCATTCTCGACTCCGTACATTTTCAGGTGGGTATTTATTGGGTCGCAGGCAATGATGGCAGGATTTTTAAGCCCTTGCCAGTGCCGGGGGCTGGAGTTCTAGCAGACTACCTGCCCCCGTGCGACAGTTCCCGCACGGATCATCCGGCACCCAGTATTTTCCGAGAAAAATGGGCCTCGCATCCGGCAATGACGCCGGAGTTTTCCGCTACGTGATCGATGCTTGCCATCAAATCAACAAGCCGCGTGCGGAGAAGCCCGGCTTTTTAAAAAAGACGAGCTTCTCAAATGCTCACTTGAGACTGCCCTCGATTAACGCGACAATGCCACTTCTGCCAGAATTTTCCCGCCAGCAACGAATCGCGGCACTGAATATGAGATAAGTCTCGTTCGATCAATCATTGTTGCCTTTCGCTCCGCGAAAGTAGCGTTCTTTCGCGGAGCGAAAGGCAACGATCAGACACTGATTGATCGACCGATCCTAAGAGTCCCGCTGCGATCAAGCTTCAGAACTATTTTCGTGAATGAAAAGGTTTGCCCATGCGTTGCGACGTGCCACGTGAACTGACTCAGGCTTCGCTGCGAAATCTCGTACTGCTGACAATCGTCTGTTTCTCCACCGCAGGCCTTGCGGCGGAAGCCGAAGACTCCGAACAGTTTTTTGAGTCGCGGATTCGCCCGCTGCTGATAGAAAAATGCCTCAGCTGTCACAACGCCGAAAAACAGTCGGGCAGTCTTCGACTGGACTCCCGGGAGGCCATGCTGAAGGGCGGAGATTCTGGCGCCGCCATCATTCCCGGTGATGCCGCTGGCAGCCGCATCGTTCAGGCGATTGCGTACGATGGCGATCTGCAGATGCCACCGGAAAACCCATTGCCGGACGCAGAGAAAGAACTGCTGGCGGAATGGATCAGACTTGGCGCACCGTGGCCCAAAGATGCGTCCCCGATGAAATTCACAGGAAAAGATCCGGGCAAAAGTCACTGGGCCTTTCAGCCGCTCGGTCACTTTCAGCCACCTGCGGTGGATTCTCCCGCTATCAAAACGCCGGTGGATGCATTCGTTCTGGACAAGCTCATGGCATCCGGGCTACCAATGTCGCCCGAGGTGGATCGAAGAACCTTCATTCGCCGAGCCACATATTCACTGACCGGACTTCCGCCAACCGCCGACGAAGTCAGTCATTTCACCAGCGACACGGATCCGTTGGCGTACGAAAATCTGGTGGACCGACTGCTGGCAAGTCCCGCGCATGGCGAACAATGGGCTCGCCACTGGCTGGACGTTGCCCGTTACTCGGACACAAAAGGCTATGTCTACGCCCGGGAGGAACGGTTCTGGGTGCATGCGTGGAATTATCGCGACTGGGTCGTCAGTGCTCTGAATTCAGACATGCCGTATGACCGCTTCCTGCTGCTGCAGCTGGCCGCCGATCAGGTCGAAGATCGGACTCCGGACGATCTTGCCGCGATGGGGTTTTTAACTCTCGGCCGACGTTTTCAGGGCGTCCGTCGTGACATTATTGATGACCGGATCGACGTAGTGAGCCGCGGCACAATGGCATTAACCGTGGGATGCGCGCGTTGCCATGATCACAAGTATGATCCGATTCCCACCGCCGACTACTATTCGCTTTATGGCGTCTTCGACAGTTCCCGCGAACAGCTTGTGTCGCTGCCCGTTCGAGGATCAGCGGATGAAGCATTCGAAAAGGACTATGCGGCGAAGATCGCCACTATGGAGACCACTCGAAAGGAGCGTCGTGCGACCACTGAAGCGCGAGTCCGTTCGCGGATCGGCGATTACCTGCTGGCTCAGCTGGAACTTGGCAAGTATCCTGAAGAGGGATTTGATCAGATTCTGGCCGTGACCGATCTGCTGCCTTCCTTCGTCCACCGCTGGCGCGACTACCTGCGAGACACCGAACGAAACGGTGACCCGGTGTTTGCCGCATGGCACACATTCCGCAGTCTCCCGGAAAATGAGTTCGCGAGTCGCGTGGCGGCTGAGGCGCAGATGCTGCATCAAATGGATGCCAGTCAGTTGAATCCCCGCGTGGCGGCTGCTTTCGCAACTCCGCCTGCATCATTTAAAGATGTGGTCCAGCGATACGCGGACATCTTCAAAACAGTGGATGCAGAATGGCAGGTGGAGCTGACCAAAGCCAACGCAGCCGGTCAGCCGGCACCCGGTGAGTTGATGGAACCTGCGGCCGAACAGCTGCGAACCGTACTGTATTCGCCCGGATATCCGTGCAGTGTGCCCGATGAACCGATCGTCAATACAGAGTACGATTTTGATTCCGGCACCTGCAATGAACTGTGGAAGCAGCAGGTGGAACTGGACCGCTCGATTCTGAACGCGGGCAGTCAGCCACGTTTTGCGATCATCATGCAGGACCGCGCCTTTCCAGTGAATCCAAGGATCTTTAAACGAGGCAATCCGGCCAACACAGGGGATGATGTTCCGCGGCAGTTTTTATCGTTACTCAGTGGCCCGGATCGAATACCTTTTCAACGTGGTAGCGGCCGTCTTGAACTGGCGAAAGCGATCATCGATCCTTCCAATCCGATGACAGCGCGTGTGATCGTCAACCGCGTCTGGGCTCATCACTTTGGAACCGGGCTGGTTTCCACGCCGGGTGATTTTGGAGTGCGTGCGGAACCGCCTTCACATCCGGAACTGCTGGACTGGCTGACTTCCCGATTCATCGCCGACGGCTGGAGCCTGAAAAAATTGCACCGCCTGATAGTGCTGTCCGCCGCCTTTCGGCAATCCTCCACAGGCCCGAAAGATGCCGCTCAGATGGCCCATGCTCTGACCGTTGATCCTTCCAACCGTCTGCTGTGGCGAATGAATGCGCACCGTCTTTCGTTTGAGGAAATGCGGGACTCCATGCTGTCAGTCTCCGGACAGCTGACCACCAGTCTCGGTGGAAAGCCGGCGGAGATTTTCAAACCGCCATTTCCTGTCCGCCGAACAATTTACGGGCTCGTTGATCGCCAGTTTTTGCCGGGCACGCTGCGAATGTTCGACTTCGCAAATCCCGATCTCCCCATTCCGCAGCGCAGCGAAACGACGGTGCCGCAGCAGTCACTGTTTCTGATGAATCATCCGCTGGTTCTTGAGCGGGCAAGAGAACTGGCGAAGACGGTTTCGACGGTGTCCGATCGCAAGGAGCAGGTGCGACAGATTTACCAGCGGGCTTATCAGCGGGAACCTTCGGACGAGCAACTGTCGGCAGCAATTCAGCTGCTGCAGAACGACGCTGGAGACACCGAACAACCCCTGCCGACGACAAAAGAATGGTCGTATGGATATGGGGCGTACGATGAGGCCACTCAGCGAGTTCCCGCGTTTATGGCACTGCCGCATTTTACGGGAGCTGCCTGGCAAGGTGGGCCCGCATTCCCGGATGGTCCGCTGGGCTGGGTTCAGCTGAGCGCCGCGGGCGGACATCCGGGCAACGACCGACAGCATGCGGTCGTTCGTCGCTGGACGGCTCCGGCGGCAATGACGATCCGGATCACATCAGAACTTGTTCATGAGCATGACCCGGGGGACGGAATTCGGGCGTTCATTGTGAGTTCCCGTGCAGGGCTGCTCGAGTCGGCTAAAGCCCACAAGCAAACGGTCCCGATGAACGTGGATTCGTTGACTGTTGAAGCCGGAGAAACAATCGACTTTGTCGTCGACATCGGTGATGTGCTGAACACGGATCAATATTTCTGGCGATGCCGGCTGACTCCCACGGAGCCTGCGGCCGCGACGGTCTGGAATTCGGAAAACGATTTCCCTCGCAATACGATCCAGAAACTGACGCCGCTGGAACAACTGGCGCAGGTGCTGATGTGCTCGAACGAATTTATGTTCGTGGACTGAGATCGACTGATGTCCGAATGGCTCTGATAAACTGTTAGAGGCACTCCCAAGTTATGCAAGTTCCTCTTCCGCCAGCCGCTGCGACTGAATCCCGCAACGGCGCGTCGATGGCCATTGACAGCCTGTCGTCCCTGCAACTCGTGCAACTCATGAACTCCGAGGATGCAAAGGTGGCGACGGCGGTCTGCAGCCAGTCTTTGCAGATTGCGAAGGCCATTGATGTTGTGGCCCAGTGCTTCAGAAATGGAGGCCGGTTAATTTATATGGGAGCCGGGACGTCGGGCCGGCTGGGTGTTTTGGATGCCAGCGAATGCCCGCCGACTTTCAGCGTTCCGCGTACTATGGTGATTGGCCTGATCGCTGGTGGCCCGGCAGCTTTGACATCGGCCATCGAGGGCGCAGAAGATCTTCACGATCAGGGTGCCAGCGATCTGCAGGCGATTACCTTGACCGCTGTTGATGTGGTGATGGGCATCGCTGCCAGCGGCCGAACACCGTATGTCCTGGGCGGACTTAAATACGCTCACGAAGTCGGAGCCTCCACGATTGGCTTCGCCTGCAATAATGGCTCGGCGCTGATCGCGTTGTCAGACATCATGATTGCCCCAGTGGTGGGGCCCGAAGTTGTCACCGGATCGACTCGACTGAAAGCCGGGTCCGCCACAAAAATGGTGCTGAACATGCTGACCACCGGCGCGATGGTGTTGATTGGCAAGACTTATGGCAATCTGATGGTCGACCTGACGGCAACGAACGAAAAGCTCCGCGATCGTTCGCAGCGAATCGTCTCGGAACTCACCGCTCTTTCTCCGGTCGAAGCGCGCCGCCTGCTGACCGAATGCGAGGGCGAGGTGAAAACGGCGATCGTCGCTCACAATCGACAAATGACTCCAGCCGCCGCCCGGGACGAACTCACCGCATGCTGCGGTCATCTGCGGAAAGCGCTGGAGTCATAATTCAGCGCTGCGCAATCACACCAGCCGTCTGTCGCCCCACAGCCAGACATCGACCAAATCGCCAACGGCGTATCGTCCGTTGTCCGGCATCAGCAACGCCATTCCGTTGGCATCGACCGTGGCTTTCAGATCCGATGAGCCGCTCCAGGGAACAGGCTGTGCCGCCAGTTGATTGCCGACGATCGAAATCGCCACGGGCTGATAAACGGGACGATTTCCTCTGACGCTGATGGGCTCCGTCAACAGGGCTTTGGGCTGCGTGGTCGGGACGGCGGAGCCACAAAATTTCTGCAACGCCGGCCGGACGAAAAGCTCAAAGCAGGCCAGACTGCTGACAGGATTGCCGGGAAGACCGAACACCAGACACCGTCGCCCGGCTTCCTCCAGCACGCCGAACCACAGAGGCTTGCCTGGCTTCATATGCACGCCATGAAACACCTGAGTCACGCCGGCTGCCCGAAGCTGCTGCGGAACAAGATCCAGCAAGCCGGCCGAGACACCGCCGGTCAGAAGCAGAAAGTCGTGCTGCAGACCTCGCTGAATTCGTTCGCGAAGCTGCGACTCTTCATCACGAGCAATTCCCAGCGACACTGGCCGCGCATCACTGGCGGCGATTTGGGCGATCAGCATGGGCTCATTCGAATTTCTGATGCGTCCGAATGTTGCCGGCTGATCCACGGCCACTAATTCATCTCCGGTTGCCAGCACTGCAACACTTGGCGGCTTCTGCACATTGATCTGAGCGAATCCGAACTCCGCCAGAGCGGCAATCTGCTGAGGCTGCAAACGCGTACCACGCCGAAGCAGAGTCGTGCCAGCCTTTGCAGCAGTTCCGCGTCGCATCAGATGGGCCTCTGAAACCAGGGCAGTCCGCGGAATCGTCACGGTGTGCGGATGCGTTTCAATGAACTGTGTCTGTTCAATGGGAACGATGCAGTTGCAGCCATCGGGAAGCGGGGCTCCCGTCATGATTCGCGAGGCCAGCCCTGTTCGAACAGCGGCAGTGGGTAAATTTCCAGCAGTAATTGTTTCCGCAATTTTCAGTTCGACGGTGGAGGGACCACCCGCGTTCGCGGAGCCACTTTCATCGATGTGGACCGCAAATCCGTCCATCAGCGATTTATCAAACGGTGGAGAATCTTCGGGGACGAAAAGGCCGTCGGCAAGAATTCTTGTCAGACCTTCAGACAGCGAAATTGTTTCGGAGGAGCCTGCGTGGACCTGCCGAAGGATCAGATCCAGTGCGTCAGAGACCGAGAGCATCGAAAGTCTGCTTTCCTTGATTCCGACCATCCTGCGGGATCTTTCGGCCGTTAACATCCGACGGGATGTGCTGGCGAGGAAACGACGACGCGGGGTAAAGCTACGAGTTCAAGTGTCGCCGTAGCTGAGCGGCGGTCGCAGATTTCTGGAAAGTGATGGCCCGTGATTGGCGACATGGGTGTGTGAAGCGGGAACTCACCGAATATCAGACAGCAGCCACGCTTTGGAAACAAGTCGAAACAGCTGTGCGGTGCAGTTGATTCCCAGCTTCTGCATGATTCTGGCGCGATGTTTTTCGACCGTCTTTTCGCTGATTCCCGTGGCGATCGAGATCGATTTATTCGTTCGTCCCTCGTAAACAAAATGCATCACTTCGCGTTCGCGGGGTGAAAGAACTTCCAGCTGCCGTTGTGCGGCCGTGATTTCGTTCATCAGTGAGCCAAAGAAACTGGGGTCCGCCGGTTCCGTATAACGCACGAGATGACCCACCAGCTGATCACCATCCGCAACTCCGGTCACTTCCACTTGAACCTTGTGGAGATCGCGACGGATCAATATTGTGGAGATATGCTGACCGCTGCAAACCGACGACAGCCCGGTCAGAAATTCCTCGGCGTTGACTCCCTGGAGTGTCATTGCCTGAGCGATCGCACTGCGGCTGCAGGATCCGATACAGAGTTTTTCGTCTGCAGTTCGTGGCAAATTCCAGAGTTCCAGAGCGGCGACCGAGCAACAAGCGTCCTGAGAAACATCACCCGGGAAAAAACACCATGCAGTGGTATCTTCCTTGACGAGGACCGCCAGTATCAGAGAGTCGCGATGGTGAGGTGGAAAGTCAGAATCCATAGGGGCACTTCGCCTCCAACCGGCAGATTACTTTGACCGATCAGCTTCAGCTGTTCTCGTATCGAACATCCTTCTGAATCCTCCAGAAGTTTATTCGCGGTTTCCACCGAAAGGTGCACCAGAAAATCTCAAATTATCCGATTCCGCAGCGGGGATCTCCCTATACTTGGGCTGAAAATTCTTTTCCCCTGCGTAGTTATTTGTGTTCTATCTTAGTTGTATTCAATTTCCAATCTCAGTGCGAACGGAACACTCCCTCGCCCAGACGCATCTTTGGTAAGACTGAAGAGCTGGCAACCGACTTCGCAGCCTCATAAAGTGATCGCACAGAAGTGTCTCGAAATTTTTGCCGTCGTGCCAAATCGAGTGATTTACGGTGAATTGTAACGGCTGACGCTCAGGGGCGAGCTGGCCAATTTCGGATGCAATCGGTTTGCAGGGCTCTCGTGGGTTGAACCGCGGCGGTTGATTTGGCAGAGTGCCGGGTGTCCCAGCCTCTACCAGAAGGTCTTTCGTAGCAAACCAGGTCACCAGGTCAACAGAAAATCGAACGCATCCGGAAACCAGGTGCCGCCGCCCTGCCTGAATTTGCACGAGAGCCATCGCCTTTTCAGACATTTTGTCGGCCGACCGCCGTCTGTGGGAGAACATTTCTTGCACGCCGAACTACCTCCACCTGTTGACGATCCCTCGGCTCCGTTCAAGGGCCCCTGGTATAAAGAGCTGAACCGCTATCACTGGTTTGTGCTGTCCATTGCCGCGTTGGGCTGGCTATTTGACACAATGGACCAGCAGATTTTCAATCTTGCTCGTGTCCCCGCCATGAACGAACTTCTGCCGCATGAGCCGGGCCAGCTGCCCGCTAAAGAACTGAGGGACTTTTATGGCCCTCTGGCGACATCGATCTTTATGATCGGCTGGGCGACCGGAGGATTGATCTTCGGAGTTCTCGGCGACCGAATCGGTCGTGCAAAAGTGATGATGTGGACGATTCTGATCTACTCCGTCTGCACCGGGCTGAGTGCGTTCTCCGTTGGCTTCTGGGACTTCGCCTTTTACCGCTTCCTGACCGGTCTGGGCGTCGGCGGTGAGTTTGCTGTTGGTGTCTCGCTGGTTGCTGAGGTAATGCCCAATCGGGCCCGTCCATTTGCTTTGGGACTTTTGCAGGCTTTGTCGGCCGTCGGAAATATCGCAGCCGCCTTAATGATGATCACCCTTGGCCAGGTTGAGAGTGCTGGCGGGCTGGAACATCTGGCCGTTGCTGATACTCCGGTCAAAGCATGGCGAATTCTGTTTATCATTGGAACTGTTCCGGCTCTGCTGGCCATTTTCATCCGACGAAATCTGAAAGAGCCGGAGACCTGGAAAGCTCAGGCCGATGCGGGCGTTGGCAAACAGTTGGGTTCCTACAGCGAGTTATTCAGCAATCCTGTTTACCGTAAGAACGCATTGATAGGACTGACGCTCGCGTCGTCCGGAATTGTCGGGCTCTGGGGCATTGGGTTCTTCAGCTTTGACCTGCTGTCTCCCGTTTTTCGAAAGCACTTTGAATCTCTGGGACTGGCCAAAAACGTAGTCGACGGAAAAGTAGCCACATGGGTCGGCATTACCTCCATCATGCAAAACATTGGCGGTTTCTTAGGTATTTATGCCTACAGCCACATGACCAGTATCTTTGGCAGAAAGCCGGCCTTCGCCGTTTCATTCGTGGCCGCAATATTCAGCACCGCCCTTGTCTTCTGGACGCTGGATGAGTTCAGTGAAATCTTCTGGATGATCCCGATGATGGGCTTTTGTCAGCTGGCATTGTTTGGAGGATACGCCATCTATTTTCCCGAACTGTTTCCGACACGACTGCGTTCGACCGGAATCAGCTTCTGCTACAACGTCGGACGATACGTGGCGGCTGCTGGCCCCTTTGCCCTGGGGCTGCTTACCAGCAAAGTTTTTACTGAAGCCAATGGTTATCAGGATGGAATGCGATACGCGGGAGTTGCGATGTGCTCCGTGTTCCTGATCGGCCTGTTTGTTCTTCCGTTTGCTCCCGAAACCAAAGGGAAGCCGTTGCCTGAATGAGCCGCTTGAAGTGCAGCACCGCTTACCGCTCCAGAGGTCTTGAGAACTGCATTCAGGCTGTGGTCTCATGCCTCAGGTTCGCGCTGTTGTTTGCCACTCGCTGCCTTGGGCCTGTCATATTGCTGGCAGCGACTGGCGCCTTTCATAGTCAGTCAGCCCTGTCGCTTAAGGCGGCCGACATCCGACTGGCGGACGACCGGCCGCCATTGAACCGTGAAGAACTGAAAGCGAGCGGGCTTCACATTCTGGAATCCCGTCACCTCATTCTGGTGACCGATGTGCCACTGGCGGATGTGCAGGATCTTCCTGCGCTGGCAGATGCGCTGTTTGACGAGTTACAGCGGCAGCTAGGTTCCCTGGCGCCGGACATCGCCGGCAAGGAGTTTCAGGTCACCGGGTATTTGATGGACGCTCAGGAGCGTTTCGATAAGGCCGGGCTGCTGCCTCCCGAGCAGTTTGCGTTTCGGCACGGTCGTCACATGCGATATCAGTTCTGGATGAACAATCAGACATCGCCCTACTACCGCCGCCATCTGCTGCTGCATGAGTTTGTGCATTGCTTCATAATGTGCGAACACGGCATGCGCGACATTCCGCCGCTTTGGTACACCGAAGGAATTGCCGAAGTCTTTGCCACTCACGCCCTCGAAAAAGACATCACCAAAAGTCAGTTCGGCATCCTGCCTCCGACCATCGACCAGTTCGAAGGATGGGGCCGGATCACACAGATTCAGCGGACTTTGAGGACACCGGAAACAGCAGGTTCGGACAACCCCGAGAACTGGTCGCTCGGCAATCTTCGTCATCCGGCCAGCAGTGCCTTTCATGCGGATCTGCAGTACGCTCAGGCATGGGCGCTGGTCTGGTTTCTGCGCAATCATCCGGAGCTGAAGAACGACCATCAGGTTTTCAACAGTGTTCGGACTGAAAAGGATTTTCTTGCTGCCGAACGCACGCTGGGATCAGAAAGATGGCAGCGTCTGGAACGTGTCTGGCCCCTGTTTTTGGACAGTCTTGTCGAAGGCTTCGATTCGGAACGATCGTTTCCCGAACTCCGAGTGCCTGACAAGCCCGCGTCGGCCAGCCGTACAACGCCCATCACGCTTTCAATCGCAGCCGACAAAGGCTGGCAGCCAGCCGGTCTGACTTTGCAGGCCGGTCAGGCAGTTACGCTGGAATGCTCGGGCCGATACACGGTGCATCATGATCCGAAGCCATGGATCGCCGAACCTCAGGGAATTACGATCGACTACCATCTCGGCAGACCGCTGGGCGAGATTGTTGCCATGCTGATTTCTGCCGACTCCCGGTCTGCCCCGCGTCGCATACCTGTCGGCACAGGCGGCCAGCTGACAGCCACAGAAGACTCGGAACTGTGGCTGCAGATCAATGATTCGGCCGCAAGTCGTAAAGGAAACAGCGGCAGCGCCGAAATCCGGATTCGATAACCGCCCGCGTCGTCACTGGCCGCCACTACTTTTGAACCACTCGCATTCAACAGACCACAGAGCAGCCTTCACACAAACATTTTTCCTGACAACAGAAGCGGTTACGCGATGTGACCGCTTGCGATGTTTATTTTTTACTCGACGAGTTGCCGTTCTTCCCGAGCTGTTCGATGGCAGCCTTCAGGCCTTTGCCTTTTTCTGCAATCAGCACTGCCGCTCCCACTTCCAGCCCCTTTGTCAGCAGGTCGGTCAGACTGCTGCCCTGGGCCGCCGGATCGGCCGGTCGAGTGGCTGCCGGTGGCAGGGCTTCGATTTCGGAAATGGCCATCGACAACGGATCAGGGCCGCCTGTTTGACGCGGAATCTCGGAAACCGTGCTGGCAAGTCGCGCGTCCTTCTTTGCCGAACGACCCGCGCGGGCCGATTCGATGGCTTCAATCAGACGATTGAGTTGTTCGGTCGGACGCTTGAACCATTCCAGACTCCAGAGATGATGGATGATCCAGCCCTGACCATTCAGAACTCCATCCGTCGTCCGATTTCGATCTCGAGCAGATCGAGCGGCTCGGTACGTATCACCATCCACAACGATCCCCAGCACGTAGCGATTGGGGTTGCCTGGATCGACCACCGCGAGATCCACATACAGCCCGGCGATGCCGACCTGGGCCTTGACCGAGTAGCCTCGCTCCGTCAGCTGCTTTGCCAGCACAGCCACAAACCGATCAGTCGCTGTCTGTTCCTTGGCCGTATCATTGTCGCCACCTTTTTCGGCAAAGCGCAAGTACTCACGAAACACCGCGGGGCCTCGACCGGTCGCACGAGTCAGATCAATATCTTCTGCTGTCATTGAAGAGAACATTTCCAGCACGCGCTTCGCACGCGTCATCAGCACGTTCAGACGTCGTTCGCCACCGAATACCGACACTGGTCCAAAGTTGAGCGACACTTTTCCGTCTTCGCCAGGACCGTATCCGACGGACACAAAAATGGCATCGCGTTCGTCGCCCTGAACATTTTCCAGGTTCTTGACGAAAAATGGATCAGGGGCATTCGGATCAAAGAAAGATTCCAGATCCGTGTTGGTTTTTCGCAGCCGGGCCAGTTCTTCCAGAATCGCATCCCGTTGCGACACGGAAAAAGCGGCCACGCCCAAGGTCCACTTTGGCCGTTCCTTGGCATGACGAATGATGGCTTCGGCAACGACTTTGGCCTCCACATCATTCCGACCCTTTGAAAACCGGCCGCCTTCGACACGGTGCCACTTCACGCCCAGCTCACCCGTGCGTTCAGGAGACGGAATGACGTAAAGCTGGTTGTCATAAAATTCCCGGTTCGAAACGGCGATCAGCGACTCGTGTTTGCTGCGATAATGCCAGCGGAGCATTCGCTGCGGCATATTGCGGGCAATCGCGAGGCCAAGAATGCTTTCGACATCGCCCGCCTGCATTTCCGGCGAATCCTTTTCAGGCGCTACATCTCCAAGGACCTTACTGAAGAATTGTGTGGGCGGCATCTGTTTGTCATCGCCCACGACAACCATTTGACGACAGCGAGCGGCCGCGCCCAGCGATTCGACCGGCCGCACCTGAGACGCTTCGTCGATCAGAAGCATATCGAATTCCAATGCTCCTGGTTCAAGATACTGAGCCACGGACAAGGGGCTCATCATGAACACCGGCTTCACCGCCTGCACCGCCGTGCCAGCTCGAGACAGCAGTTCACGAAGCGGCAAATGACGTCGCTGTTTCTGCATTTCGTGCTTCAGCAACTGGACCGCTTCGGCCATATTGCCGCCCCGTGATCGACTGATTCCCTTCCAATGGGCATCGGCCACTTCGGCACGAGCGAGCTCCAGCCGACGAATATCAAGGCCGCAAAAGTCGTCGATCAGCGCTTCAAATTTTCCTCCTTCAAAGCTCTCCAGCTCCGGATGCTTTTTCAGAACAGCTCGCAATAGCGATTCTGCCCTCGCAAACCTGAACACGGCCGGACCATCGCCAGGACTGATTTTTCCGGACGTGATCTGTTCCACCAACACGCCTTTGCCGATCGCAGCCACAGCAGCGTTCGAGCGGCGATAGGTCTGCCACTGTTGCAGACCTTCAGGATTCTTCGACCACGCCACCAGCCGTTCCCGCACATCGGCAATCAAGGCCGCAGCCACCGGCGCGTTTACCTCGTGCGGTGCCTTGTTGTCAGCTCGCGGTGCCGCGGCGAACGGCGGTGCAACGCTCGGCGGTGCAACGCCTGGTAAGGTGCCGCCAGACTGTGCAACTGACTTTGTTCCTGCAGCGGGGACGGACTCGGCACGTCCTGACGCAGACGCAGATCCGGGGACAGAAAATGCAACTACGAAATCCAGCTTGAGCGTTTCACCCAGGGCTTTGTAGCCCGCAATAAATGTGTCCAGCTTTCTGGAGACATCGGCTGCCAGCAGCACAATGTCATCCTTTTTATCCAGCAGCGACAGCATCGCACGAAAACGAGGCGACACGCCGGAGCGAACAGAGGCCTCATCCCACGCCTCCCACGCGACAATCCGCTTCAGGTCTGTCTGCGGCCCCATCCAGAACCGACCAAATGCCTTTTCACCAAACGATCCGGCCTCCGCCAGCTTCTTCTTTGCCGTCTGACGTTGATTCAACAGATCGAAAATGGCAAATCGCTCGTCGTATGTTTTCGGCCGCGGCCCCACCAGAGCGGTATTCAGAGTATGCCGAGCCTTGCGGTACGATGACTGGAAAATTCGACACCAGCATTTGCCATACCGCGAATAAGCCTGAATATCGGCCGCCACATCCAGATCCCACGCTGCCTCAGTGACTTTTCCAGTCAGCTTTTCCTTTGCGGCCAGGATGGCTCGTGCATGCTCGGCTAACTCCTTGACGGCTTCACGATGGTCGACCCAGACCATTCCAGCCATTGGCCGAACATCCATCTCCGGCGCCTTCATCAGTGTCTCAACAGTGCGCAGCAGGCGAATTATCTGTGACAAGGAGGTCGGCAAATCATCACCCAGACGCTGGCTCAGCTTCGATGCGGCTTCCGTCAGCGCATCAAGCTCGGCAACACGAGCCGGTGCCGTCGTCAGCAGGCGTTCCAGATCGAGAGGCAGAATCTGCTCCAGCGTGGAGCCGCGCCACGGATGCTGCATCGGATCGCCGATCGTGGCGATCACCTTCGACAGGTCGGTGACCGCTTCCAGTTTTTTTGAGTACTCATCGGCTTTCCATTCGGCGGCTTCGGGCAATTGAAAATCGGGAAGCGGCGTCGATGCAGCTCGCAGATCAATCAGTTCGCCCAGGATCTGATAAGGAGACAAACCGCACTGGGCGAACGGGCGATGCATGGCCGTCACAAAACCATTCAACGATTGCTGCCGCTCTTTGAGACGTCGAATTGTGTCGGGCAGTTCGGCTGGAAGTTTGGGGCTTCCAAGTTTCAGCGTGCGATCCACTTCCTGCAGCACAACTTTTTTGTTGGTCATCTTTGAATGCAGCTCAAGGCACATATCGCCGATGCCAATATTGTCGAGCCGTCGTTTCACAACCTCAAGCGCCGCCATTTTTTCCGCGACGAACAGAATCGTCTTGCCGGATGTCACAGCAGCGGCAATCAGATTGGCGATCGTCTGAGACTTGCCAGTTCCCGGAGGTCCCTGAATGACCAGATTTCGTCCGCGCGCGGCTTCTTCAATCACCAGCGACTGTGAACTGTCACAGTCAATGACATGCATTGTCTGGGCCGGATCAAAAAGCAGATCGATGTCGTCGTCACTTTTACACAGCGGTTCCACCGGCGGAAATCCATCCTGCAGCAAAGCTCGAATGAGCGGCCGATCCTCCAGACGTTTGTCCTTTGGCCAGTTGTGCGGATCCAGGTCGCGATACATCAACAGGCGACTGAAGGAGAAACACCACAGGACGATGTCATCCGGCCGGACTTCCCAGCCACGCTGCCCGGTGATCACTTTCTGAACGTCCTGAAAGTAAGTTACAGGCGACAGATCATCGGCCGCCGGGACGTCGGGAAGAGTGATCCCAAAGTCGGCGTTCAGACGGACCTTTAGCGTGAGGTTGGTTTCGATTTCTCCATCGGTCCATGCCAGCGAGTATCGCTTTCCACCGCGGCCTCGTTCGAGCGTTACCGGGACCAGCAGCAAAGGTGCATTGCGGGCGGTTTCCGGGACGTCGGTTTCAAACCAGCGCAGAAAGCCCATCGCCAGGTACAGCACGTTGACGCCCTGTTCCTGCATCAGCGTTGACGCATCATCCATCAGAGTTTGCAGGCGGCGATCAAGATCCTCCGCCGACAAAATCGTGTGCAGGACGTCGTCCGTGGCGGAGACATTGGCAGCGCTGGACTCCCGGGAACTTTTTTTTCCGGATGCTGCGGAATCCAGCAGCGATGCCGGAGTTTCCTCTGCAGCCGAATCGTCCGAAGTCGGCGCTGCGGCCGTTTTTTTCGATGTTCGACGTTTCACGGATTTCGCACGCGGTGCAGCGGATTCAGCTTTTCCCCCAGCCGCTGTCTCGGCGGATTCCGCGCTAGTTGCGCCAGCCGTTGCAGATCCAAAGGAGCCTGCATCGGCGACAACGACGCCTTCCTCAAACTGCATGGCCTGGCCTTCGTGGACCAGCATGCGAAAAATTTCGTTCGCCGATTCCTCCAGGATCTCGATCGAACTTCCCTGCTCTCTATCGCGGGGCGTGGCGAGCAGACGATTGCTTGTCGTCAAGTCCAGCAGGTCGCGGCGTGCCAGTTCGAAATGTTTGAGTAACTGATCTTGTGCAGCCATGGTGTCGTACTTGGTTTTAGTCGTGCTGGGTTTTAATTGCGGACTTCAGAGGCGGAGTCTTCCTGGCGCGCGGGATTGTAACGCCGCGAACTGATTTTGTGACGGTCTTCTTTTGTGACGGTCTTCACCCGCCCGCTCCCGAATTCTGGGCAGCCTTGGCTGTACCCCGGTGTCCGCAGATCGAAATCCGCCGGAAGGCTGCTTCTAACTTCGCCGCCCCTTGCGGAAGCAGAGTCTGCGATCCGGGCAACGCAAAGACAGGCGAATCGCAAAATCGCCGCATCCTGCAACAGTCTCTTTCGTGAGAAGTGGATTTATCTGCAGATTAGGAGCGGATTGGGCCACTTTCAGGGCTCGGTGCGAACCTGAAATTGGAATTCTCTGTCTTCCGCTGCAGCGAAGGGAGACTGTCTGCCGAAATTGTCGCGTGGAGTTCTTGAAAAGACGGGGCAAAGGTTGTAGTCTTCCGTCAGTTCAGCCGCAAGGCAAGCGAGGGGTCGTAGCTCAGTTGGTTAGAGCGCCAGCCTGTCACGTTGGAGGCCGCGGGTTCAAGTCCCGTCGACCTCGCTTTAAAAAGCCTGTGAGTTTTTTGCTCACAGGCTTTTTTTACGCGCCCACTTCACCACGACAGTGGATCGCTATGTCCGTGAAGGTGCAGTCGGCGATTTATGTAGGTCCTGCCTGCCGGGCAGCTGTTCATGTAGGTCCTGCCTGCCGGGCAGGACTTCGCGGCCTTTCCGCGACCTGAGTGCAGGTGATGATTCAAGCCAGCCTGCAATTCCGAACAAATTGCACACCAAGTCCGTGTTACGGCGCAAATCCTTTCCGGCAGCTCTTTATGTCCGAATCCGGGATGAGCATAAGACTGGACAAAGGACTCATGACGTTGGTGAGCACCCATTGGTAAGTTTTGGGGCATAACAATCGATTGCGCAAACAGTATCCGGAGACTGACGTCTCGCGGCTCGCCGAGTTCCAGGGGAGCAGTAGACGTTAGTCCCCTGATTGTGATTCCTGCGATTTTGCCATTTAACTTGTGCATGGGTGCTTACATTGGCGGCCTCTGGTGTTCCTTCTGGCTGGGCCGCTCCGTCCGGCGGGCGCCTGAATCTCGTCACGGTCTATGAGTGTGATCCCGAGCGCAGAATGACGCAGCAGATTGGACCAGAGCAGACCATTGATGCGGCTGTCCGGCGTTCGTCCACGGGATATGACGTTCCAGGTCTTGTCAGCAGGATGTCCAGCTTCGACAATGATTCCGTGGGTATGGGCAGGAATCGCAAAAAGGGGACATTGTGATTTATCGGGAAAATAGAATGTCCCCTTATCACTTCCCTAGCGGGCCAGGAAGCGGTTTAGAGTCTAGTATCGGACAGGTAGCACGTCGTCATGATGTCGATCCATCCGCACATGCAAGACAAGCGCTTCCAGTTCAGGGAACAGAGGTAACGATGCTCTCAAGCTCAGAAGCCCGGCATTCGTATGTCGGTCTCTGTCGTCTGAGCGATCAGCAGCGAGGCGGCCGGAATCGTAGGTTGGAACCACGAAAGTCACGAAAGACACGAAAAGGTGGCAATTAACAAAGAACGCATGTCAGAACTGCCGGGACAAAATCGCGATTTACTTCCCCTTACTCTTCTCCCGGCGATTCCTTTCGTCAATTTCGTACCTTTCGTGGTTGAAAACTCTGTTCTGCGTTCTCCATCATTTCGCACGCGACCTATCACAGGCTGTTCCGACAAAAGCGAGACCAGGCGGGTAACGTGGTCGGCATTCCAAAACAGCCGCTCTGCGTACCAGATCGCCATTATGAAGCTGCGCCGCATGCCAGACGAGTCACCTCGTCAATGCATTCAATAGCGGTTTCACACAACCGAGCCACCAGAGCTGACGGCATCGCCGGGGCAGGCATCAGCACAACGACGTCACCCAGCGGACGGAGAATGACACCGCGCCGACGCGCTGCCAGAGTGACCTGATGCCCGAGCCGCAGTTGTGGACTGAACGGTTCCTGCGTTTCGCGATCGCGCACCATCTCGATGCCAACCATAAGGCCCTTCTGACGAATCTCCAGGACATGCGGATGCTGCTGCAGGGGCGACAGTTTTTCGCAAATCAGCTGAGAGTTTTTCGCCACATTCGCAAGAACGCCCTGCTCCTCAAATAGCTGCAGCGACGCGAGTCCGGCCGCGCATCCCAATGCGTTGCCCGTGTAAGTGTGACCGTGAAAGAAGGTGCGGCCTTCCCAGGGATCGCCCAGAAACGCTTCAAAGATGCGGTCGGTGGTCAGCGTCGCGCCGATCGGCAGGTAACCGCCCGAGATTCCCTTGGCCACGCATAGAAAATCGGGACTTACAGATTCCTGCTCGCAGGCGAACAGAGTTCCCGTGCGTCCAAAACCGACCGCCACCTCATCCGCAATCAAAGGCACATCGTATTGAGTGCAGAGCTGGCGGACATGCCGCAGAAAGCCGGCCGGATGCACGAGGATACCGGCTGCCCCCTGAACAATCGGCTCCATCACAAAGCCGGCCAGGCGAGTCTGGTTTTCGCGCATCAGCCGGGCCACTTCGTCGAAACAGAACTGCAGCCAGGATTCGCGAGTCTGGCCCTGCGGAACGCGTGTCGCTGTCGGGGAAGGCACAGCGATTGTCGGAAACAGAAGATGTTTGTAGCAGCGATGAAAAAGTTCAATGCCGCCAACACTCACGGTTCCCAGAGTATCGCCGTGGTAGGCGTTGCCCACGCAGAGAAACGTGTCCCGATCCTCGGGCTCGCCCGGTTTTTGCCGATGATATTGATACGCCATTTTCAAAGCGACTTCGACGGTCGTGGCACCGCTGTCGGAGTAAAACACCTTGTTGAGTCCAGTCGGGGCTCGCTGAACAAGTGCTCGTGCCAGGCGTATTGATGGCTCGCTCGACATGCCCAGCAAAGTTGAATGAGCCACCTTACTCAACTGTTCCCGCACGGCGTCATCAATCGCCGGGACCGTATGGCCGTGAACGTTGCACCATAGCGAAGAAATTCCGTCGAGCAGTCGCTGCCCATCCGCATCAATCAGCTCAAAGCCTTCACCTCGAACAATGATCGGCGCGCGTTCGCCGACATAGGCCGACATCGCAGTAAACGGATGCCAGACGTGAGCGTTGTCCCAGTCACGAAGCGAGGAGGAATCAGCGGAGTTGAATTCGGGAGCAGGCATTTCTGTTTCTGTTTCTTCGTTTAACGGCAAGCCGAAGGCGTCGGTTTTCTCTTAGGATCGCTCGATCAATAAGTGTCTGATCGTTGCCTTTCGCTCCGCGAAAGAACGCAACTTTCGCGGAGCGAAAGGCGACAATTATTGATCGACCGAGACTTAATTTGCCTACGCCTCCGGCTCGCCGTTAAACGAATTATGCCCAATAACTTGTGCGTGGGTGCTTAACGCCGACCGTCGATAGCCAGGATGAGATGCATCAAAGATCTCCGGCAGCCAGCGAGCCCCGATGCCGGCGCGCTGCGGAATCGGAATTTCTCCGTTGCTGACCCTAATGGTTTCATCAATCAACGCTGGGTAAAGCGTTGCAATGTGGGCTCGAACAGTTTCCTGAAACGCAACTCCGGAATTGGCGGCCGCGACGTTAACACCCGAAAGCAGCGTGAACGGTCCCGTGCAGTCGTGCATCAACGTGGGAACGTTGTAAATCTGTGCCAGCTCGGCAATGCGACGAGTCGCGCTGATGCCGCCCACCCACGTCGGATCGATCATCACATAATCGGCCGCTCGCGCATCAAGAACCTGGCGATAATGGTCGGCCATGATCAGCATTTCGCTGACTGCAACCGGCACCTGAATCTCGGCTCGAAACGCGGCCATGGCGTGAATGGAATCAGGCCGAAGGATGTCTTCCATCCACATCGGACGAATGTCTTTCATTCCCTCTGCAATACGACGTGCAGCGGCAAGCGAAAAGAAGCCGTGACCATCCAGCATCACTTCGATCTTGTCGCCCACGCGTTCACGAATAGCTTCAAACGGCGCGACACCTTCACGAATATCATTACGCGATAAATAATGTCCGCCCTGGCGACGGTAGACGTTATCAAAAGACCACAGCTTCATGCCCTTGTATCCCAGCGACACCAGTTCCTCCGCCAGATCCCCGGGAGCGTTCATGCTGGACCAGTTGTCCTCCAGCGGTCCGGGCTGCCCCGGATCTCCGTGGCCCGGCCAGCCGGACGCGGAGGGAGTCTTTCGATTCGATCGTCCATAGAACGGCCCGCCGCAGCTGTTGTAAACAGGAACGGCGTCACGAACGGGGCCACCCAGCAATCTCCAGACAGGCTGCTTCGCCAGCTGACCAGCAATGTCCCACAATGCGAGGTCGACTGCCGACAGAGCCCGCATTTCCGCGCCGGTGCCACCAAAGGCCGTCATCCTTTCGTACAGAAATCGCCAGTGACTTTCGATCGCCCGCGCATCGGAACCCAGCAGCCGGGGCGCCATAAAGTCATGAATGACAGCCGCTGCCGCCGTGGGAATGTAATAGGTCTCTCCATGCCCGATGACCGGCACGCCGTCCACACTTCCTGCATCCGTGTGAACACGCAGAGCCAGCAGGCCTGGCATGACATCGTGCGGAATGACGGTTTCCAGAGCCACGATTCGCGGGCCGCTGCGGTACGCATGTTCCTGGACAGGCGAAGACGCACGATCAAGAAATTCAGAAGCAGATGAAGTGCTCATAGAAGCCGAAAGCCGAATTGAGAGATAAGCGGAATGCTGGCGGTGGGCTGGAAATCCCGGACGGCAATGTCTCAGGATGCTCGATCGAATGCCAGATCACTCAAACCGTTCCGGTCGATGAACCTGTCCGCCTGGTCAGTGGATGACAGGCTTTCTAAAAAAACGACGACCTCCAGTGCCAGCGGCGGGAATCTTTCAAAAATTCCGGTGGCCAGACGAGAGAGGTTAGTTACTATCCAACAACTAACAGCACGATTTGCATTTTGTGGAGCGGCCCTCAGTTGGCTCGACCTCAGACAGTCTCCGACGAACAGATTCTGGATGCTGCCCTGCAGTGTTTTCTGGAGCATGGGCCGTCGGTATCAACAGAAGTCATTGCCCAACAGCTGAACGTTTCGCCTCAGGCGTTGCTGAAGCGATTTGGTACGAAGCAGGATCTCATGCTTGCGGCTGTGAAGCCGGGAACGCTGGCTTCGTCCGTCCCGCAGCTGCATTCCGGCCCGGATGATCGTCCGCTGGAAGAGCAGCTGACAGAACTGCTCAACGATGTGGCTGTGTTCTTTGTGGAAATGGCCCGTCGAATGGCGGTTCTCCGCTGGAGCCATAGCGACTGCCGTGACCTGATGAGCGGTCAGGACGAGCCTCCTCCGCTTGTCGATATTCGAATTTTATCGGAATGGTTTGAGCGAGCTGCGGATCGAGGCCTTGTCCGCAGCTCGGATTTTCCCGCCGTCGCCACCATGCTGTTGAGCGCGCTTCATGGTCCGGCCATGCTGACTGATCTACTCGGTCATCACCCGACAGGTCACTCAACAGAGCAATACGTCAGCATTCTCGTCAACATAGTTTTGAATGGTCTTGTGGAGCGGTGATGAATTTAAGCAGAAAAAATTTGTTCTGCGTGGATCAGGTGTGAATGGGAATCGATGGTTTGGCCGGCAGGGGTCGGTGAACTGCAGTGAGTCCGGTGAGCAACGGGTACGATGTCGGGCGTTTCGTTCGCAGTGAGAACGGTCAAAGGTACAACTGGAATTATACGAATGGGTTCTTCAGCACAGAGTTCTCCCGCGAAACAGGATCCGGCCACCGGAGGCGTGTGGCATGTCGTTGCCAATGTGGTCGGCGCGATTCTGATTCTTGGCCTGGGTGTCTTCGGACTCCTTTTTTTTGGACGCAGCCCGGAGGTGCCTATAGACACGTCGCGGCAGGACGCTGCCAGCGTGGCCCCGCTTGTGGAAACGGCCGAAGTGAAGTCCTGGAACCAGCCGTTTCATCTGGACATTGACGGCGAAGCGTCCACCTACCGCATTTTGACGGTGGGTGCCGAAGTGACCGGACGAGTGCGAAAGAAGTCCGAGCTCAGCCGCAGCGGAACATTCATTCAGAAGGGCGATGTCCTGTTTGAAATCGACCCGGTCAATTATCAGCTGGATGAACAGCGTCTGATGGCACGCGTGGCTCAGGCTGAAGAAGAACTTCGGGCAATCGAAGTCGACATGGAAAATACCGCAGCGCTGCTCAAGCTGGTCCAGGAAGACAACGAACTTCAGAAAGATCATCTGGCACGTGTCCAGTCGCTCTTCACACGCAAAGCAACATCTGAAACGGAAATGGACAATGCCGCTCGAGCCGAACTGACGGCTCGCAATGCGGTTCAGATGCAGCAGAACCAGCTGAATACTTTAACGCAGACAAAGAAAACCAGGCAGGCGTCGCTGCGGCTGGCCCAGGCTGAACTTGAAAGAACTCGAGTTGATCTGCAGCGATGTACCGTCGTTTCCCCGATCACCGGCCGTGTTGTGGACGACATGAGAGAGGAAGGCGATTACGTCAAGCCAGGCGACGAGCTGGTCCACGTGAGCGATTCCAGTCGCATGGAGATCAAATGCAGTCTTAAAGCACAGGAGCTGGCCTGGATCTGGCAGCATGGCCAGAAACTGGATTCTCAGCCCATTGCGACCTCAGAGTCTGCTTCTGCAGCCGCTGCTTCAGACGACAGCAA
>JBDNHX010000311.1:0-6694 GCA_041688565.1 Planctomycetaceae bacterium
GGGCTACGGCACTTGGAAAGTGCCTGCTACTTTCCAAAGTGAGTGGCATTGGCCTGCAGACGCCGGTTCTCCGGCTCCTGGCTCAATCCGTTTTCCTGCGTCATGGGAATGGTTCGATGGATATTACAACACTGCTTCCGATCATTGCCTTCATTGCCATCACCACTGGCCTGTGGGCAGTCGTCACGATGTTCTCAAAAAAGGCGTCTCGCGCATCCGAGCGACTGGAAGAATGGCGTGACCCTTTTGCCCGACAAAAACGCGAAGGCGGTCAGGGCAGTTCGGCCGTGGGCAACATGTTTGAAAAAGCGGCTCCCGCCATGTCCAGGGCGCTGGAATCGAAAAGCGAACTGGAAAAGAGCAATCTGAAGACTCGTCTTGCGAATGCAGGGTTCTCGAAACCCAATGCCGTTCGCAATTTTTTGGCCATCAAACTGATGTGTCTGGTGGCCGGCCTGTTTGTGGGCGGCACTTATGGACTGGCTTCCGCCGGCATCGGTAAAGATTCGCTGATGGCGTTTGTCATCGGTGGCGGGTTTGGGTTTTATCTCCCTGAACTTGTGGTGACGTGGATGAAAATGGGCCGTCAGCAGAAAATCTTTCTGCAGCTGCCCGATGCTCTCGACCTGCTTGTGGTCTGCGTTGAAGCGGGTCTTGGCCTGGACGCGGGAATGCGTCGAATCTCTGAAGAACTGTCCAGCAGTGCTCCCGAAGTGTGTGCAGAATTAGCAACGGCCAACATGCAGCTTCAGATGGGAAAGCCGCGTCGCGACGTGTTGCATGACCTTGGAATTCGAACGGGCGTAGATGACATGCGAGCTCTGGTCGCCATCCTGATTCAGGCCGACCGATTCGGCTCGTCCATCGCTCAGGCGCTGCGCGTGCAATCCGACAGCATGCGCGTGAAGCGGCGCCAGCTGGCCGAAGAAAAGGCTCAGCAGACGGCGGTTAAAATGATTTTCCCGCTGGTGCTGTTCATCTTCCCGGGCATCTTTGTGGTTCTCGTAGGCCCCGCAGCCATTCAGCTGATGGAAAACATGCTGAACTCAGAATGATAATCCACTGCCTTGCCAGACGCCAACACGCCCGAAGCCCGGCATTCTTATGCCGGGCCTCTTTTTATCACGGGTTCTCAAAACGGCGGAGCTTCAAATTCATTGGGCGGTGGTGCGCTCAGTTTTGCGGACGACGGAAGAATCACGGCTCGCGGCTGAAATGGTGACGACTCGCCCATCGGCATGATGGGAATCCCGACGCCTTCTTCACGCTCGATATGTTCTTCCGGTAAAGCTTCGCCCGGCTCTTCCTGCATCTCAAACAGGAAGCGGGACGGAACTGTCTCGCGCCGCTTGCCCCATTTCATACGTGACTTGGCGCGCGTCAGTGTCAGATGATCCATCGCACGCGTCACGCCCACGTAAGCGAGCCGCCGTTCTTCCGCGATGTCTTTTTCGGAGTCCGCTTCAATCGAACGTTTGTGAGGCAGAAAACCTTCCTCCATGCCGACCAGATACACACGAGGAAACTCAAGCCCTTTGGCCGAATGCAGCGTCATCAGTCGCACGGCATCCTTCTCCTGCTTCTCGTTCCGGTCGGCTTCGTCCTCCCGATCCATCAGCGCCGTGCTTTCCAGAAATCCACTGAGCGACGCATCTTCGTTGCGCTCCACATACTGGCCAATCGAGTTGATGAATTCTTCCAGAATCGTTCGCCGAGTTTCCTGCTGCGACTCCTCCTTGTATTGTTTGGCAATCTCCGCTTCGTAGTTAATCTCACTCATCAGACGGCGACTGATTTCTGCCAGCTGCTTTGGGTTTTCATTCATCGCCTGGCCGTATCGCTGCAGCAGACCGCGAAACTGATTCAGCGCCGTCAAAGCTTTTGCTGGAATTGCACCGCCAGCGGCGGCATCCGGAAGAATGTCCCAGAACGTACAGCCTTTCTTCACCGCCAGCTGGACCAGCTTCTCTGTGGTCGTATCACCAATCCCGCGTGCCGGAGTATTGATGATTCGCAGCAGACTGATTTCATCCCGCGGACTGTCGATGGCTTTCAGATAGGCCAGCAGGTCGCGTATTTCACGGCGATCAAAAAACGACTGGCCGCCGACCAGCAAGTAAGGAACCTTCTGGCGACGCAGTTCCTGTTCAAAGACTCGCGGCTGCTCATTTGTGCGAAACAGAATGGCGACCTGCTTCGGCTTCACACCCAGCTCGCTGATGAGATACGCGATCTCCTGAACAACGCCTTCCGCTTCCGCCGTCTCATCCTCAAAGGCCTGGATCCGAATTTGTGATCCGGATTTTTTGTGCGGGATCAGCTTCTTGTCGTGCCGTTGTTTGTTGTGCTTTACGAGTCGATTGGCGTATTCAATGATCTTGTCGGTGCAGCGATAATTGTTTTCCAGTCGCACGGTTTTCGTGTTGGGAAAGTACTTCGCAAAGTTAATGATGTGTTCCACATCAGCGCCGCGCCAGCCGTAAATCGACTGATCGTCATCTCCCACCACGCACAGATTGCGATGAGGAGCAACCATCGATTCGATCAGCTGGAACTGAACTCCGTTGGTGTCCTGATACTCGTCAACCTGCAGATGGTCGAATTTGGACTGCTGCCGCTGCAGAACGTCCGCGTGCTCACGAAAAAGTTTCACGGTCAGCAGCAGCAGATCATCGAAATCCACCGCGCCGCAGGCTCGCAACTGCTTCTGATATCGCTTGTAGGCCATCGCCGCCAGAAAGTCGAAGTCCGCCTCGACATGACTGCTGGCTTCGTGGTCCTGAATGCCCTGCATCTTCCAGCGACTGATGCGATTGATCAGGTCGCTGGGTTTCATCGTGCCATCACCCAGCCGAATGTCACGCAGTGCAGTCCGAGCTGCAGATTCCTGATCACTGCGATCGTAGATGGCAAACTTTTTGGGATAGCCGAGGACGTCAATTTCTTCGCGCAGAACACTTACACAGAACGAGTGAAATGTGGAGACGACAGGCCGCTGTTTGAACTGTTTCCCAATCAGCTTCAGTGCTCGCTCACGCATTTCGCGAGCCGCTTTGTTGGTGAAGGTGACGGACAGAATCCGATCCGGGCGAATCCCGTGGGCGATCAGATTGGCCATACGGTACGTAATAACACGTGTTTTTCCTGTGCCTGCGCCAGCGAGTACCAGCAGCGGCCCCGACAGGATCGACGCGGCTTCACGCTGCGGCGGATTGAGTCCGGACAGATTGATCATGGAGGCAGTATAGACGTTGCCGCGAACAGTCGGGAGTGATGAAATTCGTGCGGCGAAAATGTTGCTTCAGTCGGTTCTTACACGCCCGAAACAATGGCCCGCATTATCCAGTGCGGATTACTTGTCGCCGCCACCAGACTCGGGGACCGCGGCAGCCGGATCAGCTGTTTCGCCGGAGGCTGGCGTTTTTTCCGCGTCCGGGGCGGAGTCCGGAGTTGGTGTCGCTTCTGGAGTTGGTGTCGGGATGCCGCCAGGAGCAGCTGCGGCCTGCTCCGGAGCTGCAGGACTGGTCGATGTTTTTGTGCTGAACAGTTCAGGGACTGGTTCAAACAGTCGCTGCCTCACAGCAAACACTTGCTCGCCTTTATCCGGATCGGAGCGAAGCATGGAGTCCGTGACTTTGCCAGCCAATTCAAATCGGCCTGTCTCGATCGCCAACTCGGCCAGACGCAGACGAACATCGAAGCCTTCGCGAGTCCCGATCACAGCCACCAGTGCTTCGTCGTATTCTTTGTTCAATTCTGTCAGGCGATCCGCATTCTGCTGAGCCAGATTGGCAAAGGTTTCGTCTTCGACCTTACGTCCAAGTTCTGCAGCCACTTGATATAACTCCGGATTGCGTAAACCGTTGACCAGAATCGGACGGATAATGACCAGAGCCACGGCCGCTTTTTCTGCGGACGATTCCTTCAACATGGCTTTGCCCATCAACAGGGCGGCTCGCGCGTCAGTGGGCGATTCCCGGCGGATGCGTTCCAGAGACTGCATGAGCTCAGTGGTTTTTCCGTCAGCAAAGAGCTTTTCCGCAACCAGCTGTTCACGTGCGCCTGGTCGATCAAGCAGCCCTGCATATTCTTCCGCTCTGCTCAACTCGCCAATGCGAGTCAGACACTGAACCAGCCGGTCGGCCTTGACAGAATTTGTTGGATCAGTTTTGTCGGCTTTGATCGCCGCTTCCAGATCGTCGGCCGCTTCTTTGTACTGACCCAGTTCAAAACGCATTTCACCGCGTGTCTTCAGAGTCTGGCCGGGCTTATATTCCTTTTCAGCCAGAAAGGTCAGATGGACCATCGACTCATTCCACGCCATCAGGTCCTGCAATAACAGAGCGAGACTCTGTCGCGAGTTGTGAGCGTTCTCATCGTCCTTGATCGCCGATTCAAACGTGCTGATCGCCAGCAGAGGGTTCTCGGCCTGGGCATAGGCCATCCCCAGGTAGAACAGCGCTTTCGGACGAACCGCCTGCTCTGTGGACGCTTCCTGCAGAACAGGAATTGCCTTCAGAGGTCGGGAACTGCTGAGCAGCAACATGCCGTCGAGAAGATTCTGCTGGCCCACGAAGTTCGGGTAAGCCTTCAGCTTCTGCAGGTTCTCCTGGATCACCATAGGTTCCTGTTTGTCGAACGCCGTGATCGCATCCGCAAACAAAACCGCCGGGTCGTCCGGGATTGATTTCTGAAGAAGTGAAAAACCAATTCCACCGCCAACAATCAGCAGGAGAACCCAAATCCACCATGGGATGCCGCTGGAAACACGGGGTCGAGCAATCGTCTTTGGAGCAGGTTTTTGAGACATCGGTCTGGTCTGAAAACGGCCTGGGGCTAAATCACCAACGAAATCAAACGCGAGTCTTTTCCACAAAAGGGCTCGCTGCCGGGAGTCTACACAGTTTTGCTGTCGGCGTTGAGTCGCCACGCCTTCCGGGGAAAATTCAGGATGAGTCGGATTCTGAACGTTTCCAGACCGCCGCGCACAGTGTTATTTCCTCAACTCCCATGTTCCGTACGGAGTTTTCCTGCTTTGCATTGGAAAATCTTCGCGATCGATCCGTCTTTTGCGATCTCTGACAGTCTTCCTTGAATGCGGCTCCCGATCTTTGCATTCTGTCTGTATGCCAGATTTTCCCAATTCGCAAACCCGCCGAGATCTTCTTTCGGCCTTTCACCCGGCTCGCAAGGGACGAGATACGGCGGCCGATTCTCCGGCTGCACCGCGCGAACAGCCGTCCGCCGGTGTGACCGTCCGTCTGACGACGCGCGCTATGGCCTGCGACTTTTCGGTCATCATGAATCCGGGCCCCACGGAACAGATTGAAGCGGCCGGACAGGTTCTGGAAGCCATTCATGCCATCGAATCGTGGCTCAGTATTTATCGGGAATCCAGCGATCTTTCCCACGTGAATCGACTGGCAGCCGTGGAGCCCCAGTGCGTTCGAGGCGATCTTTTCGAATTGCTGCAGAAGGCCGCAGACGTTCATCAGCGGACCGAAGGGGCCTTTGATATGGCCACCGGGTCCCTGACCGGGCTCTGGAAAAATTGCCGCCAGGAACAGCGAATTCCCGAGCAGGAGGAAATCGATCGGGCGCTGAAAGTAGCCGGGCTGCAGCATGTTGAACTCAGGCCCGAATTCAATACGGTCACATTTCGACGCCCGGGAATTCTGTTGGATCCGGGTGCCATTGGAAAAGGATATGCCCTGGACGAAGCCAGCACACAACTGCAGCAAATGGACGCAGCCGCAAAATCGTTTTTGCTGCATGGCGGCCACAGCAGCCTGAAAGCTCAGGGCGGACACCATGGGCATGCAGGCTGGCCGATCGGCATTGGTAATCCGCTGTTCACGGAAAAGCGCCTGGGGACTCTTCTTCTTTGCGATCGGGCAATGGCCACCAGCGGATCAAATATTCAGTTTTTCCGGCATGAGGGTCGCCGATACGGCCATATTCTCGATCCTCGGACAGGCTGGCCGGTGGAAGGAATGCTGTCTGTGACTGTTTTGGCGCCGTCCGCTGCCCTTGCAGATGCACTCTCCACGGCGTTTTTCGTAATGGGGGTCGAAAAAGCCAGGCTGTGTTGTGAGAATTGGTCGGAAGTTGGTGCTATCCTGATTCCTTTTCCGGAGCAGGGGCGAAAAGTACAGCCAGCGGTGATCGGCATTCCACACGACTTAATCGTGTGGGACGAAGACCAGGTGGCTCTATGATCTAAGACCATCGACTCGTCAAGAGATTTCCTCCCTCTCCAAAACCTACACTCTTCGGCATGAGGGGCTCAGGCCCGTCCGCCGAAACACCCACCGAAACCACCTTCCTGGAGCCTGTTTCTCGTGGCCGATATTCGTCGTTATTCTCTTTTAGCTGTTGTCCTGCTCGTTGTTTTGCGACTCGGGCTGGGATGGCAGCTGCTTTATGAGGGTCTTTGGAAAATTGATACCCTCAGCACGCCGTATCCGTGGTCATCTGACGGCTATCTAAAAAGCGCACAGGGGCCCATGAGAAACGTCTTTCGCCGAATGACGGGCGATCCGAACGATGAGTCCTGGCTGGATGAGGACGCGGTGGCCGCTCGGTGGCATCAGTGGAAAGATCGCTTTATCAACCATTACGCACTGGATGAAAAGCAGATCAGCCGGCTCAATACGATGATCGACGGCGCCTCGGCTTTCATTGCAACGCTGGA
>JBDNHX010000007.1:0-2114 GCA_041688565.1 Planctomycetaceae bacterium
AAGTTGGCTCATGTCGGCGGCCAGCGTGGGCTGATTGTCCTTCAGGCCGATCACGAAGTCGGCCTGTTTTTCGCGGAGTTTCTCGACAATGGCCTTCTGCATTCCCATGGCATCGATCGAGACGATGGCCCCCTTCAGAGACAGCAGATCGAGCAGTTCCGGGATCGCGGTGATCTCATTCGATTTCTCTTCGACCGCGACTTGCCCGAGTGTCAGTCCTTCCGCGGTGGCCCACGCGCTGACCAAATGCAGCGCGCGCAATCCCTTGCTCCGGCGTGCCGACCCCCGCGCGGTCTTGCCATCAACTGCCACCTGCCGCCCCTGCAACGCCGTCTGCAACGCGGCCGTCCAGTTTACGAGACAGGCGGACAACTGCGGCGGATCAATCCAGCCCAGCACCCGCGCAAACGTATCGTGCGAGGGAACACCGCCGGGCAGCTCGAAGAATTGTTCGAGCCACTGGCGACGCACTTTGGCGAAGGACGCCACGGCGACGAAGTCATCGGCACCACACAGCACCGCCAAAATCGTGATGCACACCAGATCCACCAGCAAGTGGTCATTCCGCCCCGCCACACGCGGGTCGGTCACGCGCCGGATCGACTCCGACAACGACTCCATCGCCAAACGATCGCTCATCAGGCCGCTTCCTTGCTGCCAGAATTCCACGCTCCAGCCGCGCTCGCGGCTCACACTGCCAACGCGTATACATCAAATCCCCTGAATCACAAAGAGGTTATGGCTACCGTTTTGATGCGTACGGCCTGATCAGTTCATCGAGCTCCCCGAGTCGCCGGTCTTCGTTACCGAACATTGGCTGCGAGTTTATCTCACGGGTGACGGTGAAAGATATGTGGCTGACATTGGCGACATCCTCAATAGCCCCATCTTCGGGCCGCGACTGCTGGCGATGATCGGATGGATGAAGTCCGCAGCTCATTGCAGCTATTCCACTATCGAAACGTATATGGAAGACGTGTTGCAGGTTCCCGTTTCGCGAGGCTATCTGGCCAAGCTCTGCACGGGGTTAATTTCGAATTCCTTGGACAAGAGCTATCAGGAGCTGAAGGATGCGATCCCTCAGCAGGAACAGCTCGGCAGCGATGAGACGAGCTTCAAAAACAACGGCAAGACGCACTGGATCTGGTGCATCGCATCGACCCTCTTCACGGTGTTTCACATTGCTCCGACACGATCTCGCAAAGTGCTCGAAGAACTTGTCGGTGAGGAATTCGCGGGCTATCTGAACTTCGATTACTTCTCAGCCAACTGCTCGTTTGCGTGGAATTATTGGATTAAAGCCCAGTACTGCTGGGCTCATTTGATACGCGACATCCGGTTCCTGAAGAAGCTCCCGGACGAGAAAACAAAAGTCTGGGCCGAACAGCTGGAGGATCGTTCGCGGCGGCTGTTTCAGGCATGGCATACCCGCGAGAAAATGACGACCGAAGGTTTTCGCCGCTCAATGATGATCCATCGCGACCGCTTTCTCGAGCTGGTTCGCAATCCTCCTTCATCAAAGGAGGCGATGAATCTTGCTGCGCGCTTCGCCATTCGCGAATACGTCGTGGAAGGCAGCAACGAAGTGCAGTCGTACGATATGTCTCAGGACTACTTCCGCTTCATGTTTGCAGAGGGCGTCGAACCGACCAATAATCACATCGAACAACAAATCCGCCAGTGCGTGATCGACCGCATGATCACTCAAGGGACTCGCAGCGAAGCCGGTCAGCGCTATCACGAACGCATGTGGACTGCTCTAGCCACCTGCCGAAAACAACAACGCAACTTCTTCGACTTTCTCAAGTCCTCCATCGAAGCAAAGCTCAATAAACAGACCGCTCCATCGCTGCTGAACGGCTGATGCCGTGAACGGTTACGAAATTTCCTCTGAGATCATCGGGGCACTTGTCACTAGGCTTATGCTTGCTTATGCTGTCGCGATGAGTTTTGCCTATATTCACTCTCCTGAAAGTTCATTCCAATGCGAGGCATCTCCCGTCGTAAATTCGGCCGTTCAACACTGTCTATGTTGGCTGGTTCGGCGTTCTTGGGAGGGATTTCGCCAGCGGGGTTGTCGCGTTTGGAAGCGGCGACCGCGAAATCGGTTCTGA
>JBDNHX010000312.1:0-14256 GCA_041688565.1 Planctomycetaceae bacterium
CGTGCACCAGGTCTGCAACGTGCACCAGGTCTGCAACGGGCCCCGGGGACTCAGAGGGCTCCTGGTCGCCAGTCGAATCCCGGTCGTGGCGCGATTCATGTGCCTCCATCCAATATAACGCGGCAGGCGCCGAGCCGATCGGGTCAGACGCCGGGGAGGATCCGAACTCCCGCACCAAGTCGACCTCGCATTCAGAACTCCGCTCCCCAAGAGGGGGTTGCCAAACGATCGCCAGTTCGCGGGCCAGGAAACACTTCTAACCCCAAAGCTCAAAAGGGGAATCCCGCGAACATCGGCAATCGGCCGCCGATCACTGCTAATCCGCGACAACCGGGCGTGGATCGTCCGAAATTGGGAGATAATCAGGGACGCGGAAACACCAATGTGGTCGATCGAAATAAAACTAACCAGCCACGAGTCGGCGATGCAACGCGAAATCTGTCCGACACAAACCGGCCCAACATTAGGGATGGGCGCCAAACCGTTAATCGACGTGGCGACAATAACATTTCGAGAAACGACCAGCGGACTCGAACGGATGTCAACACAAACACAAACACAAACACAAACATTAACAACAACGTCAATCTGAATCGGACAACGCGACAGTACAATAACAACAACTATTCTCGCATCAACAGTCGAGACTTCGACGGAAACCATGTCAACTATAACAACCGCCGCTGGAATGTAGGTTCGAACGACTACCGTCCTTCTTACTACCGCCACGACCGGTACCATGGGTATTGGAACAATAACCGTGGCTATGGGAATAACTGGAACTCCGGAGGCTTCGGAAACAATTGGGGCTACGGTGGTTACGGTTCCGGCTGGGGACTGGGTTTGGGAAACAACAATTTCGGATACGGAAACCGATCCTATGGCGGCTACGGTTATCGTCCCCTTCGATGGGGTCTCGGAGGCTGGGGACTGGGCTCGCTGCTTTACAACAGCGGTTACTTGAGATACTCCAACCCCTATTACGTGAGCAGCGGATCGTCAATCTATAACTATTCGCAGCCGATCCCGGTTGTTTATACCAGCACGGTCGCAACAGAATCATCCGATACTGTGACCACTGATTCGGTGTACTCAGCTGAAGAAGTTCTCGACGACGCAGTGGCCGAGTTTCAACAGAACAACTACGACGCCGCGCTGGATATTACAAATAAAGGTATTTCCCAGTATCCGGATGACGCCGTGCTGCACGAATTCCGATCGCTGGTATTGTTCGCTCGCCAGGACTATCAGCAGTCTGCGGCCACGATTCATTCGGTGCTTGCGGTCGGCCCGGGCTGGGATTGGACGACCATGTCAAGTATTTACTCCGACGTTTCGCTGTACACTCAGCAGTTGCGGGCGCTCGAATCATTCACTCGATCTAATCCTCAGGATGCGGCCTCACGCTTGCTGCTGAGCTACCACTACATGACGTGTGGTCATAAGGACGCGGCGACTGGACAACTGGAGCAGGTAGTTCGGCTAAATCCCGAAGATTCGGTCTCAGCCGATCTGCTGAGAATGCTGGCACCGCCGACTCCCGAGGAGCCGGCGAGTGGTACTGCGGACGCCGCGGCCATTGCAGAAACGCAGGTGGCTCGTGAAACTCCAACGGTCGATCCAGCGATGCTGACTGGCGTCTGGAAGGCGACGCGGGAGGATGGTTCAGTGTTTAATTTGACGCTGACAGATGACTCGAAGTTTGTCTGGAGCTTCGTCGGCGAAAATCAGACTTCAGAAGAGTTTGGCGGCACCTATTCGCTGGAAGGCAACGTTCTGGCGCTGGAACGTGAAAAGGGCGGAGCTCTGATCGCCGAAGTATCGCCCGACGGCGACGGTCGGTTCGGTTTCCGCATTGTTGGTGCGCCAGAAAGTGATCCGGGTCTTCAGTTTGTCCGGTAATGATACCGGCTGAAACCCGCGTCGCGAGAACAGAAATTAATCCGTACCAATGATATCGACCCTTGAAGCCCGGCTTGCAAAAGCCGGGCTTCGATTCAGTAAGGCGCTGGGTTTTGGGTCCGCCAAACACCTTTGAATGCAGCAGTAACGCGATTTTGCAGAAATCTGGAACATTCCATAAATCATTTCAGGGAGGACATCATGTCTGCGCCAAATCATTCAGTAAGCCCGGAATCGGAAGTGAGCATCTACGGAAAGTTGTTTGGAATTCTTGATGACCGTCATGAGCTTAAGGATCTTTCAGATGCTCTGGCGAAGCTCGAAATTACCGAAGTCGAATTTATTGAAGGTAAACCCGGGGCCCTGTTGCTCGAGAAGTGGGAACATACGGTTTCCGGGTTTCTCATGGGAGATATGGAACCGAAGATGATGGGTCGCTATCTGACCGCCGTACGTCAGGGGCTGACCATTTTCACCGTGGCCGTGAAGGGTGGAAGAGCCGAGGAAATCGCCGGCGTGGCGAAGCAGTTTAACGCGACTCATGTGGTGTATTTCGGTGAATCGGTGGTGACGAGTTTTTAAAAAAAAGAAAAAGAGATGTCCAGCGCAGCGGATTGGATGCCCAGCAGACACTAGCCATCGACAAAGCTTCCGATTTACGATCAGGATGGTCGACGACAACGCATAGCGTGATTGTCCGGACCTTTTGCGCTGGTCCAGGTCGCATAATGTGCAGGGATCCAACGAAGATTGAGCGTTATTCATTTTTGGCATGCGACGTGCAATCACAATTAATCGTACAGACCGTATCGGTTCGCAAAGAACACAGCTGAGAAGCCCGAAGGCTTTTCATGTTCTTAATGAACGACAGCGGCAAGATCATTTGAAAGGTAATACCATGTCTGAAGCATCACGGACCATGAAAAATAAAGGCCAGGAATCGGGCGGCCAGGGAAGTCACATGGGTCAGGGCGGAAATGCAGGACAGTCCGGCAACGCAAGCCAGGCTGCCGCAGCTGCAGTAGAAAGCGCCAAATCAACATATTTTCAGGTGGCTGACTCGGCCCGCGATGCGGCATCGCATGTCGCTCAGGAAGGTAAACACGCGGCTGCCTATCTTGGCGGCATGGCAGAAGATGCAACGGCTTCAGTGGCAGGCGGTCTGAAATCGGCAGCTCAGTCGCTCCGTCAGCATTCGCCGAATGAAGGCATGTTGGGGCAGGCCTCGTCAGCTGTCGCTCGCACACTCGAAGGGACCGGAAACTATCTTGAGCAGGATGGCCTTTCGGGAATGGGCGCCGACTTGACTCGAATGATTAAAAACAATCCGTTGCCATCAATATTCGTTGGAATTGGCATTGGCTATCTCATCGCCCAAGCCACGACACCAAGGAGATAGTCATGGCGACCGAGACGTCACCATCGTCAGAGGTGAGTGTAACACGACTGCTGACAGGAATTCTGAATGACGCTCAGGACCTTGCATTTCGGCATTTTCAATTGTTTCGCAGCGAGGTCATGGACTCTCTCCGCGAAACACGAAACGCGCTCGTCATGCTGGGCGTGGGGATCATGCTGGTTCAGCTTGGAATTTACTTTCTGTGCCAGATGGTCGTCGTGCTGCTAACTCGCTTCTTCCCAACCCTTACGTTGTGGGGAAGTTATGCGATTGTAGGAGGCGCTCTAGCGTTCTGCGGTGCGTGGCCGTTGATGACGGCTGTCCGGCGTTTAAGTTCGCTTGATCCTTCATCGAGTGAGCCCAAAGATGGCGAAAGGAAAATCAATCATGGGTGAGAACAGTTCTATTGCGGAACAGGAAACGCTCCGGCAGCAAATTTCAGAATCTCGGGGAGCATTGGCTGATAAGCTGGAATTGCTCGAAGAGAAAGTGGCTGAATCCGTGCAGTCGGCCAGAGTTTCAGTTGCGGAGGCTACGGCTTCCGTGGTCGAAACCGTTCAGAATGCTACAACGTCAGTTTCAGAGACTGTGGAAAGTGTGAATTCCGCAGTCCAGGGCACGGTGGAAAGTGTGAGGACGACGATGTCAGATACTGTCCATGCCCTAAAGGATTCGCTCGACGTGGCCGAACACGTGCGGCAACATCCATGGCCGACGCTTGCAGGAGCGGTTGCACTTGGATTTGTGGCCAGTCGGTTGCTGCATGGTCCAGACGAGCCAAGACGAAAATTCGCTTTTGACAACGAAGATCGCTTCCAGGAGTCGTGGGGCGAGTACAATCCGGCGACGTGCGAAGCGGCTTCGTGGGCTTCAAAACGCGAGGCCCAGGCGGGCTTGTACGACCGTGAAGCAGGATACGGTTTTCGAGCCCAAGGGCCGGGAAACACTGTCCCGTTGGGACCCTCGCAGGCCTCTTCTGCGTCCGGTTCCACGAGTGCTTCAAACTCGTGGATGAGCCAGTTGAAGAGCCTGTTTCAGGGCGAGATCGAAAAGATACAGGGGCTCGCCATTGGAACATCTCTCGGGTTGTTAAGAGACGTTGTGTCTCAATCAGCTCCGCCGACTTTGCGTAAGCACATCACAGAGATCATTGATGACATGACCGAGAAGCTGGGCGGACAACGAATTTCCGAACCGATTCTTTCGCAGAAACCACCTTCAGAAAACCAACGCTGACGTCCGTCCAATTCGCGTCTCTCTAATTCGCGTTTGGACATCCTGCCCGGATCCGGGCTGCCTGAAGAACTTGAACTGCCTGGTATGCGAGTAACGCGGAACGGGTGGCTGGGGTCGGGTGTAACGTGCCCACAGCGGCCTCGCTGCTGAAGGTGCCTGACATTCGGCCTCAGCTACCCGTTTTTTATTATTGCGCCCTCACCAGAGTTCGTGCTGCGAACTCTGTGTTGCATGAAAAGCCAAAATCAGCCACGCCGCTTGCAAATACTGAATAGTAATTTAATTAATTTCCGCAACTGCCTAACCTCATGGATAAAGATCCGCTGTGTCACGCGAGCCGAGATATTCGTTACCACAAAACGCCCTGATCACGTTGTCTCGCACCTTCACGGCCACGATCATCGTGGTCACCCTGTATTGGGGTCGGCCTGTTCTTCTCCCGATCTCCATGGCTGCACTGCTCACCTTCGTGCTGAATCCTGTCGTGTATGGATTCCAGCGGATCGGAGCCGGGCCAATCGCTTCCGTGGTGCTGGCAGTGTCGATCGTTTCCAGTGCGTTGACGGGAATCGGTATGATCGGCAGTCAGCAGGTCACCGCGCTGCTGTCAGAGTTGCCAGCGAATACCTCGAGAGTGACCGCGAAGCTTCGCACACTGCGTGTGTGGACAGCGAGCCCGGCGACGAAACGTTTTGAAAACATGGTCGAAGAGATCGGGCGCGAGCTGAATGTCACGCCCGAGGAAGCTGGCTCAGGCACCGCGCCGGTCGGTCTGCCACCTGAAACGACACCCGCAGAACCGCCACCTCCAGCGGCCGTGCCATTGGTTGTTAAATCGGATCCATTGCCATGGATGCTGCTGACGGGGTATCTGGGTTCAGCCGTTGAGGTCATGGCAACGATGGCGTTTACGTTCGTCCTGCTGGTCTGTTTTCTGCTGGAACGTGAAGGGTTGCGAGATCGACTGCTGTTGCTCGCCGGGAAGGCGAGTTTGACACTCACCAGCAAGGCACTCGAAGATGCGACGTGGCGTGTCAGCCGTTATATCATGATGGTTGCCGTGGTGAATGGCGGCTTCGGCCTGGCGTTGGGTGTCGGAGTTTTCCTCATTGGCGTCCCTTATGCCATTCTCTGGGGATGTTTGGCGGCGACACTTCGCTTCATCCCTTACATCGGTCCCTGGATGGGCGCTTTGTTCCCCATTGCAATGAGCGTTGCGACGGCCGAAGGATGGACGCAGCCGATCACCGTGATGATTTATATCTCGGCCCTTGAATTGATAACCAACAATCTGGTCGAGCCGATTGTGTTTGGTCGCACGATCGGGGTTTCTCCGACAGCGCTGTTGATCTCTGCTGCGTTCTGGCTGTTTTTGTGGGGACCGATCGGCCTGATCCTGTCCGCACCTTTTGCCGTCGTGCTGGTCGTTCTTGGAAAGAATATCCCAAGCCTGCGCTTTCTCAATCTGCTGCTCGGTGATCAGGCCGCTTTGAGTGCCGACGTGGGTTTGTATCAACGACTTCTTGTGCATGATGCCCAGCATGCGCGGCTGCTGATCAACAAACAACTGGCCACAATGACCATGGGGCAGGCCTTTGATGACCTTTTGATTCCCGCACTGAATTATGTCAAACGCGATTTTCTCCGCGGTCTGCTCACCCGGGAAGAACACGATGAACTGATTGACACGGTCGAAGCAGCCGCCGCCGCTGCACGACTGGGGGAGAAGCCTCTGCCGGACACGGCCTCATTGATTCAGCCGGGTAACTCTCGCATGGAACCGATGGGGCTGATTCTGTTCGGATGTCCGGCCGATGGGCAGACCGACCGAACCGCTCTGACGATGCTGAGGTATTTGCTTGATCCCGAAGAGTGGTCGCTTCCTCTGGCCTCAGAAGAAAGCTTAACCTCGGAAATCGCGGCCCGCGTTGCCGAATCGCCCCCGACAGCGATCTGTATCGCCGCCCTGCCCCCGAAGGGACTTGCCCGAGCCCGTTATCTCTGCAAGCGTTTGAAAGCGGTGGCTCCGGACGTGCCTATAGTCGTCGGACGCTGGGGTTCAAAATCCATCAGCCAGACAGACCGCGATCTGCTCAAGGTCGCCGGTGCCACCGCGGTCACCGTTTCTCTGGCGGAAACATTGCAGTGGCTTGAATCCCGCCAGCACCTCAACCCGGGCAGGTTGACAAGCGCAGTCAAAGCCGAGTCGCAGGGCTGAACTCTGCATATTTGCAGAGCACTCATTGCCCGTGAGCCAATTTGACAGGCACGGAAACTGCTTTACCGGAAACTGCCGCAAGAATACTGGCAAAGTGAGACAATCTGTCACACCTGCGCAGTAGAAACGACACAGCGGTCCCCGCCTTCCGCGTCCGCGGGGCTGTTTTACGGAGTTTCCTTCCATGGCGTTTGATCCACGTAAGTTGACTGTTAAAGCGACCGAAGCGATTCAGCGGGCTCAGGAGCTTGCGGAAAAGAATCAACACCGCTTTCTTCGCCCTCTGCATCTGGTGAAATCACTTCTTGAAGAAGAAGGTGGTTTGATGACGTCCATCCTCCAGAAAATGGGCATCAGAATTCCGCAGTTGCAGAAAATGGTGGAGAGCGAGCTGGCGCGGCTGCCCCAGTCTTCATCGACAACGGATGAGGGCGTGAACGCCGGCCCGGAAGCCATCAAGGTGCTCAACGCGGCCAAGAAGCAGGCCGACACGATGGGTGACGAATACACGTCGACCGAACATCTGCTCATCGCACTGACACAAATTGAAGATCAGGCCAAACGCCTGCTACAGCTGAACGGCGTCGAAGAAAAAGATCTGCTCGCTGCGGTAAAAGCTATTCGAGGAGGACAGACCGTGCAGGATCAGAATCCGGAAGACAAGTTTCAAGCCCTGGAAAAATACGGCAAGGATCTTGTCGAACTGGCTCGCGAGGGCAAGATCGATCCGGTGATCGGACGCGATACGGAAATTCGCCGAGTGATTCAGGTGCTGTCACGGCGTCGCAAGAATAATCCCGTGCTGATTGGCGAACCGGGAGTCGGCAAAACGGCGATCGTCGAAGGCCTGGCTCATCGAATCGTCCTCGGCGACGTGCCGCAGAACCTGAAGAACAAAAAAGTTTTCTCGCTCGACATGGGAGCACTCGTTGCCGGTGCCAAGTATCGCGGCGAATTTGAAGATCGCCTGAAAGCGGTGCTTAAGGAAGTGCAGTCGTCCAACGGTGAGATCATTATGTTCATCGACGAACTGCACACCGTCGTCGGGGCCGGTAACGCTGAAGGAGCAATGGATGCGTCCAACCTTCTCAAGCCTGCACTGGCTCGCGGGGAACTGCACTGCGTCGGTGCCACAACGCTGGACGAATATCGCAAGTACATCGAAAAAGATCCGGCACTCGAACGACGCTTTCAGCCTGTGATGGTGCAGGAACCCAACGTCGAAGACACGATTTCGATTCTGCGAGGCCTGAAGGATCGTTACGAAAGTCATCACGGCGTTCGCATCACGGACGATGCGATCATCGCAGCGGCCACGCTGTCAGATCGCTACATCAGCGATCGCTTTCTGCCGGACAAGGCGATTGATTTGGTCGACGAAGCGGGCAGCCGGCTGCGCATGGAAATCGACTCGATGCCCGTGGAGATTGATGAGGCGACTCGTCAGCTGACACGCATGCAAATTGAAGCAGCCGCGCTGGAAAAAGAAACCAGCGAAGAAAGCCGCGAACGTCTGCATGATCTGAGACGTCAGATAGCCGAACGAGAAGAATCGACCAATCAGCTGAAGGCTCGCTGGGAGTCTGAAAAAGCAGCGTTGTCAGGCATCAAGCCGCTGCGTGAAAACATCGAGCGACTCCGCACCGCGTTCCAGCAGGCCTTCTCCCGGGCTCAGCAGACGCTGCTGAATGAAGACTTCGTGGAGGCTCAGAAGACGGAACAGCAGCTGAAGGATGCGGAAAAGAAGCTGAAGGACATGGAGGCGCGATCTGCAGAGCTGAATACCGACAAGGAAAATCGTCTGCTGCGTGAAGAAGTCACCGAGGAAGATATTGCCCGCGTCGTCAGCCTGTGGACCAACATTCCGGTGACACGCATGATGCAGGGTGAGCGTGAAAAACTGCTGCGGATGGAAGATGAAATTCACAAGCGAATGATCAACCAGCACGAAGCCGTTGAAGCGGTCTCCAACGCTGTTCGACGTGCTCGTTCCGGAATGGGTGATCCCAATCGCCCGATCGGCTCTTTCATGTTTCTCGGCCCGACCGGTGTCGGCAAGACAGAACTGTGCAAGGCTCTGGCTCACTTCATGTTTGACGATGAACGCAACATGGTGCGGATCGACATGAGTGAGTTTATGGAACGTCACAGCGTGGCACGCCTGATTGGAGCACCTCCGGGTTATATCGGATACGAAGAAGGCGGACGGCTGACTGAAGCTGTCCGTCGAAATCCGTATTGCGTGATCCTGCTGGACGAAGTTGAGAAAGCTCATCGTGACGTGTTCAACATTCTACTGCAGCTTCTGGATGACGGTCGTCTGACCGACAGCCAGGGCCGCACTGTGGACTTCACCAACACGATCATCGTAATGACGTCGAACATCGGCAGCCAGGCGATTCAGGAGCTGTCCGGTCAGGCGGATGAGAAGGAAATTCACAACCGCGTGATGGATGCGCTGACAAAGCACTTCCTGCCCGAATTCCTCAACCGGATCGACGAAGTGATCGTGTTTCATCCGCTGGGCCGCGAAGAGATTCGCGAGATCGTGGACCTGCAGATGAAGAAGCTGAACGATCAGCTGGAGAAAAACGGTTACAAGCTGGAGGTGTCGGACGATGCCAAAACGTTATTGGCCGTGGAAGGCTACGATCCGACCTATGGGGCTCGCCCTTTAAAACGCGTGATCCAGCAACGACTGCAGAACGCACTGGCCAACGAACTGCTGGCCGGAAATTATACCGCGGGCGACATCATCACAATTGACGCCGCCCGGGACGGCTTCGTGTTCTCAAAGCGGTAATGCTACGCACAACCCGGTGGGCCAGCGCTGAGCTGGTCCCACGCGTTGGGCTGTGCGACAGAACGCCTCAGTTTTCAATCGCCTTCTTCAGCAGGTTGGCGGTAATCTTCTGAACGCGATCATCGGGGCCGTGAGGCCGGCTGTGATGTGACCATGGCAGCGTATGACCTGGGGGATCGCCGAGCGCCTGAGCCCACCAGATGGTCGCGGCGTTGAAGACGAAGTTGTTCTTTGGCCCCGGATAAATCGTCGCGGTCCACTGCTGAGGATTAACGCCGCCCTGCCAGGCAGTTCCGGCGGCGACAACTTCCAGCCCCGGGATTTCCGCAGGCTGGCCATGATATTCCCATCCGATCAGGCCAGGAATGAACTCTCCGTTTTTCACCTCGGCTCCTTCGAATATCCAGTGCTCGGCTTTCGTAATCACCCAATCGCCGCCGCCGTTGACTGGTTCAATGTTGCGAGCCCCCATGAGTAGGCCTTCATCGGGGCCTCGAAAAGGAAACGGGCCGTTATCTTTTTCGCGTCCCTTCGCATACTCATTGTCAGAGCCATACGGACCACCGCGGAAGAAGATGCGGTTTGGATTTCCGGTAGAGCTGTCTCGCAGCGGAGTCACCCAGCACACGCTGTTGCCGGACAGAAACAGCAGATCAACGCCTTCATCACGCATTTTGCTGACACTTTCGAACTGGCGAATGTCCCAGTATTCATCATGTCCGATGCTGATAAACGATTTGCACTTCAACCCGCGGTCAGGCGTAAGCATGTCGCTGTTCGAACAATAGGCCACGTCGTAGCCCTGCTGTTCCAGCCAGAAAGTCATCGGGAATTCGTAAGGAATAAATTCTCCAGAGCCCACGGAAAGCGGATCATTCACAACAGACGTGTATTGCGATTCGCGTCCATATGGACGATCAAAGCTGACATCCGCCCATGGCCCCTGGCCGCCTTTGGGATGAGTGTAAACGGAATAATGAGTTGGCCAGACATTGTACGCCTGCCAGGTGTTGTCTGAGCATTGGAAAAGGACGTCCGCAGGTCGCTCATCACGCACAATGAAAATAACGTAACTCTGCCAGTACGGCTCATTCCCTTCGGGGATCGTTGTCATTCGGCCCAGATAGACGCCGCTGATCCAGTCTTCCGGGATCGTCAGTGTCAACGAAGGAGTCCATTTGCATTCGTGAAGATCTTTCTCGCCGATCACGGGTTCTGGCTGAGTCACCCCTTTGACGTGTTCGATCGTCTTCATCAGGCGTGCCCCCTTGCCGTCGTAGTAGCCTGTGCGAAAGAACTCGAGCTTGAAATCACGCGCTGGCTTCGACGACACCATGATGTCGATTGACTCACCGGCCATCACGCTTTGCTTCGAACAGTACCCTTCGATGTTTGCCGAACGGCAACCGGCGCCTTCGACTTTCACGCGAGTCAGCTGCCAGTCGCGAGAGCCGGGCTGCTGATTTTCTTTCTGAATCGGATTTTCCGCGGACACATTTCCGGGCAGAACGCTGAGTAAAACGACGCAGGCAACGATCCGAAGGTGAGCAATCAGCTCACCTCGCATAATGAAGGTGCGATACTGAGCGGAATGATTCATGAGGCAGAATTCTTTTTGTGAGGCGAGCGGAATGGCAAATCGGCTGGATCGTGCTCAGAGCGGGAAAGTGTGGAGGGAAAGCGAAGTCAGGGGGACCCCATTGGAGCCAGGAATAGTGCGCCAGCAGGCATGGAGCCTCGCAGAAGCAGGGACGGAGCCCCCATGAATGCAGAGATTATCGTTTGGATTGAGGGTCTGGAAGCGGCAGCCGTCAAAGAGGCGGCTCCGCCGTCGAGCCCTCCGCGCTCACAACCTCAGCTAAAACGGCCACACCCTCTGAAATTCCCTCGACATCCCAAAATCAACAACAACTCCCGAAGATCCCGGCGAGAAACTCCAGTCGCTTCCGAATTCGTTAACGACGATGCTCGTAATTCTGCTTCGTCAGTTTACGCGGCGAAACCTGGCTTCCTGCCAGACAAGCTGGGCAGTGGAGCGGTGGTGTTGATGATGGCTCCTAATTTCAAATCTTGCGTTCCTGCTGGACAAGTCGGCAAGGGGCGGAAGTCCGGTCGAGCGGTGCCCGTCATCGAACTCTGCGATTTTGCAGCGCAGCACCAACCTCATCGCCAAAAGTAGCAGCTTTTGCGATTCTCCTTTTGCGATTCGATTCCTTCGATTCTCTTTGCGATCCCTTCAGAATCGATCGACTGTGTTTGGCGGTCCATCTATGGAGTCGTCAGAGTGCGCTGTACGAGCCATTTCCCTTGGGCATTCACGCCAGGAGTTGTTGTTTTCCATGTGCCGCTGCCGACGACTCCCAAAAATGCGCCTGTTGTTGGGTGCTTGATTGGCTTCAATATTCCCGTATAACTGACGGCAACGGTGTTGGTCAGCACTTTCAGGGTTCCTCTTGCCGTGTAGACGCCAGTGGCAGCGACAGTGCCAGACCCTTTTCCTGGCAGCGCCAAGCTCACAACTCCAGCGGATGAGATCGTACAACGAATATCGCCTCCGTATGGCCCAAGACCTGGAACGGTCCCCCAAAAGCCGCCTTGATACGTGCCATGAAATGGATTAACAGCGGCTGCGGCTGCAAGTGCTTGTGGCTCCTGAGCGACGGAAACTGAGCTTTCGCTTCCATGCCATGCCGCAACTAAAAGTGCCAGGGCTGATGCAAACACTGACACCATTCGACCAGAAACAAACGTTCGCATTGTATTCTCCTGTCTGCGGGATAGATCCAGAACACTAGAGTGAGTTCGGTGAACGCCAGGAACCTTAGGGCACACCAGCAACTGAATCGTAAGAAATTGCTCCAGTCGTTGTCAACGGACCGCGTACCGAAATGGAATCCTCGATAAAGCCACTCGACGGGCACCCATGCAACCGCGCGCCGGGCTTATGAATGAGGCAACGCGCGACGTCAATGCTTTCAACTGACACACCGGCCCCTTACTCATCAGCCGCCGCAGTAGGCCGATTCGGGAAGGACCTCGTACGCGAGACATTCAACTTAGAACACAAACAAAACTGGGACTGGTCCCGGTATCTTGAGGAAAATGCTCAGAAAAATGACGCAGGGAGGGTGCCTGTCTAATTTTTTTTAAATCCTCATATTTGAATTCTTTGGCCTTCCTCGTGGTCGAAGAGATGACGCAAGGCCGAGCTGTTTCGCCGTTGTTGTCTGCAATCGAATCTCTTCAAATACGGCGCCACTGCATGAGACGAACGAACGCAGCAAAATCATTCTCCTTGTGGCAGACATCGCTGCGACTCAACAGACCAGCGACTTCACGAGCGTAATGGAACGCATTGCAGAGGCGCGTTCAGGCTGCGAGCGTCTAAACCCAATACCGTTGAAAAAGTAGCAGGGATACTCCGTGTGCCGTCCGCCAAGCTTCGAAAACACTGTTCTTCTTGCGGCTGCGGCACATAGGATGTGCCTGCTACTATGAATAATTGAACGGTATTGCGTCTAAACCGAAGGGGCTACGAAACTTTCGTGCGGGCAAGTCCGATTTTCGGCTCGGAAGAAAATTCGGATGGGTGGCATTGAATACTCGATGCGGGATCCGCCTGATGGATTCATGGGCGCCGCTGGCGTGTTGGCATCACGCCTTTAGGATCGTAGGAAGCCTTTTGATTTCAGCAGCTTGATGACGGCATTTGCGCATTCATCAACTGACTGTTCACCAGACTTGAGCACCAGGTCAGGCGATTCCGGAACCTCATAAGGCGCTGTGACGCCGGAGAATTCCGCCAGCTTGCCTGCATCGGCCTCCGTGTATTTTCCTCGCGGATCACGTTCGCGACACAATTCAATCGGAGCGTCAACGTAAACGGTCAGGAATCTTTCCGTGCCGATGACTCCCGCCACTTTGTCGCGCACAGTGGCATTCGGGGCCACAAACGCTGCGATGCAAATGAGGCCGGCGTCGTTGAGAATGTTTGCAAGGTATGCCGATCGACGCAGGTTCTCTGATCGTTCTTCGAAACTATAACCAAGGTCTTTGCTGAGGCCTCGGCGAACTTGCAGTCCGTCCAAAACCGTTACCGCTCGACCGCTGTCGAACAGTTTGCGTTCAACGGCCTTTGCAATCGTCGTCTTGCCGCTGTTTGTGATGCCGGTTAGAAGTACTGTGACAGGCCTCTGACCATAGCGGGCTTCTCGTTCTTTGGCCGTGACTTCGTTGAAGTCGCCATCCTGCTTAGCGTCTTCCTCGGCGGGAATATCGACTTCCCACGCAGCCAGTTTCTTCCCACTGGTGCTGCGGTCGAGAATCATGCCGGCCGCGACGGTTGCGTTGGTGATCCGATCGATCAGGATCAGAGCGCCTGTGGAACGATTGCTTTTGTACGGATCGAAGCAGATGGGTTCATTCAGAGACAACCGGCAACGGCCAATTTCGTTCAGATTTAATTGCGGCGAGGGACTGCTGCGAAGCGTGTTGACGTCGATGCGGTAACGCAGCGATTCAATGGCCCCGGTGATCAACTGGGCTGAGTGTTTCACAAGGTAAGTCTTGCCGGGAACCATCGGTTCTTCGGACATCCAGACCAGCATCGCTTCGACGGCATCGGCTGTCGCGGGCACGTTGCCGGGCTTGACAATCATATCGCCGCGACTGGCATCCACTTCGTCTTCGAACGTCAGA
>JBDNHX010000313.1:0-29955 GCA_041688565.1 Planctomycetaceae bacterium
CGCGGCTGGTGATTCGGCATTCGTTCCAGACATTCACGGGCCGCGCCAAATCCGGAGCTGCGTCCAGAGTATAGTCGGTCTTCGCGTCACCGCTCGGGAAGACACTGCCGGCCTTAGGCTGATGCAGTTGAATCTGAATGGCTGTTGGCCAGATCCGAGGTTCGTTTTGCGTATAAATCAAAATGCCGCTGTTGCCGCTCGGGTCCTCCGGGTACTTCCATTCCAGAGTCAGCTCAAAATTTGTGAACTCGGCGGTAGTGAAGACGAACCCCTTTGGGTTACCCGAACAAACAAGAACTCGGTCGGTTTCAGGAGCGTCCGGCAGCAGCTTCCAGATGGAGGCCGGTTCTTTTGTTACATCGGAACTGAAGATCTGCCAGGTAGAATTGAAGTCACCCGCCAGCAGATCGATTACCTCATCCTTTGCCGCCACAGAAGTCGCAGGGGCAGCAGCCGGAGTCTCCTGGACATCGATCGTCAGTGGATTCGTGCCGGCATTGGCGTGGCCACTTGTCAGAGCCACGCAAAGGCACGCCAGTCCAAGTCGCCGAGAAACCCGCTTGCCCGCAGCGATGTCGACAAATCCAGACGACAGGCGAACCGCTTCAGTCGAGCTGATACGAGTCGTCGTCGGAAATTTGAGTGAGCGATTCATCAATTCAACGTATTGAACTCGAGAATTTGAACAAGGGCGCGTTTCTTGGTTATGGACGGTTCCTGAGACCACGTTCCAGACAGCACTAAACAGCGTTCAGCTGCAATTGTCAAACGAATGTACAAAAGTTATCTATATCCAAACCCTCCAGGATGGAGACAAGTTTGCGGCAGCCGTGGCATGCGGGTACAACTCTGCGTCCGTGCCGACCGTGGCAAGGAAAAAATTCCGTCAAAACTGACCTGATAGAGATTTTCTGAGGTGTGCAGCGTGTGGACTCGCCAGATCCCGTTTCGAGTGGATATCGCCGGTGTCATCGAGATCATGGGATCGTCGCTCTACAGCCGACTCGACACGCCCATTCGTGAGCTTATTCAGAACGCTCACGACGCCATTATGCGTCGGCGAAGTCGTGATTTGTCTTTTCGCGGCCGAATTGACATTCACCAGGATTCCGTGGCGGGGACTTTAACCTTCGTCGATGACGGGATTGGTCTGAGTGCCGATGATGCCGAGCAGTTTCTGGGGACGCTGGGGATTGGCATCACTGGCCTGCTGAAAGGGCGCGGCAGTGATGAGCAGCGGGAACATGTCACCGGGGATGGCGATCATCTGATCGGCCAGTTTGGGATTGGTCTCTTCAGCGCCTTTATGCTGGCCGATCGTCTGGTTGTGGAAAGTCGTCGCGAAGACAGTGACGAAGCGATTCGCTGGGAGGCCGGCCCCGGGACCAGCATTCAGCTTTCGTCGAGCGACCGGGCTGCCGTGGGGACTTCAGTTTGCCTGTACCTCAAGCCCCAGTTTCGCATCATGGCTGAAGCCACGGAACAGCTTGAGACCGCAATTCGCCAGTATGCCGATTTTCTGAACATCCCGATTCATCTCAATGGCAGCGCGGCACGCGTGAACGTAATTAACGTCGCGTGGTTTGAACCGACGCCCGATTTGGAAGCGATTGAGCTGGAGCTGGCCAATTACTTCAATGAGTCCCCGTTGGATGTGATTCCGATTCGACTGGAGCAGCCGGTGTCTATCGCCGGTGCGTTGTACATTTCTCCGCAGCGGACGCCAGGCTTTGCGGATGAAGCCACTGTTGCGGTGACAGTCAGACGGATGGTAATTTCCCGGCGAGTTCGGGATCTGATTCCTCCGTGGGCCAGTTTTCTGCGCGGTGTGCTGGAGCTTGAAGACTGCTCGCCGACGGCCAGTCGAGAAGATCTGGTTCGCGACGATCGATTCCAGCTGGTTCGAACTTCACTGGATGACTTTCTGTTTTCGCATCTGGAAAAGATGGCGGACGAAGAGCCGGGTCGGCTGGAAGCGATTGTTAACTGGCATCGTTATGTGCTTGCCGGTGCCGCTTTGGCTGAGCATCGACTGCGAACTTTGCTGGCGAAGGTGTATCGCTTCAAGACGTCCCGGGGTTCGCTGCTGTTCAGCGAGATTCTAAATCTGAGCGCTGCGGATGCTCTGCATGAAGCCGAAGCGGATTTTGTGATCTGGTACAACGCGGATCGACGGCAGGAGCGTTACCTGGACGATGTGTTCGCGTCGAACAGAACTCCGTGCGTGCATGTGTTTCGCAGTTTCGAGGAGAGTTTGCTGGCGGCGATGATTGCCGACAATATGACCGATCATGTGGAGCTACGTCCGGCGACTCCTTCCTCGGCGAACTTCGCAAATTCGGTGATGGGCATGGGCAATCTTGAGGAAGCGGCTCCGGCCTGGAGCGATTTTCTGCGATCGACTCAGGCTCGCGTGATGATCGCCTCATTTCAACCGGGCCTGCCGGTGGTTGCGTTTTTGAATGAGCGATATGAGCTGGCTCAGACCTTTGAAGAACTGCGGAAAGATGGTGACATCCCGAAGGGCTTTCAACGCATGATCGACGCTCATTTTCGTCAGGCGCCGACCGGGCAGAATGAAGTCATTTTGAACAGAGAACATCGGCTTGTTCAGCGAGCCTTGAAGCAGGGGCCGCGCAGCCCCCTTGCCAGCGTTCTTCGCCTGCTGGTTCTGAATGCGCTCAATTCCGCCGGCGCCGGTCGGGGCAAAGAAGCCGCTCAGGTCCAGATCGAAGACCTTGACTGGATCGCCGATGCCCTGTGGGGCCTCGATTAAATCCAGCCGACCAGCTGCGGGGTTTTTCTTTGAAGGAGTTCACGGAAGACTGCACACGGGGCGTTCGCTATACTCAGAACGCTGGCGCATGCAATTATGCGTGCTCACCCTCGGCTGTTGACACTGGAATGTCTCATGGCGAATCGTGGCAAACTTTGCAAACACATCCTGCTGCCAGTTCTTACGGGATGGCTGACGGTGGCAGTCAGTCTCGGCGGTCACGCTCTGGCCACCCTACCGCTGGACGAAGTGGAACAGCGAGGACTGCAGCAACTGATTCGGGAAACGGAAGTCTCACTGCAGTCTGAAAAATGGCTGGAAGCGGCTGAACGATTCGACCGGGCCTGGAAAATGGCGTGTGAAGATGAAGACCCGCTGATGGTTGCGACCGGGGCGGATGTTCGACAACTGGCGTCGGGGGAAACTGAACTTCTGGCTGGCGGCAAGGCGCGTATGGAAGATTTGTTCTATCGTTCACCGGGCGATTTTCGGGCAGAGTTCGCGCGGCAGTTTTCGGAACTTGCCGCCGCACAGATTACTCAGGCCCTGACGGCGGGAGACTTCGACGAAGTTCGGCAGCGGACCACGCGATTTGCATTTTGCCCGGCAGCACGTGAAGGCCTGCTGCTGCTGGCAAAGCGTTCGATGGACCGCAATGATTTTCTGGAAGCCGCCTTGTTGCTGGGGCGACTGCAGAGAATGAATAATGAACCCGAGCCGTCCGTCGTCGTGCAGATGGCCTTGTGTTATGCGCTCGCCGGCCTGCATTCCGACGCGGCGGATGTGATCAATCGTCTGCAGACTGATAAGGGGCTCACATCCATTCGCCTTGGCAATCAGGACGTGCCGTTGCCGAAATCGCCTGCGGAGACCACTGCATGGCTCACACGTCAGACACGCACCGAGAAGAAAAAACTGGGCGGTTGGCTGCAGCCGGGAGGCAGTTACCGCCGCGTCGCCACGCAGCCTCTGGGGCCATCCAGTTTTGCAACGCTCTGGAAGTCGTCTTTGTTTGAGGTTCAGGATATTTTGTATTCGGAACAATACAATCCGTTTCTCGCCGAGTTCCCTGATCCGATCGAACGAGAAGCTCAGCGTCTGCTGGCTCGCAACAGCACCATTGTGCCCGCGGCGCATCCATTGATCGTGGGCGAAAACGCCATCATTCGAACACCATTTGGAATTCGGTCGGTCAATCTGAAGTCCGGTGAATTGCAGTGGGAGGTGACTCGCCCGGACAGCCGTTTGAAGGTCATCTTTGACGAACGCACTGCGGAGGCCCGTGGTGAAAATGTCCGTCCGAATGATGGGTTCAGCCGTGTCTATCTGGACCCAAGGGCTCAGTTGCTTTATCAGATGCTGCGGACCAACACCGCCTCGCAAATGGCCGTCAACGGTGACACCTTGTTTGTGGTGGATGAATCGTCCAATGCTGTGTGGAGCGACGATTTTGGGATGGTCGTGAGTGTCGACGGAAACCTGACGATCCCATCAAACTATATTCGAGCCTACGACGTTAATACCGGACTGTTTAAGTGGGAAGTGGGCGGTCAGACGCAGAATGCCGCTCTTCCGGCCGGACGCGGAAACCTGCTGGCTGGATTTTATTTTCTGGGTGCGCCATTGGTGCTTGGCCAGCGAACGTATGTGCTGGCAGAGAGCGGTGAAGGTCTGTTTCTGGTTCAGATTGCGGAGCCCACGGCGGGAATTACTGCCGATGCTGAAGTGGATCCAGGTCTGATCATTTCGGACGCTCAGATGGCCGGCAATCCGCGAGTCGTCAGTTCTCAAATTCTGACGGTCCCCGAATACAAGCTGCCTCAGCATCCTGTACGAAAACATGCGGGCCTGGTGCCATCGTTTGCTCAGGGTCTGCTGATTTGTCCCACCTGCGACCGACGCATAGTGGCGGTCTCAGCGGAAGACCGTTCGTTGCGCTGGATTTTTCGTTATGCCGGCAACACAAAGCAGCAGGAAATCGGCGGCGATAACATCGTGCTGTTTGGTGGTCGCGATGCTATGGACACTCGAAGCGTGGATCTGGACTCCCGCTGGATCGATTCACTGCCTCGCATTGCAGACGGAAAAGTGCTTGTCACGCCGCGAGATTCAGACCAGCTGTATTGTCTGGACCTGCAGACCGGACTGAAGCTCTGGGCGGTTCCTCGCAACGCCTTCCATGCCGTCGGGACAGTGACTTCTGATCGCGTCGTCCTGGTCGGCAATCAGCGAGTCGCTGCGTTGAAGCTCTCTGATGGAAGCCCGCTCTGGTCGACAGAGTTGCGCGACGGCATTGTCTGTGGAACATCTACGTCGGATGGCAAAGTCATTCAGATTCCCACCAACGCTCCGTCGATTGTGACACTCAATCTGGAGAACGGACAAAGGCTTGTCGGCCAATCTGACGAACTCGACAAAATCCCGGGCAATCTGTTGATGACGGAGCACGGGCTGCTGTCTCAGAATCTTCTCAACGTTACGTTCTCCGCGGCGAAAGTGACGACCGAGCCCCCGACGCCTGTGGTGCGTGCGACGGAGCTTCTTTTGAATCGCAACACTGCGGAGGCGCAGCAGATTCTCGATCAGGAAGTGGTCAAATCGCCGAAGAATCTGGTCGCTCGCGAGATGCTGATCGAATTGCTCCTGGAAGGGCTTCGGGCAGATTTTGCCGCCCACCAGGCCTCCGTCCCACGGTTGCGAGAACTGATTGAATTGTCGAGCCGCGATATTTCGATCGCTCCTTTACTGCATTCTTTGTTCGGGATGAATCTGCCGGATGCGGCCGTGCTGCCGCGTCAGATGCGAGGCCGTTCGGGACGATATCAGGGCGAACTTTCAGAGCTGATTGCAAAAGGCATGGCGTCGGACACCGCAACTTCGGCGGAACTGCTGACCGCCAATATTCGGCAGTTGCTTAGCGAACTTCCGGCAGCTCGTCGCCAGATCGTCAATTCCGGATTCATGGTTAGAAGCAAAGGCACAATTCTGACTGCCGGGATTCATGAAGCGATCAAGGCCAGATCGTCGGCAGAGCAGCTTGAGATTCAGGACAATCTGAAGGCCGCTGTGTTGGAAGTATTCCAGAAGCTGCCCGATGACGAATCTCGCTCGGGCTACGTTTCCGGAATTTTCAGTGCGGGGCTGCCAGAGCTGGCGTTGGCACTGCTTGAACATTCGAATCAGCAGACTCCGATTGCCGACCGAGGTGATTGGAGATGGCTGATGCAGGAGTTCGCTCGTCTGGAGATCAGCCAGTCGTCGTCCAGCAATGCGGCGGCTGCGGCCAATGCTCTGCTGGATTCATGGAATCAGTTGAAAGACCGCACGGCAATCGACGCCTGGCTGCAAGGCGTGTCGCAATTGGCTGCGGCCGCAGCAACGCAGCGGTTCCAGATGCCGAATGAGGCTGCTCGGGAGGCTCATACGACTGGCTGGAAGGCCGCCAATCCGGAGACTGTAACTCCGGTGCCATCGATCTGGCCTGGGATGCCGGTGAAAGAAGAGTCGGCCGAACGTACAATGCTGGATCCTTTTAAGGCCCCGGACGGAATTCCTGATAAGTTCATCCCGCTTTATGGAACGCCCGGCATTTATCGAGGCTGGTCGTTCGTTCGTGTTCGGCCGGCGGGCGAGCTGCATGCGTATGATGCGGACGGCGTGCTGCGCTGGAAAATGCAGCCGTACGATGTGGCTGATGATTCGCGTTACGGCTTTGCGGCTGATTCCTATGTGATGGCGTACGGCCATCTGCTGACGCTGAATGTTTCCGGAACTCTGTTTGCGATCGATCCAACGCGTCTTAATAAAGAAGGAGAACCGCTGGAACTTTGGCGGAAGAATATTGAACGGCTGGCGCCCGATACAGAAGCCAATCAGTTTCGTGAATACGTTCCGCCTTCCGATCGAGTGCCTCAGTACTTTCCTCAACCGGCTGGCTATTTTCCGGCAGGTCCGGTGACTCCGTTTGGGGTACCAATTATTTCCGGCCGACGTTTGATTGTGCTGGAGCCGCTGACGGGTGCGAGAATCTGGCAGACGGATGGAGTGCCGCGCGATGCCGTGTTGCTGTGCAGCGGCGACAAGTTGCTGATTGTTTCCGAAGGAGCCAGCCAGATTGAAGTTCGCAGTCTGGTTGACGGGTCTGTTCGCGCGGTTTCGCCGATTCCTGAATGGTGGGGCGACGCCAACGCCAATGTCGGCTCGTCCGTTCAGGATATCGAGGTCGAAGAGGGTGTGGACATTGTTTGGCGAATCGTGCTGCAGGGACAATCATGCGTCCTGTTCCGCCTGACACGGGGAAAGGCGATTTTGGAAAGCCGCGATCTGTTGACCGACGCGGTTACCTGGTCCATCGAGCTGCCTCAGGAGACGATATTCTCCAATGTGGCTGAAGACGTTGTCGCTGTGCTGAGTGAGGGCGAACAACTGAAGCTGGTGCAGACGGACACCGGAAAGGTTCTGACGGATCTGACCGTGATGAAAGCCACAAACCCACGCCAGCTGATTTTGCGACAATCAAGCGGGCACTACATTGTTCTGCCTGAAGCCGTTGCTGCAGATTCAGAGGAGTTTGATCCGATCATTGATGCGATGCATGTGACGGGACGCATTTATTCAGTCCGTGAAGACACGATGCAACTGGCGTGGGACCAACCGCTCGATAACCGTCACATCCGACTGGCGATCCCGGAGCGGTCTGTGCAGTTGCCCAACGTCCCCGTGCTGCTGTTGTTGACTCGCGGAGGTCAGACGTTGCCTCGCAGCCCGATTCGCAGGACGCACTATGGCGCCGTCATTTTGGATGTGCGCACTGGAGAAGAAATTTATCGTGACGAGGACGTTGGCACGACGCTGAACAGCCTGTGGATGCACATCGACTCGGTCGCCCGCAAGCTGCAGATCAGCTTTGATAGTCGGATCGTCACGCTGGATTATGCAGCAAAGGCTGCCGAGAGACCAGCCCCGTAAAAACGTCAGCCAAGTGGAATTTTTTTGAACTTGCGCGTTTCCCACAATCACAACCCAACACGTCAGTGAGGGATTGTGTTTCTGCGTTATCCCAACCCGACACGTCAGCGAGGGATTGTGTTTTGCGTTTCGCCCGACGTGCCAAAAATCCCTCGCTGACGCGTCGGGTTATGATTAGTCCCTGACTTTTCGATCCATGAAGCCCCTGCAACTGCGATTAGCGCAGCCTCAAAACAATCAAGCGGGGGCTCGCAGCAAGTGAAAAGGCCGGAGGCTATTCACGCGACGCATGCAGCAGTCCGAGAATTCCGAGCCCATAAAACGAGTATTCGACATCGGCCTGCTGATCCCAGCTTGCGCCGCGAAAGCCGCCTTCTGGAAGTTCCAGTGACGAGTGGACCCAGTGCAGGATTTTGTCAGGCGAAATCAAATCCCGACGTTTCAAATCCTGAGCTGTCAGCAGGCCGGTGAAGGTAGACAATCCATCGGCGAACGGAATTCGCGTGTTGGCCTGAAAGCCGCCCTCGGCACTGACAACATCGGTGAGAAATCCAATCACATCTTCGGCGATATCGTCTTCCATTCCGTTCAGTTGATTCAGCAGCGCGACGGCCGCGGCTGTAGGATTGGTTCCGCTGCGTTTCATGGGTGAAATCTCCACGAACCCGCCGTCGTTGCGCTGGCGGTCGTAAAGAAATTGAACCATCGCGTTTCGGCGAGGCATTCGGCGGCCTAAGAGTTCATAAGCCAGAGCAACCAGAAACGATTGATAGGTGCTGCCCATGGCCCCTTCGGACGACTTTGCGTAACCACCGTCTGATGTTCGATACTTTTCCATCGACGCGGAAATCCGGTCGGCGAAATCCGGCGGTGCATTCTGCAGCAGATCGAGACCTCCTGCGGCCTGCACGACAAGCGCGCTGTAGAGCCAACTCAGCAGGTCGATGACTCCCAGTGTCAGAGGATCGATGCTGAAAAGCCATGCGGCTACGCGATCCCGGCAGACGGTGTCCAGTCCGCCGCTGACAGCCAGGGCTCTTACGGCAAATCCCGTGTAATACAGATCCGCGTCACCCTCACGACCACGGAAACCGCCAGTCTCGGTCTGCTGGCTGATGAGAAAATCCCGATGCCGGGCAAGACGATCCGGCGCGATCTCCCGGAGACCACGTGAAACTCGATCGGCTAGTCGAAAAAGGTACATGCAAAATATCGGAGGCGGGTGACGAAGTGAGAGGAGGGAGGTTTAAACGACAAGCATTTACGATTTACCAACCGCCAAGCTGTTCCGGTCGAACGCTGAATGCTAAGCTGTTTCGCTTTCCCTCGGCCCGGCCGGACGTGGATCGGGACGAGGCACTGTAACCAGGCACAATCCGGGTTTGCACTGTCGCGGGCCACGATTCCGCAGATCGGCAGTCCCTTGGGCCGTTCTTGCTGAGACTGTCGATTCCCCATGGCTGGTTCTGCTACTGCCTCACTTCAATCACCTTCCAAATCTGCAGCCGCCGCACAGGACGAACTGGTGCTGGTGATGGACTTCGGGAGCCAGACGGCTCAATTGATCACTCGCCGAGTTCGCGACCAGAACGTGTTCTGCCAGCTTGTTCGACATGATCTGACTGCCGAACGCATCAAATCGCTTAATCCCAAAGGTTTGATTTTATCCGGCGGCCCGGCCAGCGTTTATGGCGAAGGGGCTCCGAAAATCGATCCGGAGATTTTTAATCTCGGTATTCCGATCCTTGGCATCTGCTACGGAATGCAGATCACCTGCTACACACTGGGCGGGCGAATTCTTCCGGCGCACGCGCGTGAGTTTGGACGGGCGCCCTGTTCGCAGAAAGATTCCCAGGCCCTTGGAAATGCTTTGTTCGAAGGCATCCCGGAAACTTTCACGGCATGGATGAGCCATGGCGATCAGGTCGAAAGTCTGGCTGGCGACTTTGAACCGATTGCGTCCACATCGACGTGTCCAAACGCAGCCGTGCGTCATAAGACTCGGCAAATTTTCGGACTGCAGTTTCACCCGGAAGTGACTCATACGGAATTCGGCGGCCAGCTGCTGGGCAACTTTGTTCGCAACATTTGCGGATGTCAGGGCACCTGGCGAATCACGTCCCTGATTGAACAGCAAAAAGATCTGATCCGGACGCGAGTCGGCACGGATCGAGTCATCTGTGGTCTGTCGGGCGGAGTCGATTCGTCGGTTGTCGCCGCATTGATCAGCGAAGCGATTGGCGATCAGCTGTCCTGCATTTTTGTCGACAATGGTCTGCTGCGAAAAGACGAACGCCGACAGGTTCAAGAACACTTTTCGGATCACTTCAAGACGGATCTGCATGTTGTCGACGCGTCGGCCAGATTTCTCGGAGAACTTGCCGGTGTGTCCGATCCGCAGCGCAAGCGTAAGATCATCGGTAAGGTCTTTATCGATGTCTTTCGTGATGAAGCCAGGTCGATTCCCAATGCGAAGTATCTGGCTCAGGGAACGCTGTATCCCGATGTGATTGAATCGGGCGCCAATCCTGACGGTCCGGCGGCGACGATCAAGTCGCACCACAATGTGGGCGGTCTTCCGGCAGAGCTTGGGTTTGAGCTGATCGAACCGCTGCGGGATCTGTTCAAAGACGAAGTTCGTCGGATGGGCGTGGAATTGGGTCTGCCTGAAGCAATGGTCTGGCGTCATCCGTTTCCTGGTCCGGGTCTTGCAGTGCGATGTCTGGGTGAGGTGACCGAAGAGCGCCTTCGCATTATTCGCGAAGCCGACGCCATTCTGATTGACGAACTGCATCTGGCCGGCTTGTACCGTGACATTCAGCAGGCTTTTGTCGTGCTGCTGCCCGTTCAGTCGGTTGGTGTGATGGGTGACGATCGCACTTATGAAAACGTGGCGGCCGTGCGAGCCGTCCAGTCGGAAGACTTTATGACGGCCGACTGGTACCAGTTTCCGCACGAAGTTCTTGCTCGGATTTCCACACGCATCATCAATTCCGTTCGTGGAATTAATCGAGTGGTCTACGATATCAGTTCAAAACCTCCTGCTACGATCGAATGGGAATAAACGGACTCATGGCCAGTTTTAAGTCAACGTCTACGATTCTGACGTGTACTCCCCCGGCGTTGCGGTTGTTTCTGGGCCGCCCGGTCAATTTGCCGCAGATCAGCAATCCGGAGCTTGAGCTGGAAGTCCTTTCGGCCCCACCGGAAGTGACGATTGGCCAGAGGATTGAGTTTCGGATTACAGCTTATGGTTTCAAGCAGCGAGCGACGCACGAATATCTGATTGTGGCCGACGACATGATTGTCGAATCACAAATTGAAGGCCCATTGCGAGCGTGGCGGCATTCTCAGAGAATCGAAATCGCCGGGACCGGGCATTGTCGTTTGATTGACGAAATTGACTTTGAACCGCCTGGTGGAATGCTGGGCTTTCTGCTGACCGAAGCTCGGATTCTGGAGTCGCTCGAAGAGGGCATGGATTTTCGTTATTCGGTGCTTCAGGAGCTTATTGAATCAGGAGCAATCTCATGAAGAAGCAAAGCCCCTCACAGCCGCCAACCGTCGCCATCGCACTGATGGCCGGTTTCTTTCTGGTCGCCGGTCTCATCGCAATGACCGCCGTGGTTATTCCTGGCGTGCTGCTGATGGTGGTCGGAGGTTTGGCGTTGTTGCTGACTTTTGTGGCTCAGTATTTTCTGTGGGCTCGCTGGATGTTTCCCATCGTGCAGCGATGGGAACAGGAAAAAGAAACTCGCCTCGGGGACGCCTCGCCGCCGCCGAAGTAAGTTCAATGTGCCCGCCTGCTCCAGGTCGGACAGAAAATCTCGCCTCGGAGAGACACGATGTGGCCCGTTTGTGCCAGACCGAGATTCCTTGATGCGCCCGAATTATTGCCCGGGGCTCGCAGGAGTATTGCCGCCTCCACCGCTGCCATCGCCATCGCCCACAAGAAAGCCAATCCCTCCGCCGATGGCTCCTCCAAGAAGCGCGCCGAGCCCAAACCCCGCCCCGCCGGCACCGCCCCCAGCTCCTCCGCCTCCCCCACCAAACCCTCCGCCGCCATAAGCACCGCCCGCGGCAGCGCCACAACAAGGATCGCCGCAGGGAACTGCACACGAGCCGCCACAGGAGCACGGAATGTCCGTGGGATTGACAATGCTGTTGGTCAACCCGGATGCATTTGCCGCGTTGAAGTCTGAGGGAGTCACTGCGGCAACGGCAAGCTCAAGTGAAGTTTCTACGGCAACCGTTGTGTACTCAGATGAAGACGTCGCTGACTCCGCAATCGATTGTGCAACCAAGTCGACAACCTCAACTCCAATCGCAAAGGTGCCATCCAAGCCCGTTCCCACGACACCGTAGACACCCGCAGGCAGCCCCGAGACCCTGAAGGCTCCACTGTTGTCTGGTCGTATCTTTGTCACAACTCGGCCCTGGTTCAGAAAGTGAATCGTCATATCCAGCACCTCGCGATGTCGCCCGGTTCGTGGGTCTATGCATGCGACGGTGCCTGTCAAAGTTCCATCCGCTGACAGTTGCACACGGTGGCTTTTCAGGCTTGTCGCCGGTCTGCCGGTCCCGTAATGAAACAATTGATCGTCCGCCGTAAGGTCGCCCGTGAAGCGCAGCTCTGCGCCAGCCAGTCCGGCCGCAATGAGCTGCCTCGTGAGACTGACATCGGAGATCGCGACCGGGGCGGATTCAAGTTCCAGTGGTGCGTCGGTTTCTGCATCCGAAGACTTTCGGCCGTCATTCTCAATCAGCCGCAGACCAAACATCATAAAACCGTTCTCATTGAAGGCCAGCAATCCTGCGGGGCCGGATTTGAGCGACGAAAAAGAAAATGTTCCCTCGGCATTTGAAATCGTCTCCGCAGCGATCAGGCCATTCTGCAGCAGGCGAACCGTATATTCTTTCGCCAATCCTGACTGGTCGGTGTCCAACGAGATCAGATGACCCACGAAACCGCTGGACTGATCAAGAACAACCGCGTGACTTCGATCGGCTCGTATCTGATCGGCCGACAATGCGGGCGTTGCCACTGGCGCCGTTTCCGGCAATGGAGGGGTCGGCGGATTGAACTCAACATCCTGCTGCGCCGCGCGAACGGACAAATACATCGTGCCCGCAGCAAGCGTGGCGACGATTCCAGGGAATGCGACCGAGAGTACAAGCTGAGTCCACTTCATTTGAGTTTCCCTTTCTAAGGGCGTGATCCGGTTCAGTTCTTGATGTCCGAACTTTCCGATTCCCGGCTTGAGACTGCTGGTCTTGAATCGCGCAGTCTGGTCCATGAAGATCCGACCGATCGAGCGAACTGCATCCAATTCGTTCACGGCTGGGCTTCAGAAAATCGAGACAATCCGTTTGGTGGGCAATTCTTTGGGAAAAGAACAACAGGCCGGGCGTTTCGCCAGCCAGGAGATGAGTTCCTTCATTTGCATTGCAATCAACGTGCCGTCGAGTATTACCCAACCGACCGTGAGTCCGCAGTCTGTTCTACTCGTGTACGGTCCTGGTTATCATGCGTGGCAGCAGATCATTTGCCGCGATGCATAGCAGCCGGATGTGAGTGCTCCGCATGTTCAACGCGTAAGCCTTCACCTTCAGGCTCATTCAGGACACATTTCCCTTGAAGCACCCCAAGCGAATTCTGGTCACCGGCGGTTATGGATGCATTGGCGCTCAGACAGTCAAATGGCTCCTGTCACAAACACCAGCGACAGTGGTTGTTGGCAGTCGGGAAGTGAGTCCGCAGCGGACCGAGCGATTGTTTCATCAGGATGATGTCAGCCGTTTGAAGTACACGGTGCTGGATGTCAGAGATCAGCGGCAGCTTGAAGAGGTCTTAACACTTTACGATATCACGCACGTCATTCACCTCGCCGCACTGCAAACACCGGACTGCAACGCGAACCGCGACATGGGCCTGCAGATCAATCTCACCGGGACTCAGAATCTGCTGGAAGCTATCAAGGCCTGTCGGCCGAATTTGCAACGCTTCGTCTTCGCAAGTTCCGTCGCAGTGTATGGGGCTCGAAGTTCTTACCCGGAACAAAAAGTTCCGATGCTGGCCGAGCCCGCTCCGGTGAATGTGTACGGAGTCTGGAAACTGGCCAGCGAACATGTTTCGCGTTTATTCAGTTTTGAAACCGGGATTCCCACCGTCAGCCTTCGTCCCGGAGTGCTCTTTGGTCCGGGCCGCGACGCCGGTTTAACAGCCGCACCCACCACGGCGATGAAGCACGTGGTCTGCGGGCGCTCGTACCAGATTCCGTTTCGCAATTCTCAGGATTATCTTTACGCACCGGATGTTGGTGCTGCCTTCGGTAACGCGGCCATCTCGCCGTTCACCGGATACGGAGTTTTCACACTTCCCAGTCATACGATCGACACGCCACACTTCATCGCGACTCTGAAAGTCGCCGTCGAGAAACTGGGGCTGCAGCAGCAGTTCGCAATCACAGTCGGGACGAACGAAGTCCCTTTCATCTGCGATCTTGAATACTCATCTTTCCTGGAAAACTTTCCAGCAACGCCCCACACACCATTGCTCGTCGCTGTGGAACAATCACTCAAAGTCTTCCACGACCAACACTCCCGCGGCTGGCTTAGAATCTGATTGCTGGTGAACAGCAGGGGCCGCGTCGCTTGTAAACAAATCCGAAAGTACTACGCTCGCCTCATACTCTTCTCTGTTGGAGGTGACTCATGCGGTGCAGCTGTTATTTGCCGGGGCTTCTGAGCGTCCTGTTCCTTCTGAGTGCTCTGTTCTCAACGAGCAGTCTGTCTGCAGACGGAGTTCCGGCTCTTGTCTGCCCCGGCTGCAGCGGCCCGTATCTGCTCGAAAACCTCGCAGCAGACGACAGCCAGACAATGCCCGACAAGGCGGCACCGAAGCCGCTCACTGCCAACGACTATGACCACGCCAACGTGATGGTTGTTCGCCGGGAAGACGGCACGATGCAGCCCGTCACAACGCCGTTGGAGATGGGTCAGCGGCGGCAGCATATTCTGGAAGGCATGAGTCTCGCGATGGGTCCACTTCCTTCATCGGATCAGCGAGTTCCGCTCGATGTGGAAGTGATTTCTGAAGAGGCGGCTGATGGATACATCCGCAAAAGAATCTCGTTTGCGCCTGAAGCAAATGATCGTGTGCCGGCGTGGTTGCTGATCCCGAACGGACGCACGGGAAAAGGCTCAGCGATGCTGTGCCTGCATCAGACGAATAACAACGGCAAAGGCGAACCTGTCGGACTGGGTGGCCTTGAAAATTTGTACTACGCACACGAGCTGGCGAAAAGAGGTTTCGTTTGCGTTGTGCCCGACTATCCTTCCTTTGGCGATTATCGCTACGACTTTAAGACCCACGGAGCCCACTACGTTAGCGGATCAATGAAGGCGATCTGGAACAATGTGCGAGCGATTGATCTGCTGGAAACACTTCCGGAAGTTGATCCCGAACGCATCGGATGTATTGGCCATTCATTGGGCGGTCACAATACCCTCTTTACAGCAGCGTTTGACGTCCGCATCAAGGCGGCTGTGACAAGCTGTGGCTTTACGGCGTTTCACGATTACTACAATGGCAACCTGGCTGGCTGGACGAGTGACCGATACATGCCTCGCATTCGAGACCTGTATGGAAACAGCCCGGACCGCGTACCATTCGATTTTCACGAAGTGCTTGCGGCCATCGCGCCGCGGTCAATCTTTGTCAACGCTCCGATCTCCGACAATAACTTTGAGAACAGCGGTGTTCGCAAGGTTGTCGCCGAAGCGACAAAGGCTCAGGAAATCTACGCTGCGGCAGGTGGCATCATCACCGCACGGTATCCGGAATGCGGTCATGATTTTCCGGATGATGTTCGTGAAGAAGCGTATCAGTGGCTGGAAGAACGGTTGAAGTGAGAGAACTGGGCGCGGGCGCGTTTAATCGTTTTCACAACCCGACGCGTCAGTGTTGAAGTTGCGCGTTTCGCACCTTATTAGAGGTCGACAAGCCACTACGAGGACAGTTCAACGACCTGCCGGGTCGGGAGCGTTTCTGACATCGCGAAATTTCCGTGAGCGATCGCGGGATCGGCTGGTCGGTAGCGGTTTTCGGCACCGCCGTCGCTCGCAGCACCGTAGTAAGCGATTCTGCACCCAGGCGTAGCGGCTTCATTGATGACGGCTTGCTTCAGTGGTCGGCGGCCCAGGACAAAAGTCCGACGCGCGACAGACTTCAGGCAGATGGCCGAGACGACAGACAGCACAGCTCCCACGGCGAGAATTAAAACGGGTGACTCAGTCAAGTGGGACACGATCGCCAGGCACAGGCCGTGAACCAGAAACCATTCATAAGCAATCCCGGAAAACAGATTGCAGAATCGGACCGTTCGCTGAACCTTCAGCGCGGGCAGCAGCAGCAGGCTGGCCAACGCACCATAGCGGAACTCCGGCTGGAAGGCCGTGAGCAGCAATAAACTCGCGGCCATAGCAGCCACGGCGCAGGTTCGAAACCGAGAGCCAGCCGAGGCTGCTGCAAAAGCCAGGAAGAACGTCACCGCGTGACAATGAATTGTGGCTCCATCGGGCGGATCTGCAAGAGTCACTGCGAGCAGCCCGACGATCATCAGAGGAGCCACAATACGGACGGAGGTTAGTCGAATCGTCGTCACTGCGGCGTACAGCAGCAGCAGTGGCGAGATGAACCAGGTGGCGATATTGACGATATGATCGCCATGTGTGAAATAACCGGTCCCTGCAAGTTGTGACAGAACCTGCCAGCCATCGAAGCTCTTGGTCGCGGTCACAGCCGCCATCATAAATCCAGCAATCGTCACCAGCCAGTACGGAGGAAACAGAATGACAAGTCGATCCCTCAGCCAGGTGAGCGGCTTGCGAGTTGTCGTTGCGGCCAGAAAACCGCTCAGCAGAAAGAAGATGGCTGTACCGATCCGTCCAATTCTGAATCCCGCGATGTCGATCCAGTCATCCGCATGACTGCTGCTCAGTGCGTGTTGTGAAAACACCAGAACTGCCGCCAGAAAACGCAACTGGTTAAGTCCCTGGAATGCGGGCGGCGATTCCTTTCTGCAAGCAGGTATTTTAGGGGATGGCATACGAAGCTCGTGGAAAATCGAGAATCAGGAAAAGTTGAGGATAAGAATCAACAGAAAACCGGAAAACGGCCTGTAAAAAGGTAAGCAGGTCTGCAGAAGTATGTACGAGGGGACATAGATTTCACCGAAAGTTCGGGCTCAAATAACCGATACTTGCGTGAGCGAATTCAACGGTGCGGAACAATCGCTCCAGACGGACAAGAGATGCCGTCATTCTCGTCGGAAGGCTCTGCACGTTGTCCACCAACTCAGGCCATGCTTTCTCGCATTCTGGCTGGCAGGACAGTGCCGGCCGCCCCGGTCCCCAACGCCGTCGAGGAATTTTCGTCGAGAAAACAGGCAGTTTTTCGTAGACGAAGTCGTGAGACTTCGGGATAGCCTCATGACGAATGCCCGAATTTTCACGAATCCGGCTACAAAATTCCTTAACTGCGTTGCCCGGTCCCCGTGGCACGCGACCGGCAGAATCTGCCGGTGGATTACTAAACCTGATCGCAAATCCTGCCAATGCGGGCATGGAATCCGGCAGGAACTGCATCAGAATCCGAACGAAAAACGGGCATCGGAAAGTTGTCATTAAAATCGATCCAAAAAGACTCAAAGGCCCCTTCACCAGTCGATTCGTCCGTCGCTACTCTTTTGAAGGAAGCCTGCCCGATTTCTTTGTGTGTTGCCCCAAAGCAACCCGAGGGATCGGCAGTCGCAGTTTACTGATCAGGGCCGTGTGTCTTCTGGAGGCATGCGATTCGTTGTGCAGATCGCTCCCGGATTGAGCGGCCGCATTGGGTCAGAGAACTTCTTTGTCAGGGATGATCTGAATATGACACGTCCATCAATTCGCTTGCTGCTGCCCTTACTTTCGCTTGCCGCGCTGACAATCAGCGGATGCCGACATGGCCGGCACAAGGAGCATCTGGTCAAGGCACAGACACACGCCCGAGACTTGTTTGCTGAGAACCAGCGACTGCAGGCCGCGGATGCCCAAAACACAATGCTGATTCAGGGTCTTGATTCTGAACGTCAGTCGTTGACGTCCCAATTGGGCGAGACGCAGTCCAGTCTGGCCACTGCGAACGAGCGGATCAACAATCTGACGGCTGAACGCAACGATATGACCAATCGTTTTGCGAAAGCCATGACGGATTCGCAGTCTGACGGCAGCGGCTTCAATTCGGCTCTGGCTGCCGAAGGATTTGAATACGATCCCGCCACAGGGCTGAGCAAGTTCCGGAGCGACGTCCTGTTTGATCTGGGCAGTGATGCCATTCGCCCGGAAGCCACGCCGACGATTCGGGAATTTGCTTCGGCGGTGAAATCGGGATCGGCGAACGGTTTGAGAATTCTGGTCGTGGGTCACACGGACGATCAGAATATTGTGCGGGCTGAGACCGCCATCAAGCATCCAACCAACTGGCACCTTTCTACTGATCGGTCCGACGCCGTCATCCTTGAGTTGCTGAAGCAGGGCGTGGAACCGACACGGATTGCTTCGATGGGCTATAGTGAATTCCAGCCTTTGGAAGCTTCGCAGGCAGACACCGCTCGCCAGAGAAATCGTCGCGTCGAATTGTTCGTCGTGCCCAATGACCCGAGTGTCGCAAAATGGGATCCAGCAACCGCAATCCGATAACCGGTGGAGTGGGCACGGGTCGAATCATTCACCGGCAGGACTCGGGCGTTCGGATGACAGTGGCCAACTGAGGATTACGGAAAATGTCGTCCAGCTCAACAGAATTTCCGGAAGCACTTGATGTGATCGCTGTCGGTGCCCATCCCGATGATGTGGAAATCGGCTGCGGTGGCACTCTGGCCCGGATGGTGCAGCAGGGATTTCGCGTTGGGATCGTTGATCTGACCGATGGCGAACCGACGCCGTTAAGCCCCGGCCCGGAAGTGCGTCTGCAGGAAGCAAAGGAAGCGGCAGCGATCCTGGGGATTCAGGTGCGTGAGATCCTGACGCTTCCCAATCGACGCCTCTTCGACACATTCGAGAACCGGGTGGCTCTTGCCACTGTCTTCCGGCGATATCGCCCGCGGCTTGTGTTGGGCATTGCCGACCGAACTCCGATGGCGTCCCCTGATCACTGGCAGGCGATGCAGATTACTGATGCGGCCGTGTTTTATTCACGCCTCAGTAAGTGGGACGAATTTTTCCCCGGCCTTCCTGTTCATCGAATCCATCGTCAGGTCTATTATCCGCTCGGTCTGCAGACGCTGAACCATCCGCCGGGCGGAGGTGCCTTTGTGTCTGATATCTCAGAGACACTTTCGCTGAAGATTCAGGCCGTGAAAGCCTACCGGACTCAGTTCCCTCCGGACAAAGATCGTGTGTTCCGCCTGGTGGAAGGCCAGAGCCAGATGCTGGGCGCTTCGGCCGGTTTTCGAGCGGGTGAGCTTCTCATTTCGGCCACGACTCTGGGAATTACCAATGTCGTGGAGACACTTTGCCACGGAAATGATTAGAACGTCCGTTCCCGGCGTTGTTTTTGCCGACACTGTTGCGTTCGGGAGAGTTTACCGAAACAATCTGTTCCCCTGACAATCCTGACCAGCTCCGTCTGAAGGATGGCGATTTGTCAGAGAACATCCCACGTAGGTACACTTCTGTTTCGTTGCTCAAAATCTGTGGACAATTCAATGGTCTCTATCAGGACAGGTCAGCTTAGTGTCACCGGGAATTACCGTGACAACAATGAAGACGTCTGTTACGTGGACCAGCAACAGCGATATCTGATCGTGGCTGACGGAATGGGCGGTCAAAGCGGCGGCGAACGCGCCAGTGCTCTTGCCATTGAACTGATTCCTAAGAAGCTCGAACAGTTCCTCGACTTCCAGAAGGCGACGCTCAAGCAGGTGAATGAGGCGCTGGAAAAATCCATCGCCTTTGCAAACACAGAGATCATTGCCCTAAGCGAAGTTGAGCCCAGCCTGAGAAACATGGGCACGACTGTCGTGATGTTGATTCAGGCCAGCGGACGTCTCTTTGTGATCGGCGTCGGGGACAGTCGAGCTTACGAACTTCGCGGTGGCAAACTGCGTCAGCTGACAACGGATCATACGCTCGTTCAGGCCTTGATGGACGCGGGAACCATCAACGCCGAAGAAGCAAAAACGCATCGATATCGGAACGTGCTGTATAAATACCTCGGCAGCCGTGACGGAGCGGCCGGTGGCCCAGCCACGGAAATTGTCCCGAAGTCCGGCGATCGTTTTCTGCTCTGCAGTGATGGTCTGAACGATGGACTGGGCAGCAGCGAAATCGCGACGTTGCTGAAATCTTCCGACGATCCTCAGAAGGTCGCCGAAACGCTGGTCGATGCGGCACTCAAAGCCGGTTCCCGCGACAACGTTACTTGTGTCGTCGTGTTTGTGGACTAAGAGGCTTTAACAAAAGTGGGACAGGCACTCTCCTTGCGTCATTTTTCTCAGCATGTGCCGCAAGATACGGGAACCAGTCCCTCTTTTGTTAGGCGTTCTCCCAACGACTAAATCAACAACCCGCCGGAGATGGAGGAAATCCCGGTGAAAATGTGACGTGTTACAAGCGGCGTTTTTGTTACGACCGTTGAAGGCGGGCAGGTACCCCGGTGGATCGCAGGGAAAGTTTGGCAGTGGGTCCAAAGTCGTTTGCTGGTCTCCAAATCTTAACCAATGGTTCACCAGAGATTGAGGGTACAGCGGATGGTTGTCTGCTGCCTTTGAATTTTGCACCTGTGTGAGACCTCAGATGGCTGAACAAACTCTCGTAGAAGCACCGCCTGTTGTATTTGTCGAACGCCGTCAGCGTGATTTGGGGGCATCACCCGCTGTTTCCGAACGCCGACAGTTCCGAGACGGAAATCGCTCGGCACGCCCGGAAGTCGCCGAACTGGCCGATGCCATCGACGATTACAAAGTCGCTTATCATCGCCGCTTCATTACGTTCGAAGAACTGTTCGACGTGATGGCATCGCTTGGCTATCACAAATAAACAAATTCCATTAAGCAAACTCAATCGGACTTCAGGGCAGAACGGCAACACGTTCGTTGAATTCCGATGCCTGTGCCTATCCTTAACCCGTGGTCCATGACGGTGGCTGTTCACGACACAGCCTTGTCATAGAACACGGGTTATTGCGTTCTGGCCTCAACGTCGTTGTTTGTTCCGCAAACAACGACAAGATCGGCGTTATGAAATGGCGGCGAGGAAGCCCGCCATTTCTCCGGCCGCGTGAGAATTGTTCTGGGCTTGCGCCTGCTGAATGCCGTCGGCGTAACAGGCTTTCGCGTCTTCGATGCGGTCCAGGCGAGCCATCTGTTGGCCGGCCATCAGAAAGGCGGGAACGTAGGGCACTGAATCTTTCATCAGGCTGGAAAACAGCTGAAGACTTCGCTCACATTCGCCCTCTTTTTCCAGTTCCAGGGCCAGCATGTAGCGGAGCATCTGATCGGCGGGTGAGCCTTGCAGCATGGCTTCCAGTTTTTCGCGGCGTGAGGCCATCAGACGTTTTCCTGGCGAAGATGTCGTGTTCTAAAACGCGGCTCAAAGTACAACAATAATCAGCCGGGCGACACTTCTATGCGGCGAGGTTTGGCCCGTGTGGCGCGCGGCAGGTCGACTCGCAGGACGCCGTTCGTGAGTTTCGCCTGAATGCGATCATGATCGACTTCATCACTGAGAATAAACGAACGCAGAAAATCGCCCAGGTGATACTCCTGATGAATCACATTTGAAGGAAGCTGTTCCCCCTGCTGGATGCGACCAAACAGCGTCAGACGATTGTCCTGCACCTGCAGATCAAGACCTTCGGCCGTCACGCCTGGCAGATCGGCATACAGAACCAGACCGTCAGGCGTTTCGTAGATGTCGATCGGCGGATTGAATAACAGTCGTGGTTCGGCGGCAGCAGCGTTCTCTGCCGCTGGCGACGGGATCATCGACTGAGATTCTTCAGCACGACTCAAATCTCTTGATTCGCTCATGGGAATGTCCAGGTTCAAATGGAAGCTGCCAAAGGCTTGCGAAAAGCTCTACGGACCTTCGTTCACTCTAATATGTCGAGGTGGCGTGGACGGTGCCTTGGGCAAGGTCACTTTCAGGATTCCGGCGGAATAATCGGCCTTCATTCCGTCTTCATCAACTCGGTCGGGAAGCTGAATGGTCCTCTGCCACGGGCCGTGAAAACGCTCCTGACGACGGAACGCATCCTCGCGAGCTTCCTCGGGAGGCAGCCGATTTCCTTTAATCGTCAGGTACCCTGAAGCCGTCGTTACTTCCAACTGTTGTAAGTCCACGCCAGGAATCTCGGCAACCAGAACGTAGCAGTCTTCTCGTTCCAGCAGATTCACCTGCGGAAATCGACGGCCGAACCGGACCCCGTGCAGCGTCATGTTGACTCCCTGCAGAAGGCGATCGACTTCTCGCTCCAGATCGAGGAACGGATCCCACGATTGGCCCCAGCGAAACATTGGCATTGCAAACTCCGAAAACGGCAGTGTCCACTGACAATCCTGAAGAGTGCGTCCTGACTGCACACCATGTTCCAATTTTAAGAAGTCGCTCGCCAGGCCGTCAGTTCTCAGTCGTATTTACTGCAAATTCATTGTAGCAAATACTTTATGTGGTTTTCTCCGGAACGCCGCGCGGCGTCTCACGAACTGCCAATTTGCCAGCATTGCCGCCCAGCTCCCAGGCGGGCCGTTGGTATGAGCACTGAGGTGAGTGCCATGGGGCGTTTGCCGGCGACAGAGACGGCTGAGGTTGAGGTGTTCAGCGGCAAATAGAATTCCCGTTGGCCAGTCGGAGGAGATTGCGGGCCAGCTTTGTTAGAATCTGCATCCGACGACGCAGGAACCATGCCGGGGATCCTGCGAAGGCTCGCGACCAGTTTCTGCGGACATTGCCCGCCTCTGGTGTTTCGGTTGCTGATCCGGCCGAACGGCAAAAGCTGGCCGAGCCACTGATCGAGAGTCGCTGTAGATAAGGTACTAATCCCTGTAAGGGGCAGAGGAAAGCGGCGAGGCTCCCTGAGGACTTTTTCGGGACACATCTTTCATGACCACTTCCGACGAAAAGCCATCTTCCGCCGTGTATGTTGGCAGTTTTGATCCAATGACGCTTGGGCATCTGGACATCATCCGCCGCGCGTCGCGGATTTTTGACCATGTGACCGTCGGAATTGGGATCAACCCCGACAAGAACACGCTCTTTTCGTCTTCTGATCGAGTGGACATGTGCCGCGCGTCGGTGAAGGATCTTTCCAATGTGGACGTACGCACCTTTGACGGGCTGGCGGTCGAATTCGTCCGAATTTGTGGCAGCCGAATTCTGCTTCGCGGCGTGCGGACACTGACGGATATCGAAGCGGAGTTTACAATGACTCTGACGAACCGGGTGCTCGATCAGGAGATCGAATCTGTCTTTTTAATGTCGGCCGAACGTTACGCTCACATTTCCAGCTCACTGATCAAACAGATTGCCAAGATGTCCAAAGACGATGTTCGCAGGCGACTGCAGGACTTCGTTCCGGCTCCGGTTATTGAACCTTTGATTTCAAAATTACACCAGCAACCGTAACCAATAATCGCAGTTGAATTTAAACGGTTCGCTGAAACCACATTTCCATGATTGACGGGATATAAGACAACAATGGTTAAAACTGCCTCCACAATGCTGAGTCTCGGGACGCAGGCTCCTGAGTTTTCTCTTTTGAACGTCGATGGCACGCTGGTCACACGTTCGCAGTTTGCCGGCAAGCCGCTGCTTGTCATCTTCATGTGCAATCACTGCCCGTTTGTGGTTCACATCCGACCGGCTCTGCAAAAGCTGGCGGCCGAATATCAAAGCAAAGGACTGGCCGTCGTCGGGATCAGCAGCAACGATGTTTCGGCCTATCCGCAGGATGGTCCGGACCGCATGAAAGACGAAGCGAACTCCGCCGGCTACACGTTTCCGTATCTGTTCGACGGAACGCAGGACGTTGCTAAGGCCTACAAAGCCGCATGCACTCCGGACATCTTTCTTTTCGACGCCGATCATTCTTTGGTCTACCGCGGTCAGTTTGATTCCAGCCGCCCGGGAAATGGTCAGCCTGTCACTGGTGCCGATCTGCGAGCGGCCTGCGACGCCGTCCTCGCTGGCCAGACGATGTCAGCAGAACAGCGTCCAGGCATCGGCTGCAACATCAAGTGGAAGGCCGGTGGGGAGCCTGAGTATTTCACCGGCATCTCGGCCGTCTAGTGGTCTGTCACGCGTTAAATTTAGGGGTGAGCATTGCTTGTACGACGGACTTCCAGTCCGTCGGCGGTAACCTTTGTCGACGGACTGGAAGTCCGTCGTACCCTGAAATTCAGCTGTGACAGACCACTCGGACAGCGCAGGCCAGTTTGCAGCAGGACGTACAATTTGGATGGCTCAAGGGCCGTTTACTTACGTGACCGGATACGTGACCGAAACCGGAACAGTCTTAAACACGGAATCGTCTGAAAGAGAGAATCGAATGGCGTCAGAGATGTCTGTAGCATTAGGCAGCCTGCATGTGTTGTTGCGAAAGCTGGCCGAAGCGGACGCCGCATTGGCAGAAGGACCTCGAGCCGTCATCGTGGCGGAAAAACAGGTAACGCAGGTTGATCAGTCGATTGAGCAGCAGAAACAGTTGATCAAGGCGACTCGCAAATCTGCGGACGAACTTAATCTGAAGCTGAAGACAAAGGAAACGGAACTGGCCAAGCTTCAGGGCCAGCTGAATACCGCGTCGTCGAACAAAGAGTACGACATCACAAAGGGGCTAATCGAAGCGGCGAAAACCAGTCGAGTCCACATGGAAGAAACAGCCTTCGCAGCGATGGAAGAGATCGATACCGCGCAGGCTCGACTGAAGGAACTGGAAGCCGAACTGATGGCTCGTAAGAAAAGTACGGAGGCCGCAAAAACGGCCTTCGACAGCGGAAAGCCTGAACTCGAATCCACACTGGCCGCGCTAAAGCTTCAAATCACGGACGGCGAAAAAGTGATTCCCGGCGAAGGAAAAGCAGCTTACGCACGTCTGCGAAAAGCGCATGGTGCTGATGCACTGGCGGTAATGGAAGACGGCTTCTGCGAAGCCTGCAGCACCAAGGTGACCAATCAGGATATGGTGCGGCTTCGCATGAGCGACTTCATGGGTTGCCGCGGCTGCGGACGAATTCTGTACTTTCACGAATGACCGCGCCAGGCGATCGGCTCGGCGAGCTTACGCCGCACCGCTCGCCTTTTGTATTCGATTACGAACTCGGGCTGCGCATGAGTTCCTCCGGGTAGTCGACCTGAACAAGGTACAGACCACTGGCAGGAGCCGTGATGCCAGCCTGAGTTCGGTCCATGGACTCAATCACCTGGGTGAGGTATTCCGGGGGATTTTTCGCTCGTCCGACTTCCAGCAGAGTCCCCACGATGGTTCGCACCATGTTATAAAGGAAACCGTCCGCCATCACTTCAAACACAATCATCGGTCGCTCAGCATTGAAGTATTGCCGACCATAGGCCGGTTGCCAGTCGTGAGCCGAGCACCACGGGCTCCATGCAGAGATTCGGCCGATCGTGGCCTCCATGATGGTTCTGACACTTGTGGACTTGTTGGGGAACTTCGTTTCGAAGCACCGAAAATCGTGAGTCCCCAAAAGATGCTGAACCGCAGACGACATCTGTTCCACGTTCAGATGGTAGCGCGATCGATGGACGAATCGATTCAGAAACGGCGGGCAGACATCGTTGTCGCAGATGACGTAGCGGTAACGCTTGCGAGTCGCCGAGTATGTGGAGTGAAATTTGGTCGCAACTTCGGCCGCCGAAACGATCGTGATATCTTCCGGCAAAGAACACTGTAAGCCGCGCCGAATGTTCTCGATTGGGACACGACTGTCCGTGTGAAAGTTCGCCACCTGTCCCAGCGCATGAACTCCGGCATCGGTGCGTCCAGCACAAAACACACGTCGCTTTTCCCCCGTCAACCGCTGGACAGCGCGTTCCACACATTCCTGGATCGACAGGCCATTGGGCTGAACCTGCCAGCCTTTATACAAAGTGCCATCATAGGCAATCGTCAGCATGATGTTGCGTGCCGCTGAGGCTGCTTCAGCTTCAGCGACTGGAGTGTCGTCCCCTTCGTCACTGGAATTGGCGGTGGAATTAATTGTGAACTCAGACATAGAGGGATTGAATATCACCAGATGAGACACGAAGCAGAACTGAAAGAGAAGAGCGTCGATTGTTCGACGACCTTGAGCTTTCAGGCGGCAGGATATGCCGAAGAAGACCGGCTGACGAATGAGGCTGGCCCCCGGTCCGCCAATCCAGCCGGTCTCGCCCACAAAAGGTCTCAAAACCGACGGCACCAGTTGCCAGAACTCACCAGCTGCCCCAATACATCAGGCTGGTTTCCGAAGCGAGCATCAGACTGGCGGGACCTATTGGGAAAATCGTCGAACATCGATCCTGTTTTTACTTCCCATTGCCAGGATCACCCCTGCACCGGTTGCGTAGCCATGGGGCAGGTCTATAATCCAGCGAACGTTATCTTTGATGCAGAATTCTTTCTTTAAAGATCTGCAAGTCAGGCTGCGACCGGGGGTCGATTCGCATGTTCATGTGGTTCCGCAACGTTTGGCTGTCAGTGTCCACGGTTTTGAAGGGGATGTACGTCACCCTGCTGACCATGTTCAAGACCTACAATCGCCAGACGTTCACTGAGGTCTACGAATACCCTGAAGTTCCTCTGAAAGTGAAACCCCGTTATCGCGGGTTTCATCGCTTCGATCTCACGACTTGCATTGCCTGCGACAAATGCGCAGTCGCCTGTCCTGTGGATTGCATCTACATTGATAAAGAAAAGAGCCCGGTTGGTAAGGGCTTTCGAGTTAACGGATTTACCATCGACTACTCAAAATGCATGTTCTGTGCATTGTGTGTTGAGCCATGTCCGGTGGATTGCATTTTCATGGGTTCCAATCATGACCTGAGTTGCTACAGTCGTGATGGATGTATTGTGGATTTCGCAAAGCTGCCGCTGGAAATTGCGTGGGGTAAAGCCACGCTGAATCCAACTGTGGTGGCTGAGTCCAAGGTTCTGCATCAGCCAGTATGGGTCAAGGGTGAGCCCAGCCCGTTTGAATTTGCTGGCGCGGAGCATTAGATTTCGAGATCTTCGTTCTTTTGCAGGTAGTCAACTGACCCAACGAAAGACGGACCATGGTTACAGAAGAGACATTGTTGACGGTAGATGAGGTTAATCAGCGTTTGCCGCTGGTGAAATCCATTGTTCGCGACATCGTTGATCTGCATGCAGACATTTCCTTCCGGAAGCAGCGACTTCTTTCGCTGAGGGAGCGCCATCCGGCTCCCAAGTCCGTGGATTCTGTCTACGAGCAGGAAGTTCAGCAGATGGAGTCTGAACTGTCGCAGGATGAAGGTCGCCTGGATCAGTTCTCCTTTGAACTGTCGCAGATTGGAGGCACTTTGACGGACCCTGGGATGGGGCGAGTTGATTTTCCTGGTGATCTGAGTGGCGAGCGAGTTTATTTTTGCTGGCAGTCAGGGGAGTCGGAAGTTTTGTCCTGGCATGCCGGGGTCTGTGCCGAATCCGTTCGGATGTCACTTTATCATGAGCTGGGCAGCAGTGATTTGGCGACTGAGTCCGGGCGATTGCAGGATACCGAATAGAGCAAAACGGGCGAATGTGGGCAGGATCAACCTGGTGAGAACGTGTGCGTAAACGCGTGGCTGTTTCAGAGGGCGAGTGATGACGGATCTGGTTGGACATTTTCTGCTGTTTGGCCTTGTGGCGATCGCATTTCTGATGCTGCCTCTGCTTATCGGTCGCCTGCTGCGTCCGAAGCTTCCAAACCCCGAAAAAGATGCCATTTATGAATGCGGTGAGCCCGCGATTGGTTCAAGTTACATTCAGTTCGACCTGCGATTTTATGTGGTGGCGTTGCTATTCATCATTTTCGATGTGGAAATCGCCTTCTTCTTTCCGTGGGCTTCGGTTTACGGAAGTGCCATGCACCTGGCCGATTCACGGATTTCTTCGGAAGCTCGTTCAGAACTGAGTGCACGTCTTCTCAGCGTTGATCCGGCAACGATCACTGACGCTCAGGTTATTACCGCTGAGACCGCGTTGAAGTTGGGCTGGATTGGTCTTGCTGACATCCTCGTGTTCTTCGGTGTATTGCTGGTTGGGTTTGCCTACGTTTGGAAACGCGGTGATCTCAACTGGATTCGTGCTCTGACAAAGAAGTCGCGCCAGGCAGGCGACCAGACGGCTGCGATGGTTCGAAGTTAGGCTGCAGTTCGGCAGCGGCGATCGGCAGAAACGAAACCACCCGTAGCGGAACTCGCCAGGAGTTTCGGGGAGATGCTTCGCCGTGTCGAAAGTCTACACGACTTCCGCTACATTGTTACGAATTCATCGGGCGATCGCCTGAGGGACTTTTGGCTTGCTGTTTGATGGCCACCTGTATTCTTTTCTAAAGTGTTTGGCAGGCAGCATTTTTCCTGCAGAATTTCAACGCCTTTCGGATCAATCGTTCATGGACATTCAGGGCATTCACTCGATTCTTTTGGAGCGATTTGGTGAAGCTGTTGTCGGCAGCCAGACGTTCCCCGCGATTGACCCGTGGATCCAGGTGGCCCCGACTTCTATTCTGGAAGTCTGTCGGTTTCTTCATGATGACTCCCGACTCCAGTTCAAGCACCTGAATGATCTGTGTGGTGTCGACTATCTGGAAACCGATCCCAAGAAGGCGGCCAAGTTTGGCCATGAACCACACATCGAAGTGGTCTATCATCTCAGCAGCCTGACACTCGGACATCGTCTGAAAGTCAAAGTTGTGCTGCCTCGCTGGAAGGACAATGTCGCCGGTCAACTGCCGGTGGTTCCGTCGGTCAGCAGTGTCTGGGGAATTGGCAACTGGCATGAACGAGAAGCTTACGATCTGATGGGTATCGATTTTGAAGGCCATCCCAATCTTCGCCGCATTCTGTGCCCGGAAGACTGGGTTGGTCATGCGTTGAGGAAGGATTACGACTTCCCGCTTGAGTATCACGGTGTGCGAGGTCGCTAGTGCTCTGTCAATCTGTTCCCAATCACGTTCGGCCATTCGCCCGACCTGGAGTTCTTTGTCCATGAGCCTTCAAATTGAAGATCCACGTATTGTGGAATTCGACGTTCAGACCGATGAGATGCTGGTTAACATGGGACCTCAACATCCCAGCACTCACGGCGTGTTGCGTCTTCTGCTGCGAACGGACGGCGAAATTGTTCACGAATGCACGCCTCACATTGGCTATCTGCATCGCTGTGCGGAAAAGATTGGCGAGCACCTTTCGCCACCCCAGTACATCCCTTACACAGACCGGATGGATTATCTGGCCGCGATGAATATGAACCTCGGGTTCGCGCTGGCCATTGAAAAACTCGTTGGCATGGAAGTATCCGAAAAGGCAGTTCACCTGCGCGTCCTGATCGCGGAAATCGGGCGCATCGCCAGCCATCTGGTGGGCATGGGCACTTATGGCCTGGACCTTGGAACCTTCAGCCCGTTCCTTTACGCGTTCCGCGAACGAGAAATCATTCTCGACCTGTTCGAAGAAGCCTGCGGGGCTCGCCTGACTTATAGTTATCTCACCATCGGCGGTGCCACTCATGACCTGCCGGACGAGATTGAAATGCCGGAAGGACTGGCAGCATTAATCGGCAAGCACAAAGGGGAACGGCTTCCGTTTCTGGATGTAATCGAAATCTTTTTGCAGTGGCTTGAGCTCCGCATAAAGGAGTATCACACCCTGCTGACTCGCAACATGATCTTCATCAGCCGCACGGCCGGCATGGGCGTTTTGACTCCTGAAATGGCTGTCAGCTACGGTTGCACAGGGCCGGTTTTGCGCGGCAGCGGAGTTGACTTTGACCTGCGTCGCGATGGCGAAGCAATCTACACTCGGATGTACAAGGGCTACGAATTCGATATTCCGGTCGCTCCGTTTGCCTCTGCTCCGCGAGAAGTTGTTCTTGGCGATAACTGGTGCCGTTTTTACGTCCGCATGATGGAAGTGGTCCAGGCCATCCGCCTGGTTCGTCAGGCCATTCC
>JBDNHX010000314.1:0-11849 GCA_041688565.1 Planctomycetaceae bacterium
AGTCGTACCAGTGGACCGGTTTCTCAACAGACTTCCAGCCGATCTCATCCGTGGCACCGTACGAAACGCCGTGCTTCAATCCGGCGCCCGCCATCCAGATGGAAAACCCGTACATATTATGGTCGCGGCCTGTCCCAATTTGATCCGCGCCGGACTGCGTAAACGGCGTGCGTCCAAATTCCGTCGTGCACAGGACCAGCGTGTCGTCCAGCATGCCTCGCTGACGCAGGTCTTTCAATAACGCAGCCACCGGCTGATCCAGTCGCCCGGCTTCGCGTGTATGGTTTTCCTTCACATCCTCATGACCGTCCCAGTTGATGCGCGGCGAACCGAATGAACCGCCGGAAAACAGCTGCACAAATCGAACGCCCTGTTCCAACAGGCGGCGAGTCAGCAGGCAGCGGCTTCCGAAGTCGTTCGTTTCTTCGCGGTCAAGTCCATACATCGCTCGAGTCGCTTCGGTTTCCTGGTTCAGGTCGGTGACTCGCGGAACTGCCAGCTGCATTTTTGCGGCCAGTTCATAACTCTTCATGCGGGCGATCAGGGCGTCTTCAGCTCCGGTGCTGGCCAGGTGGCGCCGATTGATTTCGGCGAGCAGCTTTCGGCTGGCAGCGTCCTGACCTTCAGGCAGCGCACGCCCGGGGAACAGGTCATAAATGGGTGGCCCTTTGCTCTGAAACGTCACGCCCTGATGTTGAGCGGGAAGAAAACCATTGGACCAGTTGATTGTTCCGCCAGCGGGCAGACCGCGAGCATCCGGAAGGACGACATAGGAGGGCAGTTCGTCTGTTTCGCAACCGAGCCCATAAGATACCCAGGCACCCATGACGGGAAAGCCGTTCAGACGAAAACCGGTGTTCTCTTCGAATGTCGCCGGCGTGTGATTTGCAGATTCCGCCACCATCGATCGAATCACAGTCAGTTCATCGGCAACTTCGGCGATGTGCGGGAAAAGTTCGGACACCCACAGGCCGCTTTGTCCTCGTTGTTTGAACTCCCAGTCGTTCTTGCGAATCAGCCCAACCTGATTAAAGAAGGTGGCCGGGCGTTCGTCGGCCTGCAGCGTCCTGCCATGAAATTTTTCCAGCTCCGGCTTGTAGTCAAAGGAATCGATGTGACTGACGCCGCCACACAGGCATAGATGGATGACGCGATTGGCCTTCACAGGAAGATGCGGCGTCCCTTTGGCCTCCGCCGGCACAGCATCCGCGCTGGCAAAGTTATCTCGCATAAGCAACGAAGCAAACGCAGCACTGGTCAGTGATGCTGTCGAAAAATCAAAAGCTCGACGGCGAGAGATGCGAGTATCGTTCATTTGGACAGCCCTGCTACGTTTCAAAGTGCGGCATTTCGGGCGGTTGATTTAGTCGACAGCAAGCCATGTTTTGCAACAAGTGTCGTCTTTCGCTCTGAGAAAGCCACGCAACTTTCGCGGAGAGATTGGGAATTATGTGGGTGGCCGGCGCCCGCGGGCTGTTGATCTAACTGTAACCCGCTGCGTCAGCGAGGCATTTTTGGAAAAAAACGCGCGCGATTTTATCCCTCACTGACGTGTCGGGTTGCGAAAATCAATTAAATCAACAACCCACTTTCTTCACAGATCTGCAGTCCGATCAGTTAATCTTTGCGACAGCCTTCATGGCGGCTCTTGTCACGGCGTAGCATTCGCGGATGTCGGCCAGAGGGTTCTTTTCGTTCTCTTCGTATTCCAGCGAGAAGGCTCCGTTGGCGGGGAATTCGGCCAGCTTGAGCTCAGCGAGAACTTCTTCGACGTTCAGATGACCCTTGCCAAGGATCACGCCTTTGGTCTGGTCCTTCATTTCTGCGAAGTCTTTCAGGTGAATTCCATACAGCCGTCCTTTGAGCAGACGGATGACTTCAGCAGCATTCTGACCCGATCGAATATAATGCCCCAGGTCGGCACACGCTCCAATTCGCTCGTCACGTCCTTCGATGACTCGCAGCACATCGATCGCTTTGTTGTAACGATGGTTCGGCCCGTGGTTGTGAATGGCAACTCGAATGTCGAATTCCTGCACCAACTCATTCAGGCTGTCAAAGGAATCAAAATCCGGGTCGGCTGTGATACACGGAGTTCCAAGCTTCTTTGCGAACTCAAACGTCTTTCGATTCTCGACCGCGTCTTTGGTAAATCGATTCACTCCATGGCCGGAGATGGACATTCCCAGGTCGGCCACTTGCTTCTTCATCGCCGCGATCTGTTCATCGGAAGAGTCGAGTGGCAACATGCCACTGTAGAACTCAACCTGTTCAAAACCCATGTCGCTGGCGTGTTTCAGAGCTTCTTCGACCTTGTAGCCGCGGAGTGAATAGAGCTGAATGCCCAGCTTCGGCCCGTCGGATTCTGCGGCACGAGCGACACGTGGCATGAAGCCGCAGGCGCCAATCGCGGCGGCCGCGGAAGTGGTCATAAGAAAGTTGCGTCGAGACTGAAGAGACATCAGAGGCTCCGAAAGGAATGGTGGGAAAACAAAAATTCGTCCTGAATTTTACGGAGCGGAGCCACGAATCACAATCAATTCGTAAAACCCTGCTTCTTCGGTCTGAGGCTGGAAAATGCAATGGGAAGAGCGGGAATAAAAATTTCGATGTCGGAAGATCGCCCCACGCCCTCGATCCTCTAATGTTTTAGATGATTACTTTACAGGTTTGCGAAACGGCGGTACGATTCAATCATCTAATTCTTTAGATGAGATGAAGGCAAGCGAATGGCTCGATCTAAAACAGAACAGCCCACGGAGCTCGAACTGGAGATTCTGCGAGTTCTGTGGGACAAATCGCCGCTGCTGGTTCGTGATGTCAGGGCCGCTCTGGAAGAAACCGGGCGACCATTGGCCCACAGTACCGTAATCACGATGCTGAACATTATGCATCGCAAAGGATTTTTGAAACGACGGCGAGAAGGAAAGTCGTTTTGGTTTTGGCCGGCCGCTCCCAGAGAAGCCACGACAGGAAAGATGGTTGGAAGCCTGTTGTCGCGCCTGTTCAATGGTTCTCCAGCGGCCATGGTGCTGAACCTGCTGCAGACCGGAGATGTGGATGCGGAAGAGCTGGCGGAGATTCGAAAACTGGTGGTAAAGAAGTCGAAGGAGATTCAGGAATGAGCACACTTACACTGTTTGCAGATCGACTCTGTCAGACACTGCTGCATTCGTTGTGGCAGACGCTGACGATCGTGATAGTCGTCTCCATTGTTGCTCGTCTGGTGCAGCGGCGTGCGGAGATTGCCTATGCCGTTTCGATGGCCGGACTTGTCGCGGCGGTTGTCTGTATGCCGGTGACGTTTGTGCTGGTGTCGCCGGCGTTTAGCCAGTTGGATGGCATCAATATGGCTGGTGTCGATACGGATGGTGAGGTGGGCGGCGATGGTGCAGCGGTTCGCGGAGACCGTGCTGTTCTTCAATCCGGCGATGTGGTTTCTGAGTCGCCGTGTGAGCGAACTGCGCGAGTTTTGTTGCGACGAACTGGTATGCCACAGCGCCGCGTCGTCGCAGAAGAATGTTCGACTGCGTTATGCGGAAGCGTGATTGCACGTCGTTTCACTGTCGCTGGAAAGCGGGGACGGTGAGAGCCGTATCGACGGGCCAAATCTGACAGCGTTGGCGGCGAGCGGTCGAAGTCCGTCGGACCTTCGACGGCGCATTTCGCGGATGCTGAACGAACCCGTGTCGGAGCCGTTTCCAACCGGTCGCGGGCTGCTGGTGGCCTTCGGAGCCGGGCTGCTCTGCATGATGCTTCCGGGGCTGCTGCCGTTGGAACTCACGTCGCCAGGCAACTCCGCAGCAATCGCCGATGAACAGAAGCCGGGCGACGACGCGACGAAGACTACAAGCAAGCCATCGTCTGGCGACAACTGCGACTGAATCTCGAGCCGGACATACCGCAACCAATTCCCGTCGGCATGGACCAGAATGATCCAAATGCCTGGGAGAAGTGGAAGCACACTAAAGAAGCCCGAGACTACGAAGTGGCGGTACATGCCTTTCAAGCTCGTATGGACGCCCTACCCGTGTTCAGCGCCTCCGTTGACCGCGACGGCAGCTTCCGCATCGACAACGTGCCAGCCGGCAGGTTTGTCCTTAGCGAATGGTCAGCATTGCAAAACTGGAAGCTCTCCCTGACACCGCGAGAATTTGAAGTGTCGGATCTTGAAGACGGCGACAAAGAGACGCCCTTGGATCTTGGTGAGATTGAATTGATTTCACAGTAGTTGCGGCACTTTCCCCCTCGCGTTCTCTCGGCGGAATCATCGCATATTCCGGCGGCCATTCAGATGTATGCGGATTCTTTTTGTTGCTTTCTTCCTTAGGCTGAAATGCCGACTGTGCGGTCCTTAAAGACGGTGTTTCAATTGGTATGCCTGGACTGATCGGCCATTGGCTCTTAACAGAATGCGTTGGTGCAATGGCACTTGTTTTAACACAAAAGGAGTAAAACAGGGGACATTGTACTTTACGGGTTCAGTGGAATGTCGCCGTTTTGTGGGATTCTGTTCAGGCATGCAGCAACAAATTCATCAAAAAATTTGCGGTACTCAACCTTGCCAATCGATCCGCAATTCTCGTGTCCGGCACCATCAATCAGGCATAGTTTATGACTAACACGTTCCAACCCCACTGTTGAAATCGCTCGGTGTGTTCGAGATTCTTTCCCCTGGTTGCGTCTTGACCGTGCAGGTAGAGAAAGACTGGAGCCTCCGAATTTTCGACGGGGACCCAGAAGTTGCTGCGTGATCGGGTTACAAACACAGTCGCCAGCTCACGAAATGACGAACTCTACGTATTGAGCCTGACACGCGGTTGAGTAGGAAACGCGAAGGCGGCGTGCTTCAGGCAGAAGTTGAACGCACGCGGTCGTATGCCAATAATCGCTGTGCATGCAGAGAGTGAGCCGCGATGGCGACTCTGTGGGACCATGATTCGCCATTTGTTTGGCGAGTTTGTCCGGGTCCAGTGGAGAGTCGATCTGTTCGATGTCGCGGAGAGCCCGTTCCCGTTGTTCCGACGACGAGTGGACTCGATGGCCACGTAACGCTCGGGGCGATCGATTGCCGTGAATAGCGTTCGCTGGAACCTGAACAGCCGACGTTGGTTCTCCGCAGACTCGGTTCGCATGGGTGATGATGCCGTGTGTTGAGCCAGGACGAATAAAGTGCGTTGTCGCAGTGAGTTCGAGCGACGCGGTAGCTCCATGGGCATCAGCCAGCATAATCAGCCCGCTTCCCCAGCGAGACGAATGAGTGAAATAATCACAGGCAGCCTGCACCGTCTGACACCGCGTCAAAGCCTCAGCCAAACGCATCGAGATCGTTGGTGCCGGGCAATTTCGATCTGTTGCGTATGCGTAGTTAAGCGTAGCTGCCAACCCGGCTTCGTTGATACCATCGACAGCTCCTGCCATGGGGGCTATCGAGAACTGAAGGGATCGGAACCCATTGTCAGGACGCTCGTCGCGGATGCAATAGAACTGTTGCACCAACGGAAGGTAGTCGAAGTTGTGAGCGAGAATGGCGCCGTGGCCTCCACTGCGGTCGGCACCAACGGCCACGGCGGAACAGCCCGCTTCCAATCCAGTCACACATCCGGACAGTTCGGATAACACAGGCTCGAGTGCATTCAAAAGAGCCAGTCGCCGTAAGGAGATTCCTGAGGCCTGACTGATTGCCTGCATGCGAGCCCATGCGTCCGGCAACCCGCTGGTGAGTCCAGTCCGCAGGGCTCGCTCAGCCCGGTAATCAGCGAGTTTCACAAAGGCACCATACGGAAGCCACCGGGGCGACTGCAATCGAAAAGCCTCCAGTTCATGGATGGCCTCCGCCGACTCACGAATGGTCTTTGCCATCGCTTGACCTTGCGCAAAACCGCGCTCCGTCGCGTTGCCTCTGCAAACGGTGTCGATCTGTGGTGTTTTTGTATTAGCGGACATGACTCAATCTCCGTGGTACTGTCAAGCTAGAATCGATAACGCTGCCGGCAACACTTCCGCAGACATCGGAGTGTGGCCCTTCATCTCTCCGTCCAGATTCAACGGATCATTCGTCTGCGATTCAATGGCGAATGAACGAACCTGGTGGTACTCGACGAACTTCAAAGCCAGGAAATCTCGCCACTCACAAGACACTTCGCCACGGAAGCAAACATTCGCTCTCGCTGATGCGGCGGCAGCAACTTCAGTTCTCTGATGATGTTGGAAATGGTGGCCAGTCCGAGCAACCCCCAGGCGGCTGTCTCCGTCGACAAGCCGGATTCCAGGTCGCCGGACCCGCGTCCCGCTGCGACTTGGCCGCATACGAGCTGATGAAATCTCTTGTACATGTCAACCAGTGCAGCTCGTATGTCGTCATCATCCGTTTCTGTCAGGGCGGTGAATACGATTCGATAGAACCCGAATTCACCCTGATGCTGCGACTCATATTCCACGATGCGTTCAACAGCTTGTCCGGGTGCAGGGAGATCCGCCAGTATCTCGTTCCAGACTTCAGCACGGGACCGGAAAATATCATCGATCGCCGCCAGGAACATCGCTTTCTTATCCGGCCACAGTCGATACAGGATGTTTTCTGGCACATCACACCGCTGGGCCAGCTCTGCGGTTGTTGTTCGTCGGTATCCGAGTTCGCTGAAAACCGCGCAGACAATTGGCAATAGTTTTTTTGCTTGCTCCTGTGTTTGACTTGGGCGGGCCACTGAATACTCCGGCAGATGTGTAAGTGGATGCTTACTTTATTGCAAGTCAGCCTGAATGTCAACCCGCCACCCTTCGTTGTTGAAATTTTTCACTACGGCCGACGTTTATTCGTTAGAAGTTCGCTCGTCCAGTCATTTTGAAAATGCCCATCAGGATCATATGTTTGGCTGAGTTCGCGAAAGACCTCGAACTGCGGATACAATCCGCGAAGCTTGTCAGGCTGCAGGTAACAGAGCTTTCCCCAATGCGGACGCGCGGAAAACAGGGCGGCCATGCTATGCGTCAGAAATCGCCCAAGCTTTTCAAACGCGTCTCGTTCGCTACCACGAGCGTAGCAGGTCAACGTAATCGCATACCATGCCTCAGGTGGTGCTTCCTTTGAGGCGAGATCTGCGGGGCTGGTCATCGAAATGAGGGTGTCGTCCTGAAGAACCTTTCTGATGCAGATCGGAAAGTGATGGCAGTACGTTCCCGAGACGTCTGCCAGATCCTTTTCGCGACCCGCGAGAACGAGCCGCTCTTTGAATTGGTCATCGATCGAATTGCCAGTCCCGGCAGCAACGCAAAGTATCTGGCGAACATAGGACATGGCTGATTCCAGATTCGACTTCTGAACAAAAAGTTCCATTTCAATATGCCGAAAAATTTCGTGTTCCATCACCAGCTGCGGAGTCGATGGGCCGACAACGTGCCAGTCGCGAATGACAAATGCCGGAATGACTCGACGGAGCATCAACCGAATGATCGCGTTGATTCGCAGCAGTCGCACCAGGATGATGATCAGCAGCAGCATCGAGATGTCGATGGTCAAAAAGCGATACCAATGGTAAAGCCGCGCCGTTTTAGATTTTTGGCGATCTGTCTCTCGGCGATATTGAGACATGTAAGTCCAGCGCCATGGCACCAGAAAGAACTGTTGCAACGGATACTCACGTTCCGCATCAATCACATCCGCGAGGTGCTCGTGTTCATGCCAGGCTTCTTCGACGTTGTAACTCGGTCGGCACTGCATTTTCACGCTTAGAATCACACCCAGGCAACCCAGCGAACATCTTGCCGCGCGAAGTTCGTCGCCGCCGCTGATTTCCGAAACCGTCGCCTTACCCGTGACAGAGTCGTAGTGCGCGATGCGAACGCTGACGACATATTGAGACAGGGAGTTTCGACCCGAACCATGTGTTCCTGTCGAGACGGCACCCGCAACGGTTTGCTCGGTGATCAGCCCGAGTGACGGCAACGTCCAGTTTTTCAGCCGCTCCAGATCCGCCAGAAGGTGTTTGATCTGACACCCGGCACCAACGGAAACCAGCAGTGCCTCACTATCGGCTACTGGGTTTACCTGGTTAAGAAGCCGCAAATCGAGCAACACATCGTTGCATTCTACCGCCCTGCTCCAGGAGTGAAGGCGTCCGATGCATCGGATTCGCTGGCCATGGTGTCGGTCCAGAATTTCCAGGACTTCCTGTTCGGTCGCAGGCAGATACCTCGTATTGGGTTTGAGCTGTATATTGCCGCCGAAGTTGTGCCGTTGCATGTTGATCGTTCGCTTAATACGAGTTTGGTAAGCTGTCCCTGATGTTAAAGCGAGAACTGTGCCGCGTCTGTGCGCAGCCAGAGAGAAAAAAACGAAATTTTAGCGCATTGCGGCGCGCACAAAGTCGCTTGTCAGTTGGGGAGTGCCGCATGACGGAATCTGGAACGCATGTTGTGGAGAGCCTGAATGAGTTTCGACCGGTCCTGTTGACCCTGGCCGAGGCCATGATTTCTTCAACGCTGCGAGGAGATCTGGATGCTTCCGATCTCGTGCAGCAGACACTTCTGGAGGCGCATTGCAACGCCGAGCAGCTGGCAGTCATGAGCAAAGGGGCATTCTTCGCATGGCTGCGCAGTGCTTTGAATCACAATCTGCTGGACGCCGTAAAGCATCTGAAGGCTCAAAAGAACGATGTCCGAAGGCGCGTTCGTGAGTCGGACCTTGAAGCATCATTTATCAGGCTGGAGCAGGTTCTCATCGCGGACGAAACGTCGCCCAGCGAAGTTGTGCAGCGGAATGAGCAAATCTGCATCATGCTGGCCGCACTGCAAACATTGCCGGACAATCAACGAAGAGCCGTCATTATGAAACATCTTAACGGACGTTCGCTCAAGGAAACTGCTGACGCTCTTGGCCTTTCAGAGCCCGCTGCGGCTGGAGTACTGCATCGAGCCAGGCAGCATCTGGCGAAATGCCTTGAGGAACAATGCGATGACTGACAGCAATGCTTCGGAGCATGAAGAGGAAACGCCGTCAGATGAGTTGCTGGCGGAACTGGAACGGTTGGCTGAGATTCGTCATTCGTTGCGGCGCAGCGATACACACCAGAACCTCTGGCGTAGTGAGTCCACTGCCAATTCGGAACATCAACGTCTTTACATGTTTGTGGATCAACTCACGTCGCCCGTCCGCTTCGCTTTAGCGACTGACGAAGCACCACCGATTCTGCCCGACTATGCTGAACTTGAAGAAGTCGGTCGCGGCGGAATGGGGATTGTCTACCGAAGCACCCATCAGAGAATGCAGCGAGTCGACGCCATCAAAGTGATTCGCCCCGATCGACTGAGAGGCGTTTCGTTAGACACTGTCAAACAGATGCAGCATCGCTTTGAGCGAGAATTGCGACTTGCAGCCTACGTCACCCATGAACACATCGTGCCTGTTTATCAGGTCGGCGAAATCGACGGGTGCCTCTGGTTTTCGATGCCGTTTGTCAAAGGAACGACACTGTATCATCTGAGTCAGAATCGTGCGGCTTTCTATTGTCGCCTTTCGCTCCGCGAAAGAACGCCAAAACGCTGCTTTCGCGGAGCGAAAGGCGACACTTGTTTTCCGCCCGATGCGAAATCAGATGTGCCAAGTCCCGAACGCATAGCGGGCTACATTGAAAAAATCGCCCGCGCTGTCCACGCAGTTCATCGCCGGGGAATTCTTCACGGTGACATCAAACCGCACAACATTCTGATCGAAGCAGAAACCGATCGTCCTCTGCTCAGCGATTTTGGGCTTGCGGAATTTTTGGCCTCCGACGTGAATACGGTTTCAACAGGTGTCGCGGGAACTCTTGCCTACATGCCGCCTGAACTGATTCAGGCCGCGATGCGAAACGCGTCGCCGGATGAAATTGCGGCGACCAGGTCAGTGTCTTCGGACGTCTATTCACTGGGAGCGACGCTTTGGGCCGCGTTGACGGGGCACTCACCACGCTATGGTAACCATTCACCCAAACAGCATTTGGCTGATAACCTGGCTGATGTTGTCGCGATAAAATCCAGCCTTGCCAATGATTTTCCAAGCAAGCTGCCAGTCCAGTTGCTCCGAATATGCCAGAAGGCGATGGCAGAGGATCCCTCAGCCCGACATGCATCCGCAGAGGAATTTGCCGATGCCATTGCCGCGTGGTTGAACCGGCCTCGCTGGAATCGTTTCTTTCCGGGACTTCAACATTTGTTGTGGATGGTGGTCGCGCCCCTGCTATTCGCCAACGGCGTGATCGTGTGGCTGCTGCTGCTGCGTGTGCGTGCCTCCGAGCCATGGGTCTGGCTGGCGATCTTTCTTGGGTATGTTCCCTTGTTCGCCACATTCTCGGCGAGCCAGAAATCCAATCGTTCGTCCGAATCGGCGCGTCGAGAGTTGTGGTCGATTTGGATCGGGCATGCGGTTGGATCTGCCGCTTGTTTCACCAGTCTGCGCATCATGCTGCATCCGGATCTTTACTACTCAGTTGCAGTCTTCTATCCCTGTTGGGCCGTCATTTCCTCAGTGGCCCTGTTTGCCAAAAGCGGCAACTTCTGGACCGCCTATCGCTGGATTGGAGGAGCATGGGCAATGATCGCCGTCCTGCTTTCGTTGATTCCATCGGTCAGCCCGATCGCGTTTGGAGTTTTTGCCGCTCTGACGTGCATCGTGATTGCACGTGGTGACTCCGAATTTCGGGATGCGTGATCACCGTTCGCCTGAAAAGAAGAGTGACTTTCGGCCAAAAACTGGCGTATCGGCGTTGATGCCCTTGCTGGAGTATAAGTCTACTTAGAAGAGTTCAGCTACCGATAAGGGACCGCGTCAATTTTCCAGTCATCATTCAGCCTGACGAGCGAAATCTTCCCCGCCGGACGCAGACCACGTTTTTGCCAGGCATCGGTCGATAAGTGCCCCTTCAAACCGAGAGCCCGTGATTTCCAAGAGAATTTTCGATTCTCAGTTCCTGGCGTAACTTCCTGTTCAACCACTAAATGCGGATCGCGAACTCGAGCGACGATGATACCTTCCGACCGACTGTCGTCGGTCTGGAGGTCCCGAACGCGATTGAAGGTATGACAGTCCAGACTTCTGGATTTATCGTCCCAGTAGAAAAGTACCTTTTGCAGAGATCAATCAAGGGAAAATAATGAAACCTGGATTTCAAAAATACGTCAAAATGGCCGACGTCTACTTGCTGTCTTTGTTTGACCTGACTACCTCGTATTTGTTCACTTATTCTAAATAACTCAGGCGCTGTCGCCCCTGCATACTTGAAACAAGCTCACTTCGCACGCATCACCCAATACCTAATACCCAATACTGCAAAACAGTGTCACCCGCACATTTGAGTCGCCCCACCGCAGCAGTTCCGTAGAATCCAGGTTCCGGCGTCGGTCCAATACACCGGATGCCGTTTGGTTTGTCCCTTGGCACGCATCGGTGGCGCACACCGGAGCGGCGAGCATAGCCTGTTAGACGCTTCGGTTGGGGCGACCGAAATCTTTTTCGCCGCGTTGGGCGATGTGACGGGTGCAGTCTAAGAAAAATCGGAGAAGACGCTGTGGGTGTCGGTTCGGATCGGTACCGCTGACGATGCGATGCCGCCGCGTCATGCTCCAGTTCGTTATGGCGAATGACCCCTGGAACGATACTGTTCGACATTCATTACCAGTCGCTTCACGGGGCATTTCACTCGCAGAGGAATCGAGACGTTAAATGCGAATCGTTCGGCGACGGCGATCACTCGAGTTACGGCCGACGCTCAACGAACAGAATAGGCTTCAACAAGATCTTTGTTCAGCTTCTGCTTCAGCGTTCGCCAGTCCATGTCCAGCCGTTTGGAAGCCCGGCCGTAGTGCTGACCCTC
>JBDNHX010000315.1:0-20805 GCA_041688565.1 Planctomycetaceae bacterium
AAGTCGGGCGAATCCAAGTCGGGCGAATCCAAGTCGGGCGAATCCAAGTCGGGCGAATCCAAGTCGGGTGAATCCAAGTCGGGTGAATCCAAGTCGGGTGAATCCAAGTCGGGTGAATCCAAGTCTGGGGGAGGCAAGTCGGGAGAATCAAAGTCGGGCAAAGGCAAGGGGAGAGGTAAGGCCGGCATGGGCAAATCGGGCGATGGAACCGCCGGTGGCGATGGACAGTCGACCGATGGATCTGCCACCGAAGACTCAGAAGCCGGAGGTGGCGGCAGCAGTGAAGGTGACTCAACGCCTGCTGCAGACCCCCAGGTCGATGAGGCAGCTCAGGCCGCGGACTTGGCCCTTCGTCGTCTGCAGAAAGAACTGGACCGGGGAGAAATCGATCCTCAGCTTCTGGACGAACTCGGCTGGACCAAAGAGGAGCTCGCAGCCTTCAAAGATCGCCTCAGCCAACAACTGGAAGAACGCCAGTTGAACGAACAGCAGCAAAAGGAAAAGAGTTTGTCTCAGAAGAGTTTCGAAGAAATGCTTCGCAGTCTGGACGTGCAGTCGACCGGCACAACACGGGAAGGCCGGGCCGATAAAGACCGTGATCTGCAGGATACAACGAATCGCCAATCTGTAGTGCCAAGGCAGTACGAAGAACGGTTCCGCATGTATCAGCGATCTGCGTCGGGCGTAAAGACTCCTCCAGGCAAAAAGTAAACCACCAGCGTTCGCGGCGACCACCATTAGGACTCGGCTGAGCCCAGCGATGCTCTGCATTGTCGGTCCGGTTCCCTTGATCTGAGGTGAAAACCTGACAACAGGGTCGCCGGTGCTTTTGTTTCCTGAATGTTTATCGGACATTCCGCCCGTGGGCCGTGCCTTGGCTTTGCGCAAACAGACTTGCGGAGTTCTTCATGCTGCTGTTCTGGCTGGAAACCAGTTACCTCCTCGGTCTTGTCGCCTGGACAGGCTGCCTGGGCGCATTTCTGGTCTGGTTACTGAAACGGCGTCGCATGATCCGACTCAGGCGACTACCCGGCGGGCGTTTGCCATCAAAAAGGATCAACGCCATCTTCATGGGTGTGTGGTTTTTTCTCGCGACGCTGACTTTTGCTGAGCTGATTTTCGCCGTCGGCGTAGATCATTCTGAGGCCTTCAACGCGAGCCTGATTGCAAAGCGATGGTTTGCCCGGCACATTGATGCTGAACGGAATGCCGACGGATTTCGGGAGCGACGGCTTTTGTCAGACCGGCTTCCAGCCGACGTGAAGCGCATCCTGTTTCTCGGCGACAGCTTTACCGCCGGCCATGGAATCAAAAACATGGATGACCGGTTTACTGAACGCCTGGAGTTACAGCTGAACGCGACCGCCGAGCCGGGCTGGCAGGTCTATAACATGGGCGAGCCGGGATATGAGATCTCCATGATACGAGCGCTGGATGAGGCCGTGCTGAGTCGCGACCATGCGGTCGATATGGTGATTTACTGCTACATGATGAATGATATTGAAGGGTACGACCCCAAAACGCAGGCGGCCATCGAAGAAATCGGTCAACGACGAAGATCCGGAAACTGGCTGGTGGAGAACAGTTACTTTATCAACTGGAGTTACCACCGCTGGGTGCAGTACTCGGCCGGGTCCTCCGTGGACTATTTTCCGCACCTCGTGGATTCGTACGCCGGAACACCGTGGCTCTCGGTCATGCACGATCTCAACGACATGGTTGCACGAAGTCGTGAAAAGAACATTCCGTTTCGCCTCATCATCTTCCCGTTCATGCACAACCTTGGTCCGGAATATCCATTCGGTGATGCGCACGAAAAGCTGGTGACATGGGCTTACGAATACGATGTCCGGGTGCTCGACATGAGACCAGTTTTTGAAGCACACCTGGCAGAAAAGCTGACCGTTAACCGCTTCGATAATCATCCCAATGAACGGGCTCACGCATTGATCGCGGAAGAACTGGCCAAGTGGATTTCAGCGGACGATGCCCCGGCAGAGACCTCGAATCCCGCTGCAAAATGAGTGACTCTGCCGCGTTTGCTGCGCCGTAGACTCTGCTGACAAAAAGCTGAGCCTCCGAGCAAGACGGCACGCCGATGGCACTCGCTCACTAACAAAAAAATCCGATGAAGCGTTTGACGGCTTTCATCGGATTTCAGAAATCAGCCTGCATCAGAATCGATGCACGCAGCAATGTTCGGTCCAACTCATCCAACAAATCCGTTCATAGCGAACTCGGACATGATTCGATCAACCATTCGCTCACTTCGTTCGTAGGAGTTTCGTCCAACGGCAACCACGGAGCTTGTGGCCTGATTCGTTAACACTTCGGCAACGGTCGGAGGATCGCTGTCCACCGAGGCCACCGCTTCATCGGTGGCTTCGGCCGGTACAGTATTCTGTTCTTCTTCCGGGGTTACAGTTTCAATCTCTGTGTCACCTTCAAGCAGCGGTTCAAGGCTGTTCAAATCGGTTCCAGAGTCTGTCTTCAGGGAAGAGGTCAGGCCACCCAGTTCCAGATCGAGACCGGAAGCCAGTGTCGTCTCTGCTGACTCGATGGCCGTTGGGACGGCGTCTGCAAGTGAAGCCACCAGCGTGCCTACACTGGACAAGTCCTGTTCATTCTCAAACAGATTCAAAATTTTCGATTGTGAAACGGGAATCGACAAAGATGGCGGAGCCAATGCAACAGACACAACTGGTACCGCAACAGGAGCGGTCACGACTGCAACGTTCCCATCTGATGACGATCCATTGCCAGCACTGACTGGTCCAACAAAGGTCGACTCAGCCCCGGAGCCCGCGTTCGCGGTATTACTGAAGGCCATGTTCTGCAATTCAACGCCACCCACCGAACCGCGAAAGAACGGCTGAATGTTGAACCGGATCGGAGTTGCGTTGCCTTCCTTTTCGAAGACAATCTCTTCACCGTCTGCCAGATATTCTTCGTCTGTGATTTCAACGAACTCTTCAACAACCACTGGCTTTTCTTCGCCATCCACGACGGCTTCTTCATCAATGATTTCGCCGCCCGGCTCAGAATCCAGGGTGATCTCGAAATCAGACGTTTTGTCGTAGAGATACTCTTCCTCCACAGAGCCTTCACCGTCCACAACAACGCCACGGTAAGCCCAGGATGGATCCCAGTCTTCAATCGTTGTTACGTCGACGAACTCGTCAATAATTTCGCCGCTCGGCTCGGAATCCAGGGTGATCTCGAAATCAGACGTTTCGTCGTAGAGGTACTCTTCGTCCACAGCGCCTTCACCGTCAACAATAACAGTGCGGTAAGCCCAGGACGGATCCCAGTCTTCAAGCGTAGTGACGTCGACGAACTCGTCAACCAGTTCACTGTCTTCGCCTTCGAAGTCAATGTCACCAACGAATGTGGTGAAAACCAAATCGCCATCTTCGACGTCAGAAATCAGAGTGCGGTAACTCCAAGTTGGATCCCACTCTTCGCTGCCGTCAACGACTTCAACACCATCAACCGCCACTTTCTCTTCGACTTCACCCGTCGTGTCGAATGTGGAAAAGAAAGCGTATTTAACAAGAGACGCGTCGGACTCGTCGACGAATTCTTCCTCTGATGATTCTTCAGGCAATACCTCGTCGCCCATAAAGACCATCGTACAGATTGCCAGTTCCGGAACGAACTCGAACTCTTCCGAGACGGCGTCCATGACTTCCGGCGACTCAACGTCATCAACAGAAAGCACTTCGACGACTTCTGAAGAGTCGACCGCTCCTGTCGTGTCAACAACATCCGAGCAGATTGCGACAGCGCTGAGCAGGGAGCGAAGCTCGCAGACTTCTGCGGCGTTCGAAACGTGCCGAACGTCAGAATTTCGGCGATTTTTCTTCAGTTTGCGGAGGGCCATTTTCAAATGTCCTTTTACTCAACCAGTGATTTCGCCACTACGGACGGTTTTATGATTCTCGACAAGTTGCAGCCCGAAGAAATCTGCCGAACCACTGGCGCGCGTCCCACGACACAGCGAAGAGTGACATCTTAGGGGGTTTATCGCAACAACAAAGCAACAGGCTTCAGCAATTTCTTTGAACGGAACCGAATACCGCCGGCACGCGGCCCGCAGTCAGGAAAAAGGCCGCGAGGTAACACTTTTGCACCTCGACCAGTTTCCATCCCTGTCATAGATAATCAGGGACATCCAGCAGCCTGTTTTCCAGGAAATCGCACGTTTTCATGGCTCTTCGCCGCAAATTAAGGAACGGCTAAGGCGGCAGTCCCTTCAGGCAAGCGCTTGCGGACGACTCAGCAGCGACGATTATGCCGAAGGAATCGCCCAAATGGCGGAAAATGCCCGTGCCGAAGGTGCAGCTTAAAGTCCTGTGGCAGAACCGTTTGCAGCGAATCAGAGCCGGCGGGAGATCAGGATCTCTCCGCTGCAAGCGTCGGCGGACTCAAAAGGGCGGAACGGGGGCAGTGGATTTTCGCGGGAAGCGGCTGTGGGGGCGAGGCTGCGAGCAAATTGTGGCCTTATGGACATCACACAGTGAACATCACGAGAGAGAGTCGCTCCGAGCGAGCTTTGCCAGAACGCCGTTGCTGGCTAAGACTCAAGGCTGCCTGCGGAATGAGGAGCCGCGTGGTCCTCTTCTGAGAACCGGGCGTCGCCGGACAGGGAAGCCAGATCCGCAGCGGCTTCGAGAGCGATCCACTTTCGAAGGCAGCTGCGGCACTGGCAGAAATGATCCAGAATGGCCGAGGACATGGTGTCGCTCGGCTTCTCTGGCCATTGCAGAAGCAGGGCATTGAGCGCCTGATGACATTCATCGGATGCCGTGGATGACGTAAAAATCTCGGGCGTTTTAGTCATAGTTATTCACCCAGAGTCTGCCGCAGCCGTTCCAGGGCTTTTTGTTTACGTCGCGTCACAGCCTGTGGCGAAAGCTTCAGCTGTGTCGCAATTTCTGATCCGTCATAACCAGACCGCAGCATTTCAATCACCAGCCGCTCATCGGAAGGAAGTGATTCAATCTGCTGCTTCAGATCCAAAACAAGCCCATGGTCCGGGACATAGTCGGCCGGGTCGTATTCGAGCTGCACTTCTGCAGCCGAACCTCGCTGGCTTCTTTTTCGCAACTTTCCAAAGGCTCGTTCGGCTGCTCGCCCAACCGCCTGTCGAAGCTGCTGCTCCTGTGTCTGCGGAACCATTTCCGGATCACATTGATCCGGCTGCGAATCATTTAAATCAATCCATGCATCCTGAAACAGGTCTTCCGCATCATGAGTGTTCGAAAGGTGCCTGTTTCGTTGATAGTGATAACGTATAAGACTCCGCACACGTGCGTCGTCGAAATGGTGAGACATGCATCGGCTCCATTGGTGAAGATGGGAGCCGCGACTGGGTCCTGCGAATTCATGTTCCGCTGCCGATTCACATCAGCAGGCAAGTTGACATGCAGATCGTTCAGGACTCACTCTCGGCCCCGAAAAGGACGGAAGTTCGGGTGATTGCATCTCTGCAACCACCAGCGAAGGTCCTCTCGGGGCAATGCTGTATCTCAATCGCTCCAGCAGACTCGCAGGAGCATCCCTCTCGCCAAACGGCACGTTGGCATCGCGGCCGTAAACAGGCGGCCCCCGGGGTCTGGCCACATATCGAAGTTCTCTCGGTATGCTGCCAGACGCTGGCAGCATTGGTGACTCAAATTCCTCTGGCCGGAGACATGTTGAAGCGTCGTGGGCCACAATCTGGCGCTGACTCTCGCGATACCGTCGGGCCTGCGAACGAATGTCGTACCCTGACAACTGCCTGTCGCGGGGCAACACATTGTCTTGATGAAACACCGGCACCGCTGTCGGCCGAATGTTCAGCTCAAGGTAGTCCGAACCGCGAACGAGGCCCGCTGTCTCCGTAGTGCGTCCGGACGGATCCATCAGCTGTGCCAGCCAATTGACGGTGCCTGCAATGCTCGCCGATGACTGCGGCTGATCAATGGCTCCGACGGAACTCACTGAAAACTCAGACAGCGAGAAATGACGGGCAACGCCAGTCAACTCTCCCGCCAGACCGCCACTGGAAATGCGGCTGCCGCGCATCCAGTTCCAGCCGCGGCGAACAAGCCGGTTAATGTTACCGTGAGATCGAACGGTGGCCGCTGACGCTTCGGTTCCTGAAGCAGCAGATGCCGCGTCCGTACTGTCCACGTTCGAAAGGCGGGAGCGGACAGAGCCAGCGACGGAACGACTTCCAGAGGCATTATCCGTTAATGATGTGTGTCCGCCGACAGAGATCGCGACGGTCATTTCGGACGGAATCGAAGTATCATCGAGGAAAAAAGAGTCCGCCCGAAACACTTCATCAAGCAACGAAAAACGATCGTGAAAATCACCAGGCAAAAGGAAACTCGCCGGAGTCGCATGCTTCCCGTTGCGGCTCACAACGCCCTGCACTACGGGACGCGACTGTATTTCCTGCTCGACATGATGAATAGACGCAGACGGGCCGGATGACGAGTCCGATCCGAACCTGATGAGGCTCTCTTTTAGAGTCTCCGATTTCTGAAACGAGATCTCAAGAATTCTGTCAGGCTGAACACTCCTGATGATCTCGGCCGCGTTCACAGAAACAAGCTGCTGCGCGAAACTGAAGTCGGCTTCTGCCAGTGATGTGCCACCAAGCCCGCCAAGTGTGACCTGCCAGCTGGAATTCGAAATCGCGACAAACGAGAATCGTCGAGGCCCCTTAGTCCAGTCGAACGCGACTTCAACCCTCAGCAATTGACCGGCCTGCGGTTCGTCCGCCGGGTCCGATTCGGAGAGCGTTAGCTTATTCGACAAAGGCCGTTCATCGGACAGCGGCAGATCAGAGGACTGTGCGTCCGCGATATCCGCCAGAGCCCCCAAGTCCAGCCTGCCGACAATTCCCGGAACGGACTCGCTTTCAACTTCAACCGAACTCCTGGACGCCTGCTGTGTGAAGGAAGACAGTGGCGACTTTGAAGATTCGAGGGCGGCGAGAAACTCCGTCCGCAACGACTGCACAAGCCATTGCGCGTCCGATGATGTGTCAAAATCGGAACCGACAGGCAGCACCACGTCCGGGGAGGGCTCAACGGCAAAAACCGCCGGATCCGCAGCACTTAAGACCTGCCGAACCTCAAGCGACTCCGCCTGCAGAGACCGTGAACCGCCACCTCGCATGCGCCGCGTTCTGGAGAGATTCAGATCCTGTTTCAGCGCATGAGACCACTCCCGGGCTGCAGAACGGACTCTGCCCCATCGATCACGTACAAATAACTGCAAAATCAGGCTGAGGTTCACTCGCCAGCTCCCTGCGACAGACGGTCGCAGCCCAGAACAGGCTCAAAAGCCGCCGAATAATCCATTTCCGACAGCACTACCTCTGGCTGGGGACAAACACGCTTCGGAATTCCGGTAGCTTCTGAGAAAATGTCCATTGTGACCAGATCATTGACACGACAACGGCAACGTAGCAACGACAATTCCTGCAATCTTCCGATGCCGAAACGTGAGTGCGGGAATCTGATTCCGATTCGCAACCTGTCCGTAAAATCTCCTTTTTCAGGGGCACTTCGCTCGTGTGGTACACCGGAAAACTGATCCCCACCAATCTAATCACCGGCTTCCTAGGCACCGGCAAAACAACGGCCATCCGCGAACTGCTGAACCATCGACCGGCCGGAGAACGGTGGTCTGTGTTCGTCAATGAATATGGAATGGTGTCCATTGACGATCTGATGCTCGACGATCAGACCCCGGAAGTCCAGATTCAGGAACTCGCCGGGGGCTGCTTTTGCTGCACAACCTCCGGAATGCTGGACGCCGTCCTGATGCAGTTCATTCGACGGACAAAACCCGATCGGCTGCTGATTGAACCCAGCGGAGCAGGGCATCCGGCCCGAGTCATTGACACTCTGCGAAGCGAACGATTCCGACAGGCGCTCGATCTGCGAGCCACGATCTGTCTGGTGGACCCGAAGGATTTTGAAAACCCACGAGTCACCAACAGCGAAGGTTTTCACGATCAGATTCAGATGTCCGATGTTGTCGCAATCAACTGGACTGACAAACGCGATCCCCAGCAGACGGAACGCTGCCGACAGTGGATCGATCAATTCGATCCGCCCAAATTGCTTGTGGCTGAGACACGGTTTGGAAAACTAAATCCGGAGTGGCTGGACCTGACGGGAACGGTGGTTAGAAAGCCGCGATTTGACAACGCCCATGCCGCCGAACATCAACACTCCAGCAAGACAAGCCAGCCGGTAAACGCGGTCAGCCATCATGCAGCGGCCTTCGATCTGGTCGCTCTGACTCTTCCCTCTGCAAACCATCCGCCTGTTCGACTGGAAAATGAAGGGGGCGGCCAGCGTGCCTGTGGCTGGATCTTCCCGCCCGAAACCATTTTTTGTCGTGATGATCTGATGGACTATCTCGGAGCTCTTCATCCTGTGCAGCGGATCAAAGGCCTGTTCAGATGTGATGACGACTGGTGGCTCATCAATCGCAGCGGCGCGGAGGTGTCAATCACGCCAACCGCGTATCGACGTGACAGTCGTCTGGAGATTATTACGGACGATCCTGAGCTGAACTGGGCGGCCATCGAACAACGCCTTCTGTCATCGACGGTCCCCGCATCCACTCCTGCATCCTGATAAGAAGACTTATGACCGGTTTTCCCCTGCCCGATGATCTCACCCAGCCGCAGGCTCTGCAGACAATCCACGCGAGCATCTGGGATATTCTGGAAACAGCGGCCAAAGGAAACGAACCCGGCTGGCGACTTCCTGTGCTGGCGACGCACGGCCCAGAACAATGCTGTCAGCGCACTGTAGTACTTCGGGCCGTTCGGCGGGATCGAGGCGTTCTGCAATTTCACACCGACGTCCGGTCCCCAAAGGTGCAGCAGATCAGGAACAATGCAAAGGTCTCGCTGCTGTTTTATGATCACCAGCTTTCTACACAACTGCACGTTCAGGGCGCCGCCTCCGTTCAGACGATGGGCGACACGGCCGACCAGCTTTGGGCAGACGGAACAACGGCCAGTCTGAAAATGTACTGTGGCTCGTCGGCGCCGGGGACTGTTTGCGGTGCGCCGGATTCAAATCTTCCGGCGAAACTCATGGGGCGCATTCCTGATCGAAATGAGATTGAAGCCGGTCGACAACATTTCTCGGCCATCGAAGTCTGCACGGAGACGGTCGAATGGCTGCGTCTTTCCAGAGATGGCAATCTTCGAGCCCGCTTCTATTTTGCAACGGGCCGTCCGTTGCATGCAGAATGGGTGGCGCCGTAATCATCACTTTCGGTAACTCTGCACGGCAGTCACGCGAATCGCCAGGGAAATCAGAACAGCCACGAAGCCTGTAGCCGGCGCCAAAGCCCACGGCTCGGCGATGACGGATTATACCGTGACGACTCAATCTAAACGGTCTATACGGTTACCCCGGAAATCCTATAACCGTGATCCGTGAGCAGTTCACAGCCTGTCAGGAACCCGCCGTTCTGGCTGATGACCCAGCGAACGACTCCCGCAAGACCGCTTTTCTGCCCAGATCTATCCCAGGCAAACTGCACAGGAGTCTCAACCGGCGGGGCGACCGAGGCCTGAAAACAAATTCCGGCCCGAGAATAATTCGTGGCCATGGCCGCCACAGAGACCTCAGATCCTTCGCTCCATTCGAGGACTCCGGGGACTCGACATTCGTAGCGAATGCTGCTCCGAGCACCTCTTTGTGGTTTGACGGAAAGATCTTCCGGCAACGGCTCATGGAGAGCGATGCCTGCTTCGTTCGCATTCTTTCCGGAACCAATCCAATGAACGATCCCGGGCATCCCGACCCCCGGCTCCATGTCGGAGGCACCCCAGAGAATAGTCACACGCTGCCCAATCGTCAGCGCGGAATCAGTCACGATATGCATATCAAAACCGGCAGCTTCAGAAACGGAGAGCGGAAGTCGCTGGCTTCCAGGAGACAGAGCCCAGGATGGGCCGGATGTGAGATGCCGAATGACGTTCGAACCACCGAGGCGCATACGGCGATGGGTCAGATTTTGCAGGATATTCTTCATCCTTGTGATTCCTCAGACAGGTTGCTGAAAAAGCCTTCGCCTGAGTCTCGAAGAAGAATCTCTGCATCTTGCGGATTTTTTTTGCCTTACGGCATTTTTCGATCGATTACCCGAGGGACGTCCGTACGACGGTCTTTTGTGACTGGGTTGAAGTAATCATGCGGATTGAAGCAAACCGTGAATATACTTTTCGTGGGCATGTTTGAGGTGCTTGTCAACCGGATGCGATTATTGAAGGATCCCTGAAGATCATGGCTTTATTGTTTTTACTGGGGCAGTAAAAACATTTCATCACCGGAACGCTTCGAGGCCTGTCAGTCGATGGGCACTATTTTAGTAGCTCCAGTTCACACCCAAATTGAACGTGTTCTGAGTAAACACACCACGTTCGCTGCGAACCTGCGGGAACAAGTCCAGCCTCGGGTTAACAGCCGAGTAATCCACAGACTGATTAGGGTCTGCAATTTCGCCCACGAACAGGAACGTCCAGCCAATTCGAAGCTTGGCATCTTCCAGCAGCTGCACGTCTTTAAGAACAGGAATATGTCCAAAGATCGGCAGCTCGGCCATCAGAGACTGCTCGAACAAAGGCGACAGATGGACCGAGGACTGGCTGTCTGAAAAGGCATTCTGTGTCGGCCCGTTCAGAGTGTTCGTATCGAAGCCATCATCCAGCACGGTCGGTGTTGTCGTGTCATCCGGATTCATGTGGTTGAAGATATTGTCACCACGAAGCCGGATCTTTTCGTTGTTGATCATCGCCGCTAGTTTTAAGTGCCCGACAAAGGTCACTCCTTTTCCTTCGCCAACTCGGTAATGCAGACCAAACTCAGGGCCAGCCAGGTTGCTGGTAACTTCGCTGTCCAGAAATCCGTGGACGATCACCGGATCCGACGGATTGATCTGATTGAACGTCAGCGTTCCCGCCTCCACAGGATTATCGATGATGAAGTCACCATCATCATCGCGGCCATCGGCCCCCGGAAATACTTTTGCATTGTCCGGGGTGTCGTTGTCACCGTTATTCACACCATACGACAAGCCACTGTCCGCAACGTTCAGACCAAAACCTTCGTTGACATGCAGATAGCGACCGCCCACAACAGTGTTAATCTTCAGGTTGTTGCGGTCATAGAACGGCATGAATGCACCGTCAATTACCGACCCGAGTGTGGAGATACGATGTTCCATCTGGAACTGAATGTCATAAGGAATCGTAACGCCCAGACCGTTTCCGCCTTCGGTGTCGGAGTCACTGATGGTCCGACCGTCACCGATTGGAATGCCGTACAGATTCAAAAGAGTGCGATCGAGAATCTCATTTGTTGTTCCAAACACCGGATACCTTGTAGCATCCGCCTCGTCGAACGGCACCCCGTTCCCAAGAATTTGACCAGTAGTGATTCCCAGGTCAGTCTGGCCGTTGGTGTTGAAGTTGCTGATCAGGCCGCGACCACCGGTGGAACGCAATGCAAGGACTGTTGCCGTGTCTAGACGTCCGCTCAGTGCATTGGCGCGGGCATCAAAGATCGAAGAATCCTGAGCTCCCCAGTTCAAATCCAGAAGCAGGCCGGAACCGTCTGCATTCCAGAATCCGCCACTGGCTCGCATTCCGTTGTTGATCATATCCGGAATCTGACTGGCCCGGGCCGCATCAAAGTAGTGAAAGAAACCCAGGCCGGTAATGATTTCGTCGTTTTCCGGGTCGTTCTGCTGATGATAAGTCTGTGCTCCGGAGTACCCGACGATGCCTCGCATTGCACGAGTCTTTGTCCGCGTGTAATCCAGGTTCATAAAGAAATCGCGGCGATGCGAAAACGGCCCAAACCCGTTGTTCGAATCTTTATACCACAGGCCTTCCGAGACGTAGTTCTGTTCGAACAGAGTCTGGTACGGCGACTGCGAAGGGTAAGCCTGATATCCTGCCGGATAGCTTCCCTGCGGCATTGGCTGCTGCGGCATTGGCGGAGCATATTGAGCCTGGACGTTACTACGCCCAGCCGCCAGCATTAAAATGAAGGGCACGAACGCCTTGAGTGAGTGCCGAATCCGCATTGATCCATCCTTGGAGAAGCTGCAGTAAATCACTGCCTTCGCTGATGTTCTCCCGTATCTGATCAGCTTTCTCTGCGGGGCAATACCGACAAAGTCTGCGCATCAGAACGGTCTTGACGGAAGTATCGGTCCGGTAATTTGAGAAACTGTAGCGATTGTTCCGGATGCACCGGGATTTCGCAGGACCATCCCTGAACGCTCACCTGCGGCGGCGGCCATTTTCAGTACCCTGCCACATAATACGGGACTAAAAGCAGGTCTTTTGCACAAAAGACCTGTCAGTCCCTGTCGACACGACTTTCTTTGCTCCACAGTCAGCGATCACAGGTCGGCAGCAGTTTTCGGCGAATTCTGCCGCCGCGGCCTGAACCAACTGAAGCCGACAAACACGGCCTCCATCCGCCCGGCCAACAGGCCACTCATCGCAGCGAGTAAATCTCGTAATCCTGAGTGCACGGATTTCCACGGGACACATGCATGGCTCCGGTCTCGGGCGACATAACCACCGAAAATACGGTTTCCCAGTAACCATGCTGAACATCGCCGTTGGCATGCCGGCAAAGTGACATCGGGAATCCGTCGTGATCACGCAACACGTTTTTCAGGGCCTCGATATTTAATAAGCCAGCCTCGGCCAGCAGCCAGTCAACACGCTTTAGACGCGGCTTTGACTGAATCAGTTCGTCGAACTGGGAATTAATACAGCGCAGCTCGGGATGCAGACAGTGGTTTGTGTGAGTCAGGACTTGCCCGTCTGTGGGACGCACGACATGGACATTTTCGAGAGTTACTTCCAGATTGGCGGGCCCCTGAGGCGTTGCCAGCATAATGCTGGCGGGAACAGCCCGCCAGGCGAATGCGATCGCAGCCACGCCCGCCTCCAGCGAACTGGCCTCGAACAGACGACGCAGAGTAAAGTAGTGAGGAACTCCAACGGCTCGAGCAGGTGCCGGCAGTGAATTGAGACACGCGGCCATTCCTGCCTCACTGAATCCGATGTAAGCGATCAAACCGGCCTGCGTAATCGACATCCAGGCCGGCTTGTCAGCCGGTCGACGAGTCAGAACGACGGTAAAAGGATTCAAGGCCGGATCATTGTCCCAGTTTTGACCAATAAGAGGCTGGCGAGATTCCGTAAAGGCGGCGGCGACAGAAAATGATGTACATCCACTGTCCATGTTGGCCGTCAGCTGATTACGAATTTGAAGAAACATCAGATCATCGAAGGGCACCGTTGAGCCTTCCGACATCCCCTGAATCTCCTGGACCAGGTCCGGAGCGTAGTCCTTCAGGAAGACGGTGCTCTGTTTCGAAACTTGTCGAATCGTCGCGCGGGAAACATGAATTGTCTGAGAAATTCGTTCCAAAGCTGTCGCCACGAAGCCGTGAATTTCCTCCCGAGCAGCCTCGCCAATCTGCTGCCCCATCATATGACAGGAACCGGCAACCTCAATTTCCCGGTATCTTTCGGCCACGATGCTTTCCTCCTGGAATTGAGTTTTTGAAAACAGCCGGGACAAAACCGGCACAAACACGAACACTTTCGCCGGATCACAGTTATCTGAGTGCTCACTCTGGAATTGCAGCAGTCTATCTGTCTAAACGGGTTTACACGAATTCGCAAACCCGATATATCTTCCGTACGATTCGCGGACCGGACGATCGCCTGCACACGGAGCAGGCCACCGGAGCAATTCCCCGGACGGCTGGCAGCGGGATGAAATCGCTGTTGGCGTTTTGTTTCGCTGGAGGAAAGCATCAGTGTCGATTGAAGAAAAAGTGATTGGTATCGTCAGCGACCAGCTGGACGTTCCTAAAGAAGAAATTTCCCGTGACAGCTCCTTCGTGGATGATCTGAAGGCTGACTCACTTGATATTGTTGAACTCGTCATGGCGCTTGAAGACGAATTTGACGTCAAGATCCCCGATGAGGATTACGACAAGATCAAGACTGTTGGTAATGCGATTACCTACATCGAAGGTAAGCAGTAGTCTCTCCCGCTCGCACTCTCCGGAACAACTTTTTCGGGGCTCGTACTGTCGTGCAGGCCAGTCATTCGGCTGGTATCTGCCCTACAGAAACGAATTCCCGTCGTTATCGGGTTCTGGATCTGCGAGCTGTTTTTTTGCGCCGCGAGCTGAATGATGTCACGCCGTCGAGTAGTGGTGACCGGGCTTGGCGTTGTCACACCGCTTGGCTGCGAACTGGACGACGTCTGGGCAGCCGTGTGTAGCGGCAAAAGTGGCGTTGGGCCGGTCCAGCGATTCGATTGCCGCGACTTTAAAGTCCGATTCGGGGGGGAAATCCGGGATTTCGATCCGGTTCCCCATTTGAATATCGACAACAAAGAACTTCGCCGCATCGATCGCTTCAGTCAGTTCGCTCTTGTGGCGGCTCAAAAAGCCATCGCTCAGTCACAGATCGATTTCTCCACTGGCGATTCGTATCGGTACGGCGTTCTGGTGGGCAGTGGAATTGGTGGTCTGGATGAAATCGAACAGCAGCATTCAATGCTGTTTGATCGTGGTCCGGACCGTATTTCTGCGTTCATGATTCCGAAGCTGATCATTAACGCGGCCAGCGGAAATATCTCTGTCCGCTGGGGACTACGCGGCCCCAACACAGCGGTCTGCACGGCATGTGCATCCGGCACGAATGCAATTGGAGATGCGTTCCGTCTGATCCAGATCGGAGTGGCCGATGTCATGGTCGCTGGCGGTACGGAAGCCGGTCTGACTCCGATGGGCATTGCCGGCTTCGCAAGAATGGGCGCCCTGTCGACTCGCAACGATTCTCCGCAGACAGCCAGTCGCCCGTTCGACCGTGACCGCGATGGATTTGTTCTTTCTGAAGGAGCCGGAATTCTCATTCTGGAAGATTATGAATTTGCGAAGCAACGCGGCGCAAAAATTCTCGCGGAGGTCGTTGGCTACGGGCTTTCTTCGGACGCTACGCACCTGACAACTCCCGACCCTAACGGAGCCGGCGCAGCCTATGCCATCAGAGCGGCAATTCGAGACGCCGCAATTCGACCGGACGATATTGACTACATTAACGCTCACGGAACCAGCACCCCGCTGGGCGATATGGCAGAAACCAGTGCGATTCGCGCTGTCTTCGGCAGCCACGCTGATGCTCTCGCGGTCTCAAGCACCAAGAGCCAGATCGGCCACCTGCTGGGAGCATCCGGCGGAGTGGAATCCGCGTTTTGTGTGAAAGCGATGCTTACCGACACCGCACCTCCCACTATTAATCTGGACAACCCGGACCCGAAATGCGATCTCGACTATGTGCCCTTTGAACCACGCAGGATGCGCATCCGCCGCTCCATGAAAAATAGTTTTGGCTTCGGCGGCCACAACGCCTGCCTGATCTTTTCAGCGGCCGAATAACTTTTCTTCCTGGAACACAGCCGACCGGCTCCGGAAGCGACTGCGTTTCGCCCGCTAAGCATATCCAGGCCAAGGCTTTCTCTCTATAAAAGCTCTGCCCGCATTTCTGGAAGGATGCAAAACATGGGGCAGCTGGACAACACTCCTTTCAATATCATCGCTGGGGATTTTTCGCTGTTCTATTGTCCCCTTTGCGAAACGTGTTGAAGAGTCTACAAACAGCAGATTGTTGCGTGAAAATGTTCACGCGTGACAGGCCATGAACTGAAAACTGACCCCCATCAGCTTCACTTCAGACATTGAGCTTTCGGGATGACGATGGACGGAATCGACCGTTTTCAGGGACCAGCGACGCAGCAAAATGCTTGTCCAGAACAGCCACATCTCGTGCAGGGCGAGCGGGGCGGTCCTGCGCAGTCCACGGATTCTCCTCCTGGTGTGCCTCGATTTCAGCCGGCCCGCGGTTTGTGGGGCGCGCATCTGCAGACGCTTTGGGGAACGCTCTTCCCGGGTCGCGTTCGCATCGACGGAACAATGGAACGTCGTTTGAGACTCGACGACGGCGACATGATTGTGATGCATGACAATTGTCCGCCGATGTGGCAACGCGGCGATCACACGGTTCTTCTTCTGCACGGTCTTTGCGGTTCTCACCAGAGCGGCTATATGGTCCGCCTGACCAGTCGCCTGATCTCTCAGGGAATCCGCGTCTTCCGAATGGATCACCGAGGCTGTGGCGCTGGAGCGCTGCTCGCGCAAAATCCCTACCACGCCGGGCGCACTGAAGATGTTGCAGCGGCAGTGCAGATGGTCGAGCGCTTGTGCCCGGGCTCCCCGATTTCCTTAGCCGGATTTTCGCTGAGTGGAAATCTGCTGCTGCGCTATCTGGGCGAACAACCCGATCAGCTGCCTCTGAGTCTCTTTCGGGCCGTTGCCGTTTGTCCGCCGATCGATCTGCACCGATGTGCTATCAAACTGAGTTCTTCCACCATGGGCCAGCGCTATGACTGGTATTTTACTCAGCAGCTAATCAGCCAGATCGCCAACGGCCCGCAGTGGAAAGATCATCTGCCGCTGGCGACCGCACGACGCCCGCCACGTCGCCTTTATGACTTTGATGAACTTTACACGGCGCCCGCTGCGGGCTTCGATTCCGCTGACGACTATTACACACACGCCTCTGCGATCCGAGTCATCGATCGCATTCGCGTCCACACTATGATTCTTGCATCGAAAGACGATCCTGTCGTCTGTTCTCAGCCTTTCATGGATCTGAGCCTTCCAACCAATGTGACCCTGTGCCTGACTCAGCACGGCGGACATCTCGGCTTCATTGGGCGCGGCGGCGTTGACCCGGACCGACGCTGGATGGACTGGCGACTTGTCGACTGGCTGCTCACATAGAGCGAAAGAGCAAGACGTCGCCACACTCGTGCATGACTGGCCGACAGCCGCCGGATGACTTTATACTGAGGCTGAGCAGCAGGTTCTTCGCCACAGCCGAAAGTCCATCATGCCTATCCCCAGAATTTCCACACTCCGGACTGCACAACAGTTTCAAAATCGTCTTGAAGAACTCGGACTTCCTCTTCCCTTCGACGAAGCTGTGGAGTCTGGCCCGGAAAGCGCACTGTCGCAACCTCTAATGTCCGTTTGCGGCCCGATCGGCAACCGCTGGTGCATCCTGCCGATGGAAGGCTGGGACGGAACTACAGATGGTCGACCCACGGAACTGACTCGTCGCCGCTGGAGAAATTTCGGACTGAGCGGCGCCAAACTGATCTGGGGCGGGGAAGCTGTCGCCGTGCGTCCAGGTGGTCGCGCGAATCCGAATCAGCTGATGATCAATGATCAGACTCTGCCGGATCTGATTGAACTGCGAACGATTCTGGAATCCGCCCATCACGAAAGTTTCGGCACGACAGACGATCTTTTGATCGGCCTTCAACTCACTCACTCGGGACGGTTTGCACGCCCATCGGACAAGCGCCGGCTGGAACCACAGATCGCTTATCGTCATCCGATTCTGGACAAAAAGTTTGGAATCACCACGGACGAACCGCTGCTCAGCGACGACGACCTGGAACGTCTGATTGAAGATTTCATTTCCGCCGCAAAGCTCGCGGCAAAAGCAGGCTACCGCTGGGTCGATATCAAACACTGCCACGGCTATCTTGGGCATGAGCTCCTGTCTGGCTTTGACAGGCCAGGACGGTTTGGCGGCAGCTTCGAAAACCGGACTCGCTTCCTGCGGGAAATCGCATCCGGAATTCGCACCGAGGCCCCCGGACTTGGCATAGGCGTCCGACTCAGCGTCTTCGACTTCGTCCCCTTCCAGCCTGGCTCATTGGAGGATCGTACGGGAGTTCCGGTCGTCTCATCACCTTACCACCATGCGTTTGGTGGTGATGGCAGCGGGCAGGGCATCGACTTTCGCGAGCCTCAACAATTTCTGGAACTGTTGAAGTCGCTCGAAATAGATCTGGCCTGCACCACATGCGGAAGCCCTTATTACAATCCGCATATCCAGCGGCCTGCGCTGTTTCCGCCAAGTGACGGATATCAGCCTCCGGAAGACCCGCTCGCTGGCGTGCAGCGCCAGATTGCGGCAACAGCAGAATTGAAAAGGCGAGTCCCCGACGTCATCGTGGTGGGCTCAGGATATTCGTATCTCCAGGAGTGGCTGCCGAATGTAGCCCAGGCGGTTGTCAGACTGGGCATGGCCGATTCCGTGGGACTCGGCCGCATGGTTCTTTCCTATCCTGAACTTCCAGCCGATATTTTTTCCGGGCGACCAATGGCTCGCAAAAAGATCTGCCGTACCTTCAGTGACTGCACCACCGCTCCTCGCAACGGGCTTGTGTCAGGCTGCTATCCGCTCGATCCACACTATAAATCCCTGCCGGAACGAGAAACACTGCTCGCCCTGAAGCAGGCGGCTGAATAGTTCGGAATGATGACCGCTGGCCAGCATTCAAAAACAAAACAGGCAAAAAAGCGTTGTGGCTCAAACTAAACCTGCTCGCGTTCTCACTGGTTTAATCCTTCAAGGAGCTGACTATGGCCACTGTCGCCGACATCTGCCGCTACATGGAAGATCTGGCCCCTCTGCAGCTCGCAGAGCCGTGGGATAATGTCGGGCTCCTTCTCGGGCGAGCCGATCAGGAGGTGCACCGACTAATGACCTGCCTCACACTCACAATGTCCGTGGCTGAGGAAGCTCTGCAAAATGGCGTTCAGTTGATTATCACACACCACCCGATCCTTTTCCACGGCGCAAAAAGACTTACAGATATGTCACCGGAAGGCCGCTTGCTGCTGTTGCTGGCAGAAGCCCGTATTGCCGTTTACAGCCCACACACCGCATTTGACAGTGCAAGCGGCGGAATAAATCAGGAACTGGCCGCTTCCCTGGGACTCGAAGATGTTCGGCCGCTGCGAAAAGCGAGCCGTGATATTGACGGAGGGCAGGGCAGAATCGGCAGCCTTAAACTTCCGTGTGACCCCACGAGCTTTCTCAAACAGACCTGCAACGCCGTTCAGGCCCATTATCTGGAATTTGCCTGCCACACGACGCGCCCCATTCAGAAAGTCGCCGTGGCATGTGGTTCAGCCGGCGAATTCCTCGACGACGCTGCAAGAATGGGTTGTGATACGTTTCTAACCGGCGAAACTCGTTTTCACACCGTCCTTGAATGCCAGTCCAGAGGAATCAACCTGATCCTGCTTGGTCACTTTTGCAGCGAGAGACCGGCCGTAGAAAAACTCGCGGCCAGGATTGCACCCCATTTTCCAGGCGTGAACTGCACTGTCAGTCAGACGGACAGAAATCCACTGAGCCTTTACCGGGCTGAAGACGAATGAAGACAGACATCAGGCCATAAAAGCACGCTTCCACCCACACCTCCCAAATCACCAACAGGACGGATTTCCCACGTGAACAATCAAACTCCGCCGCAGATTGGATCGCCGCCAGATTCCGTGGGCACCGCGTTTTCCAGAGCCGTGGCGTTGAAATGCCCAATGTGCAATGACGGAAATCTGTTTTCGGGCTGGCTCAGGATGAAGTCAAAATGCGAAAGCTGTGGATTCATTTTTGAAAGAGACCCCGGCTATTTCCTTGGATCTACCTACATCAACTATGGCCTGACAACGCTGATTACGACCTGGACCTATATCGGGCTTCATTTCATGGCTGGAATCGGCAAGACATGGCTAATTCCAGGTTTGGCGACATTCTGCATCATTTTCCCTTTCGTTTTCTTCCGGTATGCCCGATCACTGTGGCTGTGCTTCGACTGTTATTTCGACAGAACCGGGGCACTGGAAATGCGGCAGGAATCGGGAACAAAACCAGATCCAGAAACCTCAAGAGAAAATTGAGAGAGCAGGATTGACAGTTCTTTTGGTCCCGTTATACTTCCCCCTCGGCCGGACAAAACCCCTTGCTTCAAACCAAACGAAGACAAGGAGTTAAGAAACGAAAGTCTCTTTGTCCAGCACTGATCTTTGACAACATGATTGAGTTTGTGAGCCTTTGAGTTTTGGCTAACGAATTGTTGGTTTCGCCATCCTGGACCGGGATGGCAAACAGTATTGAATCTTTCTTGCTACTAACCGATGGGAAACCTTCGGTAAGCATATTTTTGAAGGGTTTGATCCTGGCTCAGAATGAACGTTGGCGGCGTGGATTAGGCATGCAAGTCGAGCGATCATCAGCAATGGTGGGAGCGGCGAACGGCGTAGGAATTCATAGGAACGTACCCTCGGGTCGGGGATAGCTACGGGAAACTGTAGGTAATACCCGATGATCTCTGCGGAGCAAAGGTGTGATTCCGCCCGAGGAGCGGCTTATGCGATATTAGCTAGTTGGTGAGGTAATGGCTCACCAAGGCGAAGATGTCTAGGGGGTGTGAGAGCATGGCCCCCACGACCGGAACTGAGACACTGTCCGGACACCTACGGGTGGCTGCAGTCGAGAATCTTCCGCAATGGACGAAAGTCTGACCGAGCAATGCCGCGTGCGGGATGAAGGCCCTCGGGTTGTAAACCGCTGTCAGGGGGAAGGAAATTTTGACTGAACCCCAGAGGAAGCACAGGCTAAGTTCGTGCCAGCAGCCGCGGTAATACGAACTGTGCAAACGTTATTCGGAATCACTGGGCTTAAAGGGTGCGTAGGCGGTCATGAAGGTCGGATGTGAAATCCCACGGCTCAACCGTGGAATTGCGTTCGAAACCACATGACTTGAGGGAGACAGAGGTGAGCGGAACTGATGGTGGAGCGGTGAAATG
>JBDNHX010000316.1:0-1427 GCA_041688565.1 Planctomycetaceae bacterium
AGAAAAGCGAGCGGCCATGAAGCCCGAAGAACTGGCCGAGGCTCAGAAGAAAGCGGACGCCAACATGAAGGAACACTGGTCGGTCGTCGATGGCGAACTGGTGTTTGATGGCAAGGGCGACAGTCTCTGCACAATGAAAGACTACGGCGACTTCGAATTCTACGTCGACTGGAAAATCCTCGAAGGTGGCGACAGCGGCATCTATCTGCGAGGCAGTCCGCAAGTTCAAATCTGGGATACTACGTTTGAAAAGTACAAGCCGCTGGGAGCCGACAAAGGGTCAGGCGCTTTCTGGAACAATCAAACGCATCCCCGTTATCCGCTGGTTCTTGCCGACAAACCAGTCGGAGAATGGAACACGTTTTTCATTCGGATGGTCGGTGAAAAAGTGACGATCAAACTGAATGACAAATTGGTCACAGACGATGTGGTGATGGAAAACTACTGGGACCGCAAGAATCCGATTTATCCACGCGGACAGATTGAACTGCAGAACCATGGCAACACATTGTGGTTTAGGAACATCTACATTCGTGAGCTCGACATGAAGTAGACCATCCGATTCTCGTCGGCGAGCGGCTGGGCGTCAGCCCTCCGTGTCGCCATCGTTGTCCACGGAGGGCTGGCGCCCAACCGCTCGCCTGAATGCTTTACCTGAGGATTCCCGCCATGTGTCGATCATTGCTTCGGCTTTTCGTTCTAATTGCATTCGGATCGGCACAAACGACGGTCTTCGCTGATGAGGCAAACCCAGCTGGACTGAAGGCAGGGGCGGCGATGGTGGACATCACGCCGACGGTCTTTCCTGTCATCGTCAACGGTATGGTAGAAGAACGCACGGCTGACAAAGCTTACGACGCTCTGATGGCCCGGGCTCTCGTGCTGGACGATGGTAACGAGCGACTCGCCATCGTTGTGGTCGATAACCTGATGATCACACGAGCCATGCTGGATGATACGAAAGAGCAGGCCAGTCAACTGACCGGGATCCCGACAAACCGCATGCTGATCTCAGCGACGCATGCTCATTCAGCGCCCTCCGCCATGCCGTGCCTGGGCAGTCGCGTCGACCCGGAATACGCTCAGTTTCTGCCGGGACAGATCGTTCGCAGCATTGTTCAGGCGCATGAGAAACTTGTGCCTGCTCAGGCTGGCTGGGCCGTAACGCCTGACGATCAGCACAATCATTGTCGGCGATGGATCTTTCGTTCCGATCGCATGACGATGGCCGATCCCTTTGGGCAACTGAACGTACGAGCTCACATGCATCCCGGTTATCAGAGTCTCAATCATATTGGTCCATCAGGACCAGCGGACACTGACTTAACCCTGCTGTCCGTTCAAACTCGCGATGGAAAACCGCTGGCGGTGCTGGGGAATTATGCGAATCATTACTACGGCGCGCCGCTGGTCTCCGGCGACTTTGC
>JBDNHX010000317.1:0-11150 GCA_041688565.1 Planctomycetaceae bacterium
ACACCAGTAGTAGAGCGAGACGACTCGATCAAACGGATTGCGTTCAAAGCAGAACTTGTAATAACCGTTCCAGATTTCGTCACCAATCAGAGCCCGGACTTCGAGAGCCGGCATATGGTTGTAAAACGCTTTTCGCTTCTTGCGAAACAGGGTGCTGAATAACGACGGCACTCGGCGCATTCCCGGCGGGCTTCGAAAATTTTGCGGCCCGCGGTAGCCCAGCTGACGGCGAATATTTTCATCGTCGGATGAAATCGGGGTGATGATGTCATCGTCACCGAGGAATTTCGACAACGCGATCTCAATGCTCGTGCCAGCGGTCTTTGCCGTCTTGAGAAAGATGAACCTGTACTTATGAGACACAATCATTCGCAGCGGCTTCTCTCAGTTGATCAGGCTGCCGGACGAGCAATCTCGCAGCGGGCAAAATTGTGTGTCCATGCTGCGTCGGTCTCATAGCCCATTTCGATCAGCGTCTGCGGAAGCTCCGGCATTTCTGAAAGCAGCGAACAAACTCGTTGCCGATGTCTAAGATCCCGCCAGCGGTTGAGGTTTTCCGGTTCCAGTTCACGCAGGCCGTTCAGGGCTCGACCGTCGAAACCTTGAGGGACATATTTATGAAAGTCTTCGAATGGACGAACGACTTTCCAGCCGGTGAGTGTCTGAATCTGACGTTGGACCTCGTGAGTCTTCTGGATGAGGTCTTCATAAGAGACAGACAGAACGTCCGGTGCCTGGCAACTCCATTTCCAGTGACGATAAATATGAGCCCAGTGTTCGGCTGACACATAGTATTCGTTCGGCCGCGAGAAATGCAGAGACGTCAACACGGCTCGCGGATCACGATGAATGACAATGAATTTTGCTTCCGTTCCCTGAGCCGCGTGGAAGTTGCGGATTTCGTCGATTAGGAAAATGTCCTTTGGACGTTTGGTCAAAAGGCGTGAGTGAGTCCTGCGGCCGTACTTTGCAATTTCCAGCGCCCGACGTTCCTTTCCGAACGCTTTAATTTCCGGGACGCAGGCTTCGATCATCAGTTGGCAAAGAGTTGTTCCACTGCGAGGGAATCCGCAAATCACAACATGTTGCTGCAGCGGCACGCCGGGCAGCCAGCCTGAATTTTGAAGTCGGATCAGCGGTCGAATCAGTGGCTGCAAAAGCGACTTGGGGAACTGAAACGTCGGAGCGAATTTGCTGACCGATTCCGGAGGCAGTTCTGGTCGCAGCATGGAGAGATCTTTGCACGGTATGAAGGAGCGAGTTCGTATCCAGGCGACGGAGACCGACAGGTCCTTAAAAGTGACTGTTTTCCGCAATCTGCTGAATCACCGCCGGTGCTCATCGAAGCGTAATACCGCAGCCGTTCAAAAGGCTGTCAAATCCCGCTGCAGAATTTTGGCCGTTCGAGCTTGTGCGGCGTCCTGACAAAAAGCGAGAGACGGTTGCACAAGGTGATGTTTTGGAAGCCAGTTTCAGGCATCGACTGACAACAAGAGCCGAGCAGCGATCCGCTTCCGAGAATGGGCGTTTTGGCTGAGACAGTTTGAATCCGCGTACCCAGTCACTGTAGCGAGTTGCCAGGCCTGATTGCGTCAGATATGGCAGACTTCCTGCCAGTCGACTGTGGGCAGTGGCCTGCAGTTCCAGCAAGCCCACTTCGGCACCAGCTGTCACCGCTTCGTAGATCATCGACATGCTGTCACAGGTGACCCAGACAATTCCATGTGTAGTCAATTGTTGTCGCAGCCAGTCGGACGAGCAGCTGTGTGGTGTGACGATCGGAACTGAAGGGCAGTCGGAACGCAGTCTCTGCAGAAGGCTCTGCGGCGTCCGTTCGGAGGACGCGATTGTCCAGTTCAGCGGGTGCCGGGCTGCCAGTGTGCAGACTTGATGCGCGACTTGCGCATCGGACCAGACAAAATGTTTTGAAGGCCCGCCGACAAGGATCAGGCCTTGAGTCCGATCCAGAGTGGCCGATGGCTGAATGCGATTGAGGGCTCCTTCAGTTCGCTCAACGTTGCGTGGCGGAAATCGCAACCTGTCATGTCTTGGAATCAGACACAAATCAAAGAGTGAGACTGGCAGACTGGGTTTCATAATGACCACCGTCTTGCCGCCAAACCGTCTCTGGCAACGGAGCAGGGGGATGTGCGTCGAGTGGCCGGCCCCGATCAGCAGTTCCGGTGCAGGCAGTTGTTCCGCGAAAGAAAAGCGGTTGGGCATCAGTCCGTTCAGCCCACGGAATCCTTTGCCGACAGGGATCTCAACGAGTGTCGATTCGTGAAGTCGTCCAATGGCATCTGACAGACCAAGCACCTGATTTTCGTGGCCGGCTCGGCCGTCCAGAAATCTCCAGATCACAGTCCTGCGATTCTGCGTCATGGCATTTTCCTGCAGCAAGAGGTGAGTGAGGAGATCGGGCGCCTGAAGATCATGTTCCTGGCGCAGAAGCCTGGCTGATCGCTCGCCATGCACCGACTGTTGGCGGTCAGGCAGCTCGGCGCATTGATGTTTCTACCTGCAGCAGACGCTGATAGTCGGGGGTTGTTCGAAGCAGTTCTTCATGGCTTCCGACGGCGATGATGCGACCTCGGTCCATCACAACAATCCGATCAATCAGGTCAAGGAAGGTGTTGTTGATGACGTGAGTGATAATGAAAGTGGTGCGACCCCGCGAGAACTCGCGAAGCGCAGCGTAGATCATGGTTTCGCTTTCGACATCAATCGCTGAAGTGGCTTCATCAAGAATCATGATCGACGGATCACGCAGGATGGCTCGAGCCAGGGAAATCCGCTGCTTTTGTCCGCCGGACAATCGCTGTCCTTTGGCCCCAACGCGAGTGTTCAAGCCGTCCGGCAGAGTCAGGATAAACTCGGCCGCATGGGACATACGAATGGCCTCTTCGACCATATGAGCATCGGCGCTGGGGTTGCCGTAAAGGATATTGTTGTAGACGGTATCATCAAACAACATGGTGTCCTGAGTCACGATGCCGATCTGACTGCGCAGGTCGCTGGAAAGTACGCAGCTGATGTCCACACCGTCCACTTTGACGGCGCCGTCGGCCGGGTCCATCAAGCGCGGGATCAGACTTGTTAAGGTTGATTTGCCGGATCCATTGCCACCGACCACCGCGACGACTTCGCCAAAGTTGACTTTGAGGCTGACATCGTGCAGTGACAGCGGATGAGAATTTCCGCCACCAGCCGCCTGATAGCGGAATGAAACGTGATCGAACTCAATCGATTGTGAATGGCGAGGAAGTGTCACCGGAGCCTGAGGTTCCGGGACCATCGTCTTCATATCGATCACTTCGAAAACTCGATCAGCAGCAGACATGGAACGTCGCATGATCGGCAGAATTCCGGAGAGCTTCCGAACAGGGTCCAGAACTCCGGCCAGCAGAGCATACAGGGTGGCCAGTTCAGCCATTTCCAGAGGTCGAGCGGCCAGTTTGATCCCGGCAATCTGATCTGTCTTGTTGAGAACCATATAGGCTCCCGGAATCAGAATCGAAATAAACGCCACGATTCCCAGAAGTTCCGTCAGTGGTCGAACGAGCGCCGTAACACGGACAAGTTTCTGCGAGCGATCGTAGTACTCATTGTTCGCATCAATCAACTGCTGCTGGTGTCGATCCTGTCGACCGAAGGCAAGCACAATGCGAACTGCGTCCAGAGTTTCTGAAATGCAGTGGTAAATACTGGACATTGTTTCCAGTGTCTGACGCGATGACTTTCGCAGAGACTTTCCTGATCGACTGAACAATATGCCGATCAGAGGCAGCACCAGAATTCCCACCGCTGTCAGTCGCCAGTTGATGTAAAGTGCCACGATAATGCAGAGCACTGCCTTCAGTGGTTCACGCACCAGATCCGCGCCAAACAATCGCAGCCCAAGTCCCATTTCGCTGACATCATTCGTCAGGCGAGAAGTCAGGTTGGATGTTCCAAATCCAGCAAGTGATTGGCAATCAAGCTTCAGTGCATTTTTGAAAACGTCAGCACGGATGTCGTTGGATGCAGCACTCACAAGACTTCCGACGAGGATTTCCTGAAAGTAGATAAAGATGCCCTTCACAATGGTTGCCGTCACGACGAGACCCAGGATCAGCAGAATCGTCTGAAACTTGTCTTGAGGCACATAAGGCAGAATGACATCTTTTGTGAGTTGTCGTGTCAGCAGCACCTGCGATGCATCGTTTAGTTTTCGCTGAAGGCGAGCGTGCTCAGCAACGTCCGTTTCCATCAGCTGCTGGAGACTCTCCTGATAGCCGCGGATTTCCGTCTTCAGATCATCGATCTCACGTTCAACGGTCGTGTGTAAGTCATCACCTTCGAAGAGTACACGCACGATCGGAAATGTGATCGACAGATTTCCAGCCCAGAATGCCGAAACGAGCAATGCGCAGGCAATAGAGAAGAAGATCCGCCTTCGATAAGGCCAGGCGTACGAACCAATACGAAGAAACTGCTGCATGATTAACTCACTACCTGCCCCAACAGAGCCTCAACAATGAAAAATTACTCTGACTACTAAACACATTCGACTCTGATCAGACAGGCAGGATACGAATGAGATCATCTTGAACAGTCATTCGCACGTCGTGTCGAAGGGAATAGACAAACTGCTCCAACTCAGCCAGCGTCGGGTAAGCCGGGTCAGTTCCAAAACATCTTGCATCATCAATCACAACGATATGTCGACGCTGCTCGGCCTTCAGGACAGTTTCCAGCTCTGCAAAAATCGGCGTCGCCTCGGCACCATGGGCCGTAGTTCCGCCAGAATAATGACCGTCCAGCCAAAATAGTGTTGGTCCCGAAAGTCTGGGAACAAGCTTCCGCAGTTCCTCTCCACTGTCACCACTGATGATTTCTACATTCGAAGCGTTACGAAATCGGTCGACCGCACGCTGTGCAAATGTTTCGCTTAGTTCAATTGAAAAAATCCGGTCGACGTGCCTTCGCATGGCTTCAACCATGTCGCCACGAAAAGTCCCTGTCTCGACCAGGATCCGAACACCCGAGCTGTTGAGTGATTCCTTTAACGCCAACTGCTTCACAATATGTGGCGGCGGCACGGGCTTTCCGGCCTTCGACCATTGTATAAGGCGACGAGCCTGTCTCTTTTCACGGAACCAGGTTCTGACTGAGTGATAAAGCGGCAGAGTTTGCATCGTTGTCGTCCATGACAAGCACTGATGTGATTCGAGAAGCGTCGGGTCTGAGCCAAAAAGAGCGTCGACTGCGAATGGCTTGTCCGCATGATTTTCCAGCGGCAATCCTTCCGCAGCAAGACGCATTGCAACTCATCGGAATTTCGTTTGAGACAACTCCGCTGCAGCAAAGCAACACAGAACGCCTTCCGAGGTCCTTGTTGTTTTGCTCCAGAACCTGTAACCGTCGCGATGCTACCTGGTTTTCTGAAACGACGCAATAAGACTTGTTGCACCTCTCCGGTCGCCAGGTCGCGACTTTCGTTCAAACGAACCGGATGGCCTGACGGCAGCGATCCTCATCGGTGCGAATCACTTTGCGGACTCAAGACGGCTGCCAATCCCTGCCCACCCGTATCTGCTGTCCGCTTCCAGAACACGCGCCGCGTTAATGTGAACGTCGATAAAATCGCGAGCCCTGATGCAGTTCTGTTCAATAAACGGCCTGCGTTCTTCATAATCACAGGCGGCAGAATTTTCTGCCGCCTGAATCAACTCGGTTTCATTGCTGCAGCAAATCATGCCGCGAATATCGAAGAAATGTGAAATGTCCGGGGCTCCCCAGTAAATAGGCAGACATTGACAAACCATCGAGTCAATCAGCTTCTCTGTGAAGTAGCCGGCGCAGCGGGAGTTCTCAATCACCAGCGAAAAGTAAAACGGAATGTGGGCGACCGACTTGTCTTTTACGGGGTTATAGCCGTAACCAAACAGCTGCAAATCAGGGGCTCGCGTTGACAGTCCGGCGGCAACGCGATGGCGAAGCTGGTGACCAACCGTGGTTCGTTTTGTGGACGCAATCAGAGAAAGTCGGTCCGTTTTTGGCGAGGGTTGCTCGGGAATGTTGGGAAGAAAGGTTCCTCCGTGAGGCACGAATCGGGAATTCTCAAGCCGTTCCAGCAGCCATGAACTGTGAGTCAGGATTCGATGATACCGCTTACCCAGGAACTGTAGAATGCGATAATGAGCCGGCTTAATTGCAGGTGGCTCGACCAGCAGAATGCTGATCCGGCACCGGACCCTCTTTTGCACAGCTGTAAATGCCGACTGGCTGGCGTAGATAATCAAATGATCATTGGGTGAAAGATCGGCCACGGTGCCGTCGTGCGGCTGTTCCTTCAATGGCCAAAGAAGACTGCTCAGCGAAATATCCGCAAGCTGCACAAAACTTCGGCGAGGGTTTCCGTAGGGTAAGACGCCAACAACCATTCTTTGCCCTTAACCCGGCGTTCAGTGTCCGTCACAGAACAGGATGAGGAAACGTGGAAACAGGCTATATAGTGCGTTTCCAGGAGTGGTGCAAGAAGAACCCGCCACGGGCATTCAGGCGGACGAGACCTTTGAAGCAGCTCGCAGCTTTTGCCGCGAATCGTGTCTCGGAGTGACCGAGGCAACACTTCGATGTTGAGACCGTTACCTTTTCGGACCAGTCACATTCATGGTTCCGCGTTGTTTCAGTTCAATGCGGACTGAGTGACACGTTGAGTGACTTGCCACGGGTCAAGGTTGCCGTCGCTGTCGCGACGCCGATGCCGTCAGGAAAATGGTAGGCAAATGACGATCTGTTCATGACGGAAACAGTCTGATATCCTGCTCGACTTAGTCAGAAACCAACGATTCGCGTCATGGATCCGCCGCGATTTTTCATCAGACCGAGAAACAAGATGTCTCGTCCTCTACTGCGACAAATGTCGACCCGCGCAGGGCTGTTTTTGGGGAAGACCACGCGGGCTGCGGAACTCCGGTCACTCGTTGAGGCACTTAATATCTCACCCACAGAGCACGAGCTCATCCGTATTGGGCCAGTGAAGGACGGCGGGTATCTGATTCCAGACGATCTGGCGGGAATCGTCAATTGTTTTTCGCCGGGTGTTTCCGATTGCAGCGGGTTTGAACTGGATCTTGCAGAACGCGGGATGACTGTGTTCATGGCCGATCGATCTGTCGAAGGTCCGGCTGATGAGCACCCGCGATTTCGATTTATCAGGAAGTTTTTGGCGTCTTATAATTTGCTGTCGGATGGTCTGATCACGCTCGATTCCTGGTATCGACAGGAACTTGGCCCTGTCACAAACGACAGTCCGGATGCGATTTTGCAGATGGATATTGAAGGGGCGGAGTATGAAGTGCTGCATAGTTTGTCCGACGAACTTTTGAACAAGTTTCGGATCATCGTTGTTGAATTCCATCGCCTGCACCAGCTGCTCGATCGTTTCTCATTCGGGTTGATGAGCCCCGCTTTTCGAAAGCTCCTGAGAACCCATGCGGTTGTTCACATTCATCCAAACAATGTTGGTGGAGTGATCACTTGCTCTGGAGTTTCGGTGCCCATGACGATGGAGTTCACGCTCCTTCGACGTGATCGACTTCGTCAGTCACAACGACGGTCGGGCTTCCCGCATCCGCTCGACCATAAGAACGCACCAGACCGGCCGGATATCGTCCTGCCGAAAAGCTGGTACCAGTTGCAATAAGCGAATCGACCGGAGCGGTTGATCGTAATACCAGATTGTGCCAGCCGCCTGGAGAAGGCTTCCGGCTCGTCATTTCTCTGCAGGGGCCAGTAAGTTTTCTGCAACGAGTGAGCGGCAGGGAGCTGGGCATTTCGTGAGATGCCACGTCATTTAATCACCCGCAAATCACCCGCCGGGCATGGCTTGCCGCGGAGTCAGGCGTCAGGCCGAGCGACGTTCATCACGAGTGGAATGTGCCGGAGCTTTCGGCACCGGCGCATTTCTTCCGGAGTATTTCGCAGCCGCTTTTCGCACAAATTTGGCCATGGTTTTCTCGGCCTCGTAACGCCCTTTAGTGCTGTGTTCGATACGGTACAGGCCGGGAATTTCGATGGGCGATCCCTGTGTCCGCAGGAGCCAGCGAAGGGCTCGGTCTTCATAGGTGTGCTGGAATGAATCCACCGGTTGTTGATAGAACGGGATTGATTCACAGTAGCCCACACTACGAGCAACATCGCCGTGCATAATCTGCAAGGCACCAATGGCTCGCGTGTGAGTCTTCGGGGTGAAGTATTCCGTGTCGATTTCGACAAGAGCCGGTTTGTTAGTCGCGCGGAGCATCGGGTCATTCTGCTCCAGCAGCGGCGTGCAGCTCACGGTCACAGGAAACACTAACAGGTCCGTGCGGCCCTGCAGTTCATGATTGACCGCATCCAGACAGCCTTGATGAAACAGCTGATCACAATCTGTAAACCAGATCCAGTCGGCCTTTGTTGCTTTTGCGGCCAGATTGCGACCGATCCCGCGGCGGAAAAGCTGTGTTCGTGGCAGGGTTTGCCAGTTCCAGCTCACATTGGGAGGCGTCAGTTTCTCAAAGAACTTCAGCAGGTTTGCGGTTGTCTGATCCTCGGGGCAATAAAAAACCGTCGCTGTAACGCGACAGTTCTGTGGCGGATACAGTACCAGTGAACTCAACTGATAGGCGAGAAAGTGTGAGTAATTCCAGCAATGACTCACTATCTCGATGTGGAGCTGCCCGGTTCGTCCCTTCAGCTCCGATGGCGCTGGACACTGAGGCAGGTACCATGCCGGAGACAGCCAGCCACTGGCAGCAAGTCGAAAGAAGTTTTCTTTCAGGCGGTTAATCAGTTTGCTCATTTTTTATTTTCTTAATCCTAATGCCCGGGTCAGTACGAACACCCATGCTCAATCAGGCCGTGTTTTGTCGAGTTCACTTGTTTACTGTCGCACCCAGTCACCGGGGATCAGATCGACACAACGAATGTTACTGTCACGGAACCATGCTTTGGGGGCAACCGTCATTCCATCGTCTCGCAAAGAAAGCCATGCGCCCCACCAGCTGAACGTTGAATTTGCGATAATGTGATGGTTTGCTTTTGACATCAGCCACATGTCACTGACACCCGATCGAGTTCCATTTTCGCCCACCCAGAAGCAGTCTCGCCCAGGAATCACAAGATTTGATTTTGTCCAGGCAATGTCATCGGAGAAAAAAACAACGGGACCGGTTCCGGGGAGGTGAGCCAACGCTGTTCGATAATATTCCGGTGTGCATTCGCAGTAGATTTGTTTAGCAGAAGGATTGCTGATGTAGTCGCCCCTGCGGACGTGAATGGAGACGGATTCGGGCTCCGCAAGGATTCTCTCCATTCTCAAGCTTTCTGCATCGTTTGGTTCAGAAGGAGTAAGTTCCGAGCGAATGACTTTGGCATGCTCTTCGAAATACTTTGGTGACTGAAAATATCCCTTCAGAGTGATTGGCGCGGCAAGAGTTTTCCATGCCGAGTCGAAATGCATATGAGGTTCAGAATAAACAGGTTCGGATGATTTCGCGGTCAGAGAATGAAGCATCGACTGGATCAGTCTCTGCCAACGCGCCTGGTCCGGCTTTCCCACAAGCCTGGCTCGGATGGGAAAACATTGAAGTTCAAAACGACGATGTCGGCGACTGTCAAAAAAACCGGTGTCGAGGACCAGATCGCAGTTGTTTTTCAGAGCGAGACTGCGAGCAGCTGCGTACTGGAAAAGTTGATTTCCAAGCCCTCCACTTAGTCCAATTGTCACAACTTTTTCAGAGTTTGACACAACACTCACTTCAGGGCCAAAGTCTTCAGTATTCGAAACGCACGGAACTTTAATAACACACCATTCTAATGATTGTGCCCGGCCCAATCAGGCTGCTTTGGGGGCCTTGTGGCTGAGCCCTGCGTTGGCCAACTCTGGCTGGACCAGAGTCGTGTTCGCGCTCTGGTGGAATTCAATTGTCATCTCGGTGTTCATCACCTGGCGGGCCATTTTCCTGCGGTATGCTTTCTCCCGTAGTTTTCTGGCGAGCCGGATCAAACCAATGCGAACTCCGTAACGCAGAAATTTTGTCTTGCGGGACGCTGGCTGAATGGTGCTCCCGAAATTCGTTCCCCCGGTTTGGCGAGCAAGAATGTCGTTCTGGATGCAGCCAGCCGGGTTGATCTGCATGACTCGAAGCTGAGAGCAAACCTTCGAGAATGGATTGAAAAGCATTTGGTCCAGCACGCTGGCCGAACACAAAAGTGGAGCGTCATGATTAGTTGCTGTTGGATGCACCGATTTTGCTTTCCAGCCAAGAAGCTTTTTGGCCCCCGCACGACTGATGATGTAGCCCGCGGTGCCTCCATGCCAGGTCAGAAGCTGGTGAAGTTGATAGCCGCTGGGCAACATGGCTTCGGACTGGGAGATGACGACTCGTCGGAGAGTCGTTTCCAGCTTGATGATGTCAAAGCTGAGATTCGACTGAGCGATCTCTGACAGCGCGTGGCCAAGATTGTCGGACAGGATGGCATCGTCTTCAAAAATCGCAGCGTGCTGTTCATCCGTTGCCAGAAGCCGTTCCCAGGCTTTTTTGTGGCTGCCCAGAAGTCCAAACTCCGGCGGCGTCATCGGAGCAAACTCAAAAGTCGGGCTGATGAGTTTTTGATAGTCTCTCGGCGCGAGTTTTCGGCCATCCACGGCAGCAACTCGCTCGAATGCGACACCGGCCAGTGCGGCCTGATGCTGAAAATGAGCGAGGCGTTCATGGTCTCCATCGAGATTGATCAAGTAAACCGGCATCGAATGCTCATCGTAAGCGTAGGCTGACAAACGTGGTGATTCGCGACGGCCAGAAAGCTGTGCAAAGATGTCGGGGCCGAGTCTGCGACGGGGCAATCAGCCGAACAATGAGCCGGGAAAAACACCACCTGAAAGCGGGTTTTACGCTTAACTTTACGAACAGGGCAAGACCTAGTTTTCTCGCTGATCAGGGAGCCAGGATTAACCAGGATCGGTCTCCGCGCAGATTGCGTCAGTTGCTACAGTCATTCGCGGCAAGGAGGAATGACCTTTGATTACGGTCAAAGGTGAATGGACTTTGTAAGCGGAAATGTATCATGCAACGCGAGACAGGATTCTCCGGACGACTGGTGGGTGCAGTGCGATCGCTCAG
>JBDNHX010000318.1:0-3961 GCA_041688565.1 Planctomycetaceae bacterium
CGAAAACAATCAGTACGCCACTGAGGTCCCTTTTTCCTATTCCAGCGGGGCGCCATCGGTCGCCGATCGAGCTGCCGGATATGGAATGAAAGGATTTGCAGTGGACGGCAACGACGCGATGGCCGTCTTTCAGATTGCCAAAGAAGCGGTGGAACGCGCTCGGGCCGGGGAAGGTCCGACGCTGCTGGAATGTAAGACCTATCGAACTCGAGCCCACGCCGAAGGAATGGGTGACTTCACATATCGAACGCGCGAAGAAGTTGAGCAATGGAAACTCCGGTGCCCGGTCGCTCGTCTGAAGTCGAGTGCTCCCCAGGAACTGCTTCCAGAATTTGACCGCATTGATCGCGAAATCACAGAGCTTGTGAAAGAAGCCAAGGACTTTGCGGAATTCAGTCCGGTACCCGAATCTTCCACGGCGACTGCACATGTGTATTCGACCGACACGTACAGCGGCCTGCATGTTGCCGATTTTCGAACAGTCGCGGCCACGGTGAAAACTCCACGGGAGATCACGTTTACTCAGGCGACCGTCGAAGCGCTGGCTGGCGAGATGGCTCGCAATCCGGCAATTTTTGTGATGGGTGAAGGCATCGGCAAGCGAGGCGGAAATTTTCGTACCACGCCAGGTCTGTACGACATTTATGGACCGGACAGATTGTGCGACACGCCCATCTGTGAGCGAGGATTTGTCGGTCTGGCGGGCGGCGCCGCAATGACGGGGACTCGTCCCGTGATCGATTTTATGTTTGCCGATTTCATCCTGGATTCGATCGGCGAAATCATCAATCAGATTGCCAAAATGCAGTACATGTCCAGCGGCCGTTTAAAAATGCCAGTGCTGATGCGTGGCTGTATCGGGATTGGCCATTCTGCAGCGACTCATCATTCGGGCAGTTATCATGCGTTGTATGGGCAGGTGCCCGGTTTGCGTGTTGTCGTGCCATCCAACGCATACGATGCGAAGGGCCTGATGCTGCGAGCCTTGCGGTGCAGCGATCCTGTCATGTTTCTGGAACATCGCGAAATTCTGACCACCAAATGCCATGTGCCGGAGGAAGATTACGAGATTGATTTTGGACGCGCCGCGGTTGTTCACGAAGGAACTGATCTGACCGTTGTTGCGCTGGCTCGGATGGTGCCTCTGACGCTGTCGCTGTGTGATGAACTCAGTCGATCGGGGATTTCTGTTGAGCTGATCGATCCTCGAACGATTTCCCCTTTGGATACAGCGACGATCTGTCAGTCGGTGGCAAAAACTGGCCGCCTCTTGATTGTGGAAGAGACGCCTGCGGCTTTCGGCTTTGGTGCCGAAGTGGCCGCTCAGGTTGCCGACGCGGCGTTTAATGATCTCGATGCCCCGATCAGGCGTGTCAACGGGGCGTTCGCCCCGACGCCGTACAGTCCGTCGCTTGAGTCGGCTGTTGTGCCGGCGGCAAAGGATATCGAAAAAGCCATTCGCGATCTGATGGAGGAGTAGAGTCGAGGCGTGGGCTGCGCAAAAGTCGAGTTTATAAGGCGGAGTGATTTGTCGAGAGTCACAAGGTTTTCACATGTGACGACAGAATCGTGCGCGAGACCTGACTGCTGACCGACAGGAGATGCAAACTCCACGAGCAATTGAGTCGGCTGCCCGCTGCGGTGCTTCGTTGTCGTAATCGCGGCGACAATCACGTTGGTCATTCGGCGATTGTTGACGTCATTCTGTACAACCAATGCCGGGCGTTGCTTGGCTCCGGTCCCTGAGGAAAACGGAAACAGAACCGTAACAATATCGCCTCGATTGAGTATCATTGTTGCGGCGGGATTTCTTCGTTGTAAACATCAAGTGCTGGATCGTCCCAGACTTTAGCCAAGGCCTGTTCTTGGGCGACATAGGTCTCGCTGATTTCGAACTGTTCATCGTCAAATAGGACTTTGCATCGTTCGAATAGATTTCCGGCGACCAGAAAGTAGACAGCATTCGTCACGGGATCGACCACCGGCACAGGATGATTGCCGTGTTGTTCCAAATCGTTGCGTTGTTCGGTTGTGAGTTGTGTAGCCATACTGACATCCAGCACAGTGTGCTGGCGAAAAGCGAGATTTTCAGTCCAGATCCAGCAACCGAAATCTGAGTCCACGGTTTTGCTCAAGTGCCACATGCAGCCGGTCAGCTTCTTCAAGTGGCAACTGACAGTCTTCCAGCGTCCACTGTTCAAAGAGCTGGCGAATCGTCTTGAGTCGCTCGACCTGCGACAGAGCGGGCGAAGGCTGTATTTTGGAGGGAATCATGCGGCAGATTCTATCAAAGAGCCAACGCTTTTACAGATCGAAATCTCCGACATCGGTCGACGCGAAGTTCGAAAAACCGCCCCGTTTGACGTGCGTGGATCTCCCGAAGCGGGCCGCTTCGTCTCAAATCCGGAGACTCTGTTCCTCGTTCCGTAGGGGCGAATGGAGGGGCAAGGTTTGATAACCGAGCCGAGCACTGCGGAAGAACGATCCAGCATGCTGAGATTATCAGAGACTGATTGGCCCGTTCCGTACCCAAAGTCAGGAAGATCACTCGGAATCCGAGTCGCGGGCCGTTGCGGCCGGACTCGTTCCAGGATCGCGTGACCCAGTCTTGATACGACTGATAGCCAAGGATTTTCGTGCGGATGCTTTGCTCTCGTCGCGAATCCAGCGGTTCCGTGGCATTGTCGATCTCGAAAAGAAGGTTGAAAGTCTTCCCGGCATAGCCAAGCTGAAAGTGAAAATCCGGCTGCTGTCGGTATTCCCCAATTTCAAGGGTCAACCGACCATCGCCGACTGCTCGCTGCACTTTGACTCCCCTCTCGTGGCAAGCGGCAAGCGTGTGGACAATGGCGTCCGCCGTGGACAATGTGTGCCGGACACGCGACGGAGCGATTTCATTCAGACTGGAACGTGGCGGCGCTTCGGCGGACTCAGGAAATGCAGTTCGATGTCCCTCCAGTGTCAGTCGATAGATGGAAATCAAGCCGCCGCCAGGCACAGCAATCGGCCAGCTCCGAACGAACCCGGCATCAACACAGAGAACCCACAGAAGATTTTCCAATGTCATGCCTACGAATGCGGATTCCGCAGTAATTTGTTGACGCTGATGCACGGGTTTCTTACGTCGACGAAACCGACTAGCGGCAAACTGAAAGGCGATGAATTCCAGCGTGTGAAGAAAGTTCTAGCCGGGATCAACCAGCCGCCAGTGAGCCGCAAGGCGCTAGCCGCGGGTTCGTCAAAAAGCCCTCCCCCTTCGACTCCTCCACCCACAAAATCTCCGCCTCCAGCCAATAAACCGCTAATTGATTCACCTGAAGAACGAGTCCGCGAGCTCCACAACATTGATGAAAAACTCAACCGCGACGTCGCAACGATGAACCCGGCCGCCGCCGGATACATCCGCCGCCACGCCTGCCTTTCTTCTGAGTCGATGACGAAGTGGCGATGTGGCTACCTGCCAAACGACGGTGGAGGAGACAAACGAGGCTGGTCGCTCCGCGGCAGCATCCTGTATCCCGTCCTCTCCGAGCAGGGCAAAGTCCTGGCGTGGGCCGGACGAGACGTCCAGTTCGAACAGAAAGAGAAGGAATACCAGCAACTCTCCCCTGCCGAACGCTCGGGCAAAGAACCACCCGCCAAGCACCGGTTTCCGAAGGGCTTCCATCGCGGCATTGAACTCTCCAGTCCGGGGCTGATCATGTGTTTCTGGCAGTTGGTCTTTCGCCGGACGAAGCCGCTTTTGTGGCGGCGACTTCAAATCCCGGGCTTCGAACAATCAGGGATCAGCGAGGCATTGCTCGATCTCAGATCATTGAAACCGGACTCCGCCTGGGGAGTACGACTGGTATCCGATGCTTGAGAAGCGGTGGCTCGACTGACTGTCATCGAGGCACGGGTCGATGCCACGGAAAAGGCGGTGACGTCTCAGAGCGAACTTGTTGCCACCTACAATACGGTC
>JBDNHX010000319.1:0-7175 GCA_041688565.1 Planctomycetaceae bacterium
GCTCCAACGCTCCAACGCTCCAACGCTCCAACGCTCCAACGCTTGCGAGAGGGGAATTCTGTGCGAGGAACCCGAGTTTGCCATAGAAGTTCGGAGGCGGTTATGCAGATTCAGCGAAGTACGCTGTCGATTGTTGATCCGGACGCCGCAGAAATACCAAATTCGAGGCCGCCGCCGCAGCTTTGGTTTTAGGTCGCAAGCGCGTCGCCGGTGGGGGTCGGATTGACTCTGTAGCACTCCACTCCACTTCGCACGGCAAAAAAACATGTCTGAAACGAACCCAAAGAATTTGCGTTTGTGCGTCGCAAACGCCTTATGATCCGGAAGTGCGAATTGAGGAGTCCAGAAATGACAAGAACGATGATGGTTGGGTCTGTTGTCTTATGCTGCGTGTTATCGATTCTTGAATACACCCCAGACTGGAATCGGACACAGATCCCTGAGACAACACAACATCAAATGTATGGAGGCGGATACAAAACCTGTTCGATTGGTGCTGGTGTTTGCACGGCGTGCGCTACTCATACGACGTGCGCTCCAAATGGAGCAGGAACTGCATGCACTTCGGCAGGCGGGACGGATGGCTGCGCTACGGCTGGTGGGAGAAATGATTGCATCAGCGGTGGAAGCGGATGCTATCCGAATATGGGCGGGATTGCGTGTGGTGGACCTCGCGAACCAGTCTGCATGCCCAGTGCGTTCGGAACAAATGCGGGCGGAGGTATGTCAATAACAGCATGTACATCGTCGTGCAATTTTGCGGCGGCAGGAGCAGCCTGCGACAACAACTGTATGCCATATCCATAACGATGGCGGCCTATGGCGGAGAGTTTCGACGTTCTCCGCCACTTGCCTTTGTAATGACAGGTCGGAATACCATTCGCTCTGTTCGTTACTTTACGCAATATGCCCACACTTTCCGGCAGAGGTGATCATGAATTGTTTAGTGGTCTTGTATTCAATTGTCAGTAGTTTTGCCGTTACTGCGGCAGAATCGGCGGTTTTTGCCTCCGACAACGCGGAAAACGATTCGATTACTGCGTCAGAAATTGAATCGCTGTTTTTCCAAAATCTTTACACTGCATCCACCCTCCGTGTGACGTGGGCGAAGCATGGCGGTCCGACTGAGGATTCCGCGCTTACTCAGAAATACTTGCTGGAGATGGCAAAGTCTGACTCCTCCGTCCAGCAAGAGTATATTCAAGGATTAGAAAACTCTATAGCGACTCCTCCAGAGAAACGATGCACTGCATTCTCCCAGGATTTCTTTACCGATCGACAAAATTTTCAGGTTAGATTCCAGCTTGACGACCGTGGAAGTTCCAGCCGCGTTGGCAATGACCCACCGGGAGGCAAATTCCCGGATTCGACGCCAACTCAGGAAACACTTCCAACGGATTTTGGCAAAATCTCCATTACTTCGTTTGGTCCTGCCACAAATGAGCAATTTCGACGATGGGACGGGCAACAACCTCGACCGGGGTATCATTCGGCAATCGTGTCCACGGAGAATATTGAATACACAAACGAATTGCCTCCGTTGGCAATGCCGAGCAAGTCCTGGGGCGTGCGTCCGTCGTGGATCGATCAGGCATTTGTCCCTGAATCTTTATCTTCTCGGGTGGTTGGCGAGATTATTGTCGATGGCACCGAGACGACTGTCTTGGAAAGAGTCCTAACCATTCCGGAAAGCACCCGTATCAGAACTTATCTTGCATACTGCGACTTGCAACGTGGCTCCATCCCGGTGCGAATCGAAGTGTACGAGAGTGGACCGATGACTGAGGGAACAGCGTCGTCGGCAACTCCAGTTCTACCACCAGTACAGTGGAAGCGACTGCTGTGGGACGGCGTGCTCGCACCAGACGAGGTGGCCTTCCCTCAATACGTGATTCGGGACATTCAGATTGAGGAATTCAGCCATACATGGTATCCGGTCAGTGGAACTGTCGATCAGTATTGCCCAAGCGGCAGAGATCGCTCATCTCCGCTCGTGATTTGCAATAGTTGGCGTTGGAAATGTTCCACAGTAGAAATCAACCCGGAATTAAACAAGAACCTTTTTTCACTCGAGTTTCCAATTGGCACGGTGTTTGTTGACCATACTCGTGGAGAAACCAGACTCGTTGGTGACTCCGAAGGGTACTCAGTTGCGATTATGGGCGGAATTAAGCCGCAGTCCGCATCCGATTCGCGGTATCAATGGATCAAGAGTGCTGGGTGGATTATGGTGGTGGCGGGATTCGTCTACGCCATCACAAATTATTGGAGGCGGCGATTCACTAAGTAAAAACGGCATGCATCCGTGAAGTTGGTGACCTTGAACATTGCAGGTTTTCGATGATTATCGGATAGATCAATTCTGCATCAAACGTTGGCATTGATGGAAGACGACGGGGAAAACGTGATGGAAAATTCTGCCGTATTGGTCGAGTCCTTACCTGGTTGTGGCGAATTCGCCGCTTACAGCATGCTGCGTCTTAATGGGCAGTCAGTTTCACTACCGGACGTTCGTAGCAGATTTCGCCAGAACGATGCAAACTTCGACCCAAGTCGTGTTTCAATCGCAGCGGTACGCAATGTCCTCGCGTCATTCGGTACGAAAACCGACGCAGTTCGTTACGGCGCTTCGGAAATCAACGACCTGAAAACGCCATTGATAATGTATTTTGCACCGGGGCGTTTTCCTGACTTGCCTAAACATACTGGTCACTTCATGACTGTCACTGCGGTCACAGGCAACACGTTGAGTGTTCTGGACTGGTCACAACCTGCGTCAGCACCCGATAAGACGTATCCGATTTCATTTTTTGATTCTGCATGGGACGGCGACGCTGTTGTATGTCGAAGAGACGAAACGAAATTGAGTACCATCGCGTGGTTGATGTTCACTGTGATATCGGCTGTTATCTGGATGATTCGACGGCGTGATCTGCGGCATGTCGAGGAGACTTTGAATACGCGACCTCCTGTTGCGCTCTTGCTTGTAGGCATCTTGTGTCTGTTTTGTGGTTGCACGAATTCCAAGCCCGACAGCACCGATGCCTCTGCGACGCTGAATTTCATACAGCCTGTCGCAAATCTAGGACGCATCGACAGCAAAGAGTTGATACACACCACGTTTGAGTTCCAGGTTCCGGAGGAATCTCCCCCGGTCCGGATAGTCGAGATTAAAACATCTTGTGGCTGCACTGCAGATTCCGGCATAATCAATAAAGTACTTGGCTCCGGATCAACCGATTCACTTAAATTCACAATTCGTCCTGGCGGCACCGCCGCGCAGTCACAAGTTGTGACTGCCGAAGTTGTCACTTTACCGGCGTCGGGCCGAGCGATGATACTTGCGATCCGATATCGCCCCGTTTCAAGAATTCAGGTGTCGGTCAGCGAATTGCGAATCGACTCAATACCGGGACTAGCGCAGGATCGCGAGTTCACCGTGACTTACCATCGCGCAGAAAATGAACCGCCTGTGAGCCTGAACCCTGAGAAATGCGATTGGGCTGGACTTGAATTTAGATCGCATTCCTACGATCAAAGCGAGATCAGCGATGGTGGCGTTAAGCTGGTAACCGACGAAACCCGGATTAAAGTTCGGCTACCTGCTGCTGCAAATACTCTTCGAAAGGATGCCAGGATTCAACTTGCTTTCGATCGAATTGTTCCCGTCTACCTTCCGGTTTCAATCCGCGTTGATTCGCCGGTAAAAATCCTCCTCGATAATCTGTTTGTCGGAAAGCTTAAGCCGAATGCAGAGTTTCACCGCATGCTGCCTTGGAAATCATGGTCGCCAGAATTTGGAATTTCCCGGATCGAAAGTCCCGAATCCATCGGTACGAAAATTGTTAACCACCGGATCGAAATCCAAGGGACTGCACCAGAATCGAGCGGTCGGTTTACAGAAACGATCCGCGTCCACTGCAGTCCGGAATCGTTACCCGTGATCGAAGTGATTGTATCCGGAATCGTAGAGCCATAACCATGATTAGCCGTTCAGATTCCGTACATGGCGTTCTAGCAGGCATCGTCGCCGGGTTTTGCTATCGCGTGTCCGGGCCAGAACTGCCACTGGGACCTCTTGCATGGGTTGGATTGTCGATTTGGGCGGCCTATGTGACAAATCCATCAATTTCGCCGTATTGGAAGGTCTGTTCTGCAGTGTTCACGCTTCTAGGCGTGATATCACGTTTCGCATGGTTATTTCAGGTTTTTCCCAGTCGCGGGGCGGTCACGGCCGGATTGCTTGTACTATGTATTTCGCTAGTCGCCATCAACGTGTTTGCCGCATATGTACTGCGAAAAATGACTGTGCGCGGATGCCCAATGGTTTTGTCGCTTCCGTTTGTGATCTGCGCAGGCGAAATCGCTGCAATAAGTATCTTTGCACACACGGGGCTTTCGCTTGATACCATCATGCTGCCCACAACACAGTGTGATACTCCGATTTTCCAGGTCGCGGATCTCGGTGGCCGGACGCTCGTCTCATGGGGCGCAAGCGCGATTGCTGGAATTCTGGTCAGCCTTTGGCAACGTCGCCCCTCGATCAACATCATGACTCAAAGGATCGATCGGACAGTTCAGGCAATATTGATACTTACACTGATCTACGGATTCGTTCGGCCATTTTCCCTGGTGACGAAACCGGGGCCAAATGTCGTGCTTCATTCAGAGCGATGGTCGGAACGGAGTCTCAGTGCGCCGGGGTTTTCTGACATTGACATCTGGCCCGAAACAGCGCTGCCTGTGGCCGCTGGTGACTTCGACGAAGTATCAATTTCGTTGAGTACCAAATGTACGAAATCCAGTCGAACACTGATCATTGGGTGTGAGCGATTAAATGCAGAAAACGCCTGCATTCTTAATTCGGCAGCGATATTTTTACCGGGAAGGGACCAACCTCAATTCGTGGACAAACGACATCTCACGCCCGTTACAGAATACGACATGGTGGTTTGTGGAATTTGGACGATTGGTTCCGCTGAAATCAGTTTACGCCCCGGCATGTCTTCGCCAACTGCAACCCTGGAACATGGCCGTCATGTGGGTATCGGAATTTGCTACGATGTATGTTTCCCGGAATGGGCCAAAGAAGCTGCAAAGGGCACAGACTTTCTGATTGTGTTGGGCGGCGAAGGATTTACGAATTCACAAAGTGCTCATGCGCAACTCCTGGCAGTATCCAGACTTCGTGCAGTGGAATCCCGGCGGTCGCTCGTAAGATCAGTAGACAACGGTTACTCGGCGATAATCACACCAGCCGGAGACGTACTTGAGTGCAGCAGAGATTTTGAAAACATTTTTGGCTCCGTAACGACTTGCGATGCGTTTTCGTGTTACCACAACTTTGGAGCTATTCCATCCATGATTGTACTCGCGGCTGCGCCTGCAGTTTATCTGTTTTTGCAAGGAAAAACAAAATGAAAGTGCACCTGTATAAGAATCGCGGATTCACGCTTATCGAATTGCTTGTCGTGCTGGCCGTCATCGCATTGCTGATAGCAATACTGTTGCCAGCCGTTCAAAGTGCTCGGGAAGCCGCGAGGAAAACACAGTGTCGAAACAACCTCCGGCAGCTTGGTCTCGCTTTTCAAAACTACCATGATGCTCATTCTGCTCTCCCGCCAGGGACGATCTCACGATTCCCAACTGTGAAAGAGACGTTCGATGTGTTGATCGGACAGGCAGGATATTTTGATCCAGCGTTGTCGTCCCCCGAAACACCGTGGCTGTTTCAGATCCTGCCTCAATTGGAACAGTCCGCAGCGTATCAGTCGTTTGATTTTAATTCAGGGACATTTGGTACAGTGAATCTGATACCACCGTATGGCGCAACAGGCATCAATACGAATCGCAGGATCTTGCCGATACGACTCAGCGTAATTCAATGTCCGTCTGATCGGTTGAGCAGTTTTCAATATGATGTGAATGCGTTACTTGGTAGCTCGCTGGGTATTCCAATACTTGAATGTACGCGAGGAAATTACGCGGTGAATTGGGGCAACACAAACTGGGAACAGGATGCCGATTTGGATGCAGATGGAAATCCAGACACCGAGGTGCATTTCGCCGGAGCGCCATTCGCGCGGAATAAAAGCTTCCGATTTCAAGATCTGACGGATGGGCTCGATCAAACGATATTGATTGCCGAAGTTCGCCAGGGGACACACATTGACGCTCGCGGCGCGATTACAACGTCCTTGCCGGGCGGTAGTCTTTACATGGCAAGGTTTACACCCAACGGGCATCGCGACTTTTACAACCAAGTCAACGAATCCGGTGACGGCATTGGCGACAGGATGCCGTTCCCGGCAACTTGTAAAGTAGAACGCGGACTTCCTTGCAGTTATGAAGGGACCGCTCAACTTTCTTTTGCAGGATCACGGAGCCAACATATCGGTGGTGTTCACGTTGTGACAGCAAGTGGCGGCGTTCACTTTGTCGCTGATACTGTTGACCATTCGATCTGGATTGCACATCACTCCATTCAAGGCACGGAGGTCACAAATGGCTTTTGATCGCAAACTTCAGCCTTCCTGAATCGCCTTTACGATATCCACTATTGCCTTGTTACCGTCGGCTGGCAAAACCGGGGACACAACATTTTGTTGACAGGTGGAGAGGGACACAGGGGACACAGGGAGGGGACACAGGGGATACAGCCAATACTGTTCGGCACGGATGTTGCATTCATGAGGATTGTCAGCGGCGCGAAGCGAATTTGCGAGTCACTCGACGCGGAAACGTGGCGGCGGCGAGGTGAGGATTTCGCTGGGACGAGGCGTCGTTTTTCAGAGCGCGCTGCAGCGAACGGCCCGGCACGATCGAACGTGCGGGAGCCCACTCTTTTGCAGAGTTCGACAGGAAAAAGACGGGAAAAAGTAGAGGAAAAAGGGTCAGGAGCCAAAAAGGTTGACTGGGTAATTTGGTCTTGATGGATTAGAACTTCAAAAGAAGACCAGGATGCCGCGACCACCACGTGCCTCTGTTGCAGGACATCTTTGACCATGCTTTAGATCGTGGTCATCAGCGAGACGCGATTTTTCACAAGGATGGCGACTATGAAGCGTTCGAGCGGATCTTGAACGAAGGACTGCAGAAGTTCCCAGTTGACTGAACGCAATGCTTTGGCCGCAGGGTTCGTGGAAAAAGCGGAGGACTGGAGGTTCGGAGGGCTA
>JBDNHX010000320.1:0-11882 GCA_041688565.1 Planctomycetaceae bacterium
ACTCACTGGATCCGTTCGCTGGCATCCAGCCCGGATGGGACTGTGCTGGCCAGCGGCGGCAATGACAACATGGTGCGTCTCTGGAATCTTGCAGACGGAACATTGCTGAAAGAGCTCGCAGGACACGAGAAGCAGGTCTATTCGGTCACCTTTCATCCAGATGGAAAATCACTTTTCTCCGGTGATCTCGGGGGCTCGATTCGCCAGTGGGATTTCACTGCGGGAACGGAATTGAAAAAATTCGACGCGGCCGCGCTTTACTCTTACAACGGAGGGCAGGGCGTCGACTTCGGCGGGGTGCGTGCATTGACGATCAGTCCGGATTCCAAATATCTGGCGGCTGGCGGTTTGTACAAAGCGACGAATCCTCTTGGTGCCGTCCATGAACCATTGATCCTGCTGTTTAATCTGGAAACAGGAATGATGGAACGACAGTTGATTGCGGAAGGCATTACCGGGGGTGTTATCTGGAGTCTCCGCTGGCTGAGCGACGGATCGCTGATGGGAGTGAGTGGCGGTGGCAGCGGCGGATGGCTGCTGTTCTGGAAACCCGACACGGAGAAAGATTTTCACAGATTCCAGCTGCCCAATCTGGCGCGCGATATGGATCTGCATTCAGACGGCATTCGTGCCGCGACAGCTCATCACGATCGCCACGTACGGATTACATCACTTTCACAAAAGCCGCAGTGACCATCACGTCAATGGCTCACTCATGTCAATGGCTCAAGGGCTGCAACAGCACGCGATAAGTACAGACGGCAAGGCACCAACGACGGGAACTGTCCAGCCGTTTCATGCCTTTTTTCTGATCCCGGGATACTGCGGCCCATGCGGTTTGAAAACCCACACAGGAATCCTAGGATACAGAAGAAATGCGTCTCCGGGCGATGATCTGTATCAAAACAGGTTGTCCGGTTCAGTCTTTTGGTCTGACATTGAAGAGGATCTGCAGTGGTATCTCTTGAACAGAATTTTCAGCAGCAGAAAGAACTGCTTGACCAGCATACTCGAGAAATGGTGCAGTGGCATTTCGGTGACGACACCGGATGTGAGTTCTGGCTGGATAAGAAAAAGACGTTTGATTTTGATCCATTGAAGGACATCAACTGCTTCGATGACCTGAAGAAATTTCCTCTGTTCGAAGACGAATGGCTGCGCGGTGGCCCGATGCGTCGCTGGGTGCCAAAGCCTTTGCAGGATAAGCCGATCTACGTTTTTGAAACCGGTGGCACCACCGGAATTCCAAAGTCACGCGTGGTGGTGGAAGATCATTGGATCGACTATGAATTGTTCAGTGCGACGTTGCCTGACGAGTCATTTCCGAAGGGCGCGAACTGGCTGATGCTGGGCCCTTCTGGACCTCGCCGTCTACGACTGGCCATCGAACATCTGGCTCAGTTCCGCGGTGGCATCTGCTTCTGCGTAGACCTTGACCCGCGCTGGGTCGTGAAGTTGTTGAAGAAGGGGAAGGTCGAAGACGCCAAAGATTACAGCGCTCACTGTATTGATCAGGCGATCACGGTTCTTACCGCCAATAACGACATTCAGTGCATGTTCACGACGCCAAAACTGCTGGAAGCTCTGGCTCTCCGCCTGATGGATCAGGGCAGCAGCATTGCAGAAGCCGGAATTAAGGGCATCTTCTGCGGAGGTACGGAGTTCACTCAGCAGTGGTACCGATTCGCTCGCGAAGAACTTCTGGGGCCGAACGTTTACATCACTCCGACCTACGGCAACACGCTGATGGGTCTTGCCTGCGGCAAGCCTCACGATCCGGCAGACAACTACAAGATCACCTACTATGCTCCTCAACCGCGAGCCGTGATTGAAGTGGTTGATTTCGATGATCACAACAAATTGGTCGATTACGATAAGACCGGCCGAGTGAAGCTTTACACGATGACAAAAGAGTTGTTCGTGCCTGGCTTCCTTGAGCGTGACGAAGGTGAACGCGAACGCCCGTGCGACAAGTACACTTGGGACGGTGTCAGCAGCGTGCGTCCGTATCACGTGTTCGCCAAGACGACGACCGTGGGCGTTTATTAGATCGCGGAACGCCGCCAAACTTTTTGTTGCTTTCTCGACGCCGGATTCCCGCGACTCCGGCGTTTTTTCTTGAGATCCATCGACACACGTGCCTCCGTGCGGACGTTCCTGGAAGTGAGCAAACTGTTCGGGCCACCCAATCCTGGACGAGGTGAGTTTGACCTCTACAATGTGGCCGTAGTTGCCGACTCCCATTTATTCTCTTCTAAATCTCTGTTGATTGATCCCGCCATGCTTGAAATACCTGTGATCCGCTGGGGTAAGCCTTACGAGTCGCTCGAAAAGGCCGATGTTGTTCACTTCGAAACAGGCGAGGTAATGGCTCGCATGCATCAGGCCAATGCAGGCCTTGTGCAGATGGATTCGCGAAAGGCGAATAAGGCCCGTGAGATCCTGAAGCAGTTTTCCATTGCCGATCTGATCAAGAAGTGCGAACACGCTGCAGATCTGTACCTGACTGCCACGCTGCCTTTGGGCAACGGCACTCAAACTCCCGAGCAGTTCTGTTCGATTCAGTCAGCCACGACCGGTCTGCCGCTGAACATGTGCCGCGCCAACATGAGCAAAAACGCTTTTGTGCTGAAGCACATGGGCGACATGCTGGATTCACTCACACGAGGCCTGCCGCTTGATATTCTCAGTCGCGGGTACGGCATGGAATCCCGCAATGTGATGGTCAGTTATCAGGCAACGACTTCTACTCTGGGTCTGGTACTGCCATCCAATTCGCCAGGCGTGCACACGCTGTGGCTTCCTGCCATCCCACTGCAGATTGGCCTGATTCTGAAGCCCGGCTCATCGGAACCGTGGACTCCTTATCGTATGTACGAAGCGTTCGCCGCAGCAGGTGTGCCTCGCGAAGCCTTCTGCTTGTATCCGGGCCCTCACGATGTCGGCAATAAGGTCCTGGAGACCTGCAATCGCGCTATGATTTTCGGAGGACAGACCACCGTCGACAAGTATCACGGCAATCCGCGTGTTCAGGCCCATGGTCCGGGTTTCAGCAAGATTCTGATTGGTGACGACTGTGTCGATCGCTGGGAAGATTATCTGGATGTGCTGGTGAAGAGCGTCGCCATGAACGGTGGCCGTGGCTGCATTAATTGTTCGGGGATCTGGGCGTCTCGGCATACCGAAGCGATTGCCGATGCCATTGCGAAAAAGCTGGGCCCCATCGTTCCACTTCCGACAACGGATCCGAATGCAGCCATTGCTGCATTTACCACAGCGGGTGTTGCAGAAGCGACCAACAACCAGATTGAAGACGGCATCAAGGGGCCAGTCACAGAGATGACTGCAAAGTATCGCGGCGGAGATCGTTTGGTGCAGCATGAACGCTGTGACTATCTGCGTCCGACGGTGTTGCATGTCAGCGACTGCGACAACTCGATGGCGAACACGGAATACATGTTCCCCTTTGTATCCGTCGTTGAATGTCCTCAGGACAAAATGTTGAGCAAGATTGGTTCGACGCTGGTCGGCACGGCAATCACCAGTGACGAAAAGTGGATTAGTGAACTTGTGGACGCTCGCAATATTGACCGACTGAACGTCGGGCCAATTCCGACGTGTGCTCTGAACTGGCTGCAGCCTCACGAAGGAAACATCATCGACTTCCTGTTCCGAAATCGAGCCTTCCAGAACAGCCTGCCGCCGGCTCACTGATCGGTAGTGGATCTTGTACAGTGCTTTGCATTGAGTCAACAGCCGACTACCATTCTGACGCGATACAGCTCTGGGCCTTTCGGGACCAGAGCTTTTTTATTCGACTCGCGGGCGATAAGCAGAATGAGAAACGGGTCCATCAAATCGGCGGCCAGAAGTTTCAGCCGGATGGCCAAAAGTGAGATCGTCTCTCGCGTGGCAATCTATGCTGTTTTGATGGGCGCTTATGCGGTCATCCCGACTTGGTTCAAACTTCAGAACAGGCTCGGCATTCTTGCGAATGTTCCAGCTGATATTCATGCCGCACTAACGCTGGTGCTCGGCTGGCTGCTTGTGTTCCGAACCAACACGTCGTACGCCCGTTGGTGGGAAGCCCGCACGCTGTGGGGCTCACTGATCAACACGATGCGTAATTTTTCTGTCAAGCTCGTCGAACTGATCGACGCGCCGAACAACGACCTTGCCCAAATCCGTCGGATACTCAAAGCCTTTTCCTGGACGCTGAAAGATCACCTGCGTGACGGCGCCTCGCTGGAAGACTCCGAACTTTTTCATGATGTCGCCGAATCTCCACAGCATGTTCCCACATTTCTTATCGCGCGGATTTACGAAAAGCTTCGAGACTGGAAAAAGAACGGACGGATTGATGGGTACCAGTTGATTGTTCTGGATGAGGATCTGCGAAAATTTCTGGAGATCGTGGGCGGCTGCGAACGTATCCGGAACACTCGCATTGCAAAATCCTATCGGACATTTGCCCGGCAATGTGTGTTCCTGTATCTGGCCACTTTGCCGTGGGGTCTCGTGCACGAGTTTTCCGGTTGGACCGTGCCACTGACCGCCATCATCAGTTACTTCATGCTGGGGATGGAAATTGTGGCCGAGCATACCGAAGAACCATTCGGATATGACGAAGACGATCTCGATCTGGAAGCCCTGTGCCGAGTCATTGATTCTTCTGTCGATGAAATCTTTGCCCGCGGCATCGCACGATAGATTCTGATCGCATCCCGCTTGTCCGATGTTGTCGGCATATTTTCCTGGTGGTTGTTGTGAATCCGAAAGACGACTGGCCATTGGGTGTCGGGCGCGTCTTCAATGGACGATACAACACCGGTGGCGGAGCACTCATGATGTCGACAGAGGCCACAGTCAAAAATACCATCCGGTAAAAACGATCTCTTACGCAGTGTCACGGAAGGCCGATGCCCGAGAGACATTGGCCACTCAGGATCTCACGGAATTTGACGGAGAAGTCACATTCCGGCCTACGAAGTCACAGGAATGGCACCTGGAATTGACACCGGGCGAGTCAAAGATGGTGGTTGTTCGCGGACTGCGATTTTATTCGGGCGATAAAGAGATCTTTCCTGTGATGGATAGAAAATTCGAGAACTCATCGGTACATTGGCGGACCGCAAGCGGGTAAGTAGACAATGGACGTCTCGGAGCGTTGTCAGTGAAGACAAAAGTCAAGGCAGATGTGGTCGTTGATGCCGCTGAGGTGTCCGGTTCAGGCGACGTCGATTCAAACCTGCGAAGCTACTCCACAGTCGGTGGCATACCGGTTCGATTTCGTACCGATCTCTCGGACTTTTCAGCGACGCAACAGCTTGCCACCCGAGACCAGTTGCTGCTTCATCTGACACTCGCGCGGCTGCAGTTGCTGCGAGGCTTTGATGAGCTTCTGTGTCTGGATGGATTGACCAGCATCGAACATCTGCCTCATCAGATTGAAACAGTCCGAAAGGTCATGCGACGGTTTCGCGGTCGAGTGTTGCTGGCAGACGAAGTGGGGCTCGGCAAAACCATTGAAGCCTGTCTGCTGCTGCGTGAATATCTGATGCGGCGAATGGTGAAACGGGTGCTGATTCTGGTTCCCAATCCGCTGGTCAGCCAGTGGCACGAAGAACTGGCGGGCAAGTTTCATCTGGACTTCACAGTCCCGCCGCGAACATCGACCAGCAGCAAGGCGGAGTTCTGGCAAAGTCATGATCGAGTCCTCGTATCGACATCGTTTGCTCGGACCGGAAGTCGTCCGGAAGCGATCGCCGCAGCGCCGTGGGATCTGATCATCGTTGACGAAGCCCATCACTGTCGCAATCGAACAACGAAGCTGTGGAAGCTGATCAATTCGCTGCAGCGACGACACATGTTTCTGCTGACCGCCACACCGGTCCAGAACAACCTGCTGGAACTTTATAGCCTGCTGACGCTGCTCGAACCCGGCCACTTGAAGACGGAAGCCGACTTCAAACGTCAGTTCGTCACCAAAGGCAATCCGAGAGATCCACGGAACCGCCGCAAGCTCCAGGAACTGCTCGGTGAAGTGATGGTCCGGAACACTCGCAGTCTGGTGCAGATCAATCTGCCGCCAAGATTTGCCCAGACAATTCTGGCGACACCGGAACAACAAGAATCACAGCTTCTGACCGACATTCAGCACTATCTGCGCAGCCTGCTGTCCAGCGAAGTGCAGGCCGATGCGGGCATCGACACGGCTGGCGTCGAGTCCGTTCACGGAGATGCTGCTGTGGACAACACCCCTGCTGAAAATGGTAACCCTGAAAACAGCCTCGGCGACGAATCTGCGACCGAGGGATACAAAGGAAGCATCTCGCGCATGCGACTGCAGTCAATTCTAATGTCGATGGGCAGTCATCCCGCGACGGCTGCTGCGGCATTGGAACCTCTGACGGCCGGCGACGCACGAGCACGAGTGTTGTGTGATCGCGCGTCGCAACTAACGTTTTCCGCGAAGGACGAAAAGCTGCTGAAGCTGCTGGCTGACAGCAAGGGGCACAAAGTCCTGATCTTCGTCGGCCTGATTCGCACACTGCACCGACTGCGAGATCTGCTGATGGAGCGGGGAATCGCGTTCTCGATGTTTTCCGGCGAGCAATCGTCAGCAGAGAAAGACGCTGCGGTCGAATCGCTTCGCAATAATGTCGACGTCATGCTCTGCACAGACTCTGCTGGTGAGGGTCGCAATCTGCAGTTTGCCGACACGCTGATCAATTATGACCTGCCATGGAATCCGATGCGGATCGAACAGCGGATTGGTCGAGTGCATCGGTACGGCCAGACGCAGGATGTCTTCATTTTCAATCTGTGTACCGCCGGCACGGTGGAAGCAAAAATCCTGCGGTTGCTGAACGACAAGATTCGAATGTTTGAACTGGTCGTCGGCGAAGTCGGATCGATTCTGGGCAATCTTGACGAAGGCCAGGAGTTCGAATCGCTGGTGCTGCAGCTCTGGCAGAAAGCTGGTAATGAACAGCAACTGGATGCCAATTTCGAAACACTGGGCGACACATTAATTGCTGCTCAGGAAAAATACCTGGACGCAAAGAATCTGGATGAAGCGCTGTTTGGTGAGGACTTCGAATGAGCCGCATGGATGTGGAAACTCAACTGGCCGATTTTGCAACGGCGCTGATTGAAGATGCCGGAGGTCTGGTTGACTGGCAGTCGGATCATTCGTCCGCAACTGCGATTGTACCGATCGAATTAGCAGAGAGTCTTGGGCAGCATGAGGAGTCCTTTCTGCTGGGCGCGCATCCCGGTGAGAGCGGTCTGACATTGTCACTGGGCGGCGAGTTTGTCGACCTTGCAGCTCGCACGCTGCGTCATTTTGTTCCGACCGCCGGAACGTTTGCCATTCACGATCTGCCGGTGAAGAAGACCGAGTTTGACGCGATCGTCGAATCATCATTCGGCTGGCAGAATGCTCGAGCCAGGGTGCTTCAGGGCAGCGCGATGTCGGTGCCGTACCATGCCTGGTGGTTTCATGTGATGCTGCAATCTGAAGAGACTTGGGAAGCTCTGATCCCCGTGACGCTGAATGCAAAGACCGGTGTCCCGATTCCGCTGACAGGTCTGCTGGACTTCGACAGTCTTCGTCCAGCGTCTGGAGCATCTCCTTCAATGGATGCGACTCTTGAGACAGCCGTTCGTCTGGCGGAAACAGAATCGATGCGTCAGGCCGCTCCGTTCCTGAACCGCATCGATGCGCGACGCGAACGTGATCAGAAGCGACTTCAGGATTACTACCGCGCTCTGCAGCGTGAAGCCTCGACGACCAATCGCCGCACAAAAACGAGTCCGACTAAGGATGAAATTGAAGCCAGTACGAAAGCCGTGAAACTGGAGCTTCATCGCAAATTGGCGGAATTGAATGAGCGTTTTCAGTGCAGTGCAGTGATCCGCCCGGTGGCACTCGCAGAAGTGTATATCCCGGTTGTCGGAGTCGACGTCGAGATCCAGCGAAAGGCTCAGAAGCGTGTGTTCCGACTCTACTGGAACGCAATTCTGAAACAGATGGAACCCATGTCCTGCAGCCAATGCGGCAGCAACGCCCGCAACTTCTGGTTCACCAACGACACCGTCGATCCGATCTGCGGCCACTGCCACGATTGACCGCGATAAGTCTGACTGAGTGTTCTCAAAAGGCAGCCACAGCGATGGACTGAGGTGACCATGAGGATCTACGCGCCGCCGCCGATCACATCGCTCTCCCGTCCGCGATCACCAATACGCGATTCCGCACCATGGAAAACCTTCACCTTTGAATCGGTGGGAATGGAAAAGGCAAAATGGAAAAGGCGAAATGGTCATGTCTCATTCTTTGTAGACCTCACTCTCCGAGTGAGGCAGGCCGCGAAACGCGGCCTTTGGCATTCGTCACTCAGAGAGTGATGGCTACCATATTCTCAATTCGAGTGCCATTGGCCTTCCGGAGAGTTGATTCAGTCACAACCTGAGCCGCGAGGCGCTAGCCGCGGGTGTTTTCCTTGTGTTTTTAAGACATGCACCCGCAGCTAGCGATTTACGGCTCACGAAATCAACACCCCTATTTGGCCCCGGCGGGGTGTCGATTTAGTCTTAAGATATGGCCTTTTCGTTTAACGGCGAGCCGGAGGCGCAGGCGAAATGGGGCAACGACGCCTGCGGCTTGCCGTTAAACGATTAAATCGACAACCCGCCGGCAAAGGATGTATCGACCCTGCCGGGCCTGAACCGCAGAACGTTGTTTCGCCAACGGTTTTACTGGTATCCCCTGCTAAGAACTCATGACCAGGGATACCAACACATTGTAAATCCGCTCCACTGCCAATCCTCTGCAAGCTCAATGAAGTTGCCTCGAACCGGATTCCGTGCCACATAACAAATGACCGTGAGCAGATGGTCGTCGTTCTGGATCGGAAAGGAGACTGGAAAACGGGGTTAGGTCTAATTTCAATCAGACCTGCCCCTTTTTCTCATCGAAACCAGCTAAAGCAGGGAAAGCAGGGATTTGGAAATGCCTGAAAATACCAGAATCGTCATTGATCCTCAGCTATGCCACGGCACACCGTGTGTTAGAGGCCTTCGATATCCGGTGACCATGATCCTGGAACTACTGGCCTGTGGGATTTCTCATGAAGAGATGCCTGCCGATTATGCAGATCTGGAGGAAGCAGGTCTCCGAGCCTGTCTTCGCTACGCCGCCCGAATCGGTAACGTTAAGACGTTGTCGAGGATCACGTCGTGAAAATGGCTGATTGATGCACAGTTACCGCGGCGATTGGCGACATTACTAACACGGATTTGCTGACTCGTATTGAATCGATGTTGCATAAAAATGAGATGACATTTTCGGAGGCAAAGTGCGTTGAACGGACCGCATTCGAACTGATTGTTCACAGGTGCAAGTGAGTTGTCGTTCCGCATCCACTGCAGGAGAATGCAATGCTTTCAGAAAAGAACGCCGATGTCGCTCAACGCGCCACTGTGATTTACGATGAAAAGCTGCGAAGCCATCTGGAAGCCAAGAATCAGCTCCGCATTTGTGGCGATTGAACGGATCTCGGGGGAACGCCGAAAAAGGGTCACGATTGATCACATGGAAGACTTCAACCGCCGGACAGTTTCGTTTTTTTTCGTAGCACTACGCCATTAAAACACAGACACTGACCCAAAACAATGAGACGTCTTTTTGTTCTTGACCTCTTTTTGCTTTCCGCTATGAAATGCTTCGTCGTATTGTGCTGTTTGCTGCTTCCGAACGTTTTCAGTTCTCAATGCTTGTCTGCTGGCGAACAATTCGACTGGCCTGGCATCCGTGGAACCGAGTGGAATGGCGTTTCGCATGAATCCGGAATCATGGATTCATGGCCCCAAAACGGCCCGCCGGTGTTATGGACTCGACAGCTGGGCCAGGGATATTCTGCCTTCATTGCCTGGGACGATCGCGTCGCAACACAGTATCAAAGTCTGAGCGGCCAATATGTTATCTGCATGGATGCCAACACTGGTCACACACTTTGGGAACATCGATACGAATGGGCCTATGAGCCAGCCGGCGTGTATCCGGGACCTCGAGCAACTCCCACGTATTTCGATGGCTGCGTGTACTTCGCAAGTCCTGCAGGTCTGATTGGATGTCTCGACGCGGACACAGGCGACCGACTGTGGTCGGTGAAACTTGCAGATCAGTTTGGTTGCGAGTTGACCGGATTCGGCTATGCATGTTCTCCGACTTTGGTTGACGGCTTGGTCATTCTGCCAGTCGGATGCAAAGGTGCCAGCATGGTGGCGGTGGATGCCGCGACCGGGCAGGTGAAGTGGCAAGCAGGAAACGACGCTGGCAGTTACGCACCAGCGTTTCCGATTTCATTGGACGGTCGGCCACTGGTGCTGGGATATCTCGAAAACGTACTTGTCTGTCATGATCGCAAGACGGGTGAATTGCTCTGGCGGCATGAATTGTCACAAGGCTATGACGAGCACTCTTCATGGCCACTCTATCGCGAGCCGCATCTTTGGATCTCCAGTCCATTCAAAGCTGGCTCTGAAATGCTCGAACTTTCCGGTGATCCGGGAACGCCGGTGAAGTCTCTCGGCAAGCGAGTGTTGATGTCGAACGATATTTTCCCGAGCGTACTGCTTGATGGAGCGATCTACGGATTCGATGTTCGCGAGCCGCAGGCCAAAACACATCGCACGACGCGTGGAATCTTTCGCTGCGTGGATTTCGAGACGGGTGAAGAATACTGGTCAGTTGGAGATGGCCGTCCGATTCGTCAAAATGCAGGCGAGGCCACAGCAGCGACCATTTCCCAGGACGTGCCGCTGATCGGTCATGCAACGGTCATCGCTGTCGACGGCAAGTTAATTCTGTTCAATGATCTTGGCGAATTGATCCTGGCCCGTGCCACAAAGGAACGCTACGAAGAACTCGCGCGAGTTTCAGTCCTGGCCGGAGAAATTTGCTGGACGCAACCGGCACTTTCCAATGGCCGATTGTTCGTTCGCAATCAAAGCCGCGCGGCATGTTTGTTCCTCGGCGATCCAAAAACGCTGCAGTCGGAAGTTCGCAATCGCGCCGTGACAGCGGCTGAAATACCTCAAACGGCCTACTTCGACTGGGCCAGCGTGATTCTTGGAGTCGAACCGGAATATGCGTTCGATCTGCCGTCTATGGAATGGCTGCGGCGATGGTTTGAAGTCTGCCTGTTTGGAATCATGGGCGGCAGTCTTTTGTTGATAACGCTTTTGCAGTCACTACCGAAGTTTCGAAAATCGTCGCGGCAGTTTCAAGAATCAATCTTTTGGGGACTTGTCTTTCTTGTGGGAGCAGGTGGCACGACCTACTTCAGTCCGCTCATGAACGATTTTATTTTCACCTGGCCCGTCTGTTTGTTCGCGGCGTTTCAGTCACTCATGGACCGCATCGCATTGAAACACAAAAATCTGACCATTCGTGAGCGACTGAAATCCGGCGCTGCCTGTGCTGTCTTTCTGGCGGTTTGCCTGTTGTACTTTCTGGTCTGCCGCCGCTTGAGTCTGGTTTTTGAATGGGTGTTTCTGGGAGGCTTCTTTGGCGCAGTGCCGTTTTCGGTGGCTGCCAGACATTTGTTTCGCATCCGCCGTTGGTATGTCGTCTGGCAAGTGCTGGCAACAGCAGTTGCTTTCGCTGCGTTCTATTGGTCGTCCGTGGCATTCCTGCATCTTCGTGTGCGTTGAAGACATTTGCGATCAGGCACAGCACGACGGTCGCCAGGCGCCCTCCCTTTGGATCTCATTGACGTAGAGAAAATGAGATCTACACTTTGCCAGTAGCTGTCCATTTCCACGTTGAAACTGGGGTTTTGTAGTTTTGCGGTGTGTGATAGACACCGTGTATG
>JBDNHX010000321.1:0-3199 GCA_041688565.1 Planctomycetaceae bacterium
CTGAGCCTTGAATCATCCATGGAAACCGTTGACCAATGGGATTCTTTGCAGCACTTCAATGTCATTCTGGATATTGAACAGCGGTTCGGGATTGAACTGTCTCCTGAAGAAGTTCTGGAACTGAACTCCGTGGGCAAAATTGTGGAAGTGGTGGAGAAGAAGCTCTCGACTTGAGCTTTGGCCGAAAGAACTCCAAACCGGACGCCAGCGGAGTGTTGATCTACTGGCAACCCGAAACGTAAGTGAGGGATCGCGTTGTGGCCGTTCTGCTGTGTGGCCAGGAATCCCTCGCTGACGCGTCGGGTTATGAGCCGCAAGGCTGCGATGAAGTAGTAGCCGCCAATGGCACTTGATTTCACATAGTAGACCTCACTCTCCGAGTGAGGCAGGCCGCGAAACGCGGCCTTTGGCATTCATTCGTCACTCGGAGAGTGACGGCTACTTTAACCGCAAATCGAGTGCCATTGGGCTGGCGATCTGCGGCTCATAAACGCGACTAAATCAACTACGCATCTCGTCTCGGAGAGACGAGCCACAATAAGGCTGACGCGGGTTGTCAGCCGCTGGTCCCGCCCTGCTTTAATCAACCTCATACTGCCTATCGGATATTTTTGTGCATCTGAAAATCAACGTCTCATGGACACTGACGGCATTGTCGGCGGAACAGTTGACAAACAGCCTGCCATTTCTGGATGAGGCGGTCATCAACTTCTCCATCAACACGGTTGAGAACTATGTTGAGGTGAATTGCTCGGGCCATGAAGAACGGGTGCGCGAGCGACTGGAATCGCTGATCGAGAAGCATCGGCCTCTGCGAAAGGGCGATCTGGTCCGAATTGCATTCGACCAATCCGAATTGCCAATTCCCTGTCGAAGTGACATCTTCGCCGAACTGCTGGTTCGAGGTGACGTGTATGAGCATTCCCCTGGGATCTTCTCCCTTTCGGGGCAGGTCCTGCAGATGTACCGAACGCTCGACAAACACCTGCTTCAGTTCGCGGAAACGCAAAACGCTCGGGACACAGTACTGCCCATTACGACGTCACTGCAAACATTGAATCAGGCAGATTTTTTCAATCGGACGCCTCAATTCGCTCAGTTCATGAGTAATTTCCGAGAAGACTCTCATGCCATTTTGAATTTTGCTGAAGGTCTCCGCTCCAGCGGTGATGAGTTCGATTTTCGATCCTCTCTGCACGTTCCAAGGCACATGTGTCGATCGGCAATTTGTCTGAGCAGTTATCCACAGTTCGCAGGAAAGACTCTTTCGGAATCTGATTTTGTTTCATGGACAGTGATCGGAAAATCTTTTCGAAATGAGGCATCGAATGTCGCATCCCTGGAACGGCTCTATGAGTTCTCGATGAGAGAGATCATCTACTTTGGGAATCGAGACTTCATTGCTAAACGCCTCACGGAGTGCATGAGCTGGTTTATCGATCGCATGCAGGAGTGGGGCATCCAGGGAGTGATCCAGACGGCCAACGATCCGTTCTTTGCGGAGAAGATACAGGCGCTGCAGTTCTATCAATTGGCAGAGCAGTCCAAGTATGAAGTTCGCTGGAACAACCCGTGGACAGGCAATTCCGTCTCGGTGGGTTCTGTGAATAACCACGGATCTCATTTTTCGAAAGCCTACAACATCCGACTTGCTGACGGTAATCTCGCAACGACCGGCTGCGTGGGTTTTGGTTATGAGCGTCTGATCTTTTTGGTCCTGTGCCAGTTTGGCCTGGACACTGCATCGTGGCCTGCGGAGTTGAAGGAGTTCTGGCAGCTGTAGGCCAGCGTTCATCTAAAACGTAGTGCCTCGTCACGCCTTGGATCGTAGGTTGGACATTCCTGTCCGACTGGAAAACGACGGTCAAGAATGCCCATCCTACCCACGCATGAAGATTTGACGGGGCAGTCGTGGTCCGCTTCACCTTGATTTTCGGGTAGCGAAACTCGCGAAGTGCAGAATATACCCTTCCGGTGCTGTGCGTCGGGAATGAACTTTGATGGGGTAGGGCAATCCGGTTAGCCGGACTTCCCTACCCCTGTCACCCCAGCCCTCATTTTCAATGTTGACAACAGCCCTAATTCGTGGGCTGACGTCCAATGGCAGTCGATTTGCGATTATAGTAGCCATCACTCTCCGAGTGATGAACGCCATGGGGCGCGTTTTGCGGCCTTCGTCACTCGGAGAGTGACGTCTACTTTGTCAAATCGAGTGCGATTGGGCTGTCGCCCCTCCGGGGCTTTATTTCGCCACCTTTTCTCCAAAAGTGGCGCTGTCTATTCAGGCTAACATGACGAAACCGAATCCAACTGTCTCCGTCATCATGGGGGTCTATAATTCCGCAGACACTGTCGTGGCGGCCGTTGAGAGCATCCTGAATCAGACCTATTCGGATTTTGAGTTCCTGATTGTCAATGACGGCTCTACAGATCAGACGCTCGATCGACTGAAAGAACTGGCAAATCAGGATGACAGGATTCACATCCTCAATCAGGAGAATCAGGGACTGACACGCAGCCTGATCCATGCTTGCGGGTTGGCACAGGGGGAATTCATCGCTCGACAGGATGCGGATGACACTTCTCAGCCTGAACGTCTGGCCCAACAGATTCACGCGATGAGAAATCATCCGGATGTGGTGCTCGTTGGCAGTTGGGTGGAAGATCTCACGCCGGAAGGAATTCGAGCGACAGTCCATTCCAATGCAACTTTTCAGCTGACAGCTCCGGATGGCAGTAGTCGAATATTCCCAGGCGTGCTGGCTCATGGTTCTGTGTTGCTTCGTCGAGACGCTTTTCAGCGAGCCGGGGGCTACCGAGCGTGTTTCTATTATGCACAGGACGGTGATCTGTGGCTCCGCTTGTCACGCGAGGGACGATTTTTGATTCTTCCGGAAGTGCTGTATTCGCGCGTGATCACGCCCGGATCGATCAGCAGTCGCTGCCGCCAGGAGCAAACTCGTTTTACGGAACTCGCTCGCCTGGCATGGTTTGCCGAGGAACTGTCGCAACCCATTGAGCCTTATATTGAGGAAGCCGAGACGCTTGCACAGCAGTGTCGTCAAGGACGAGGAAAAAGAATCTCGCGATATGAACTGGCCACCAGTCATCTGTTGCTTGCCGCATCACTTCGCGATACGCAGCCAAAACTTTCCTGGAAGTATCTTTGGAAAGCTCTCAAGGCGTGGCCTTGTCATCC
>JBDNHX010000322.1:0-19507 GCA_041688565.1 Planctomycetaceae bacterium
CTGCCGCATCAGAACGCTCTGCCGCATCAGAACGCTCTGCCGCATCAGTACGCTCTGTCGATCAAACCGGATCAGCCGACGGGACTTCCAGTGTCGCCGTAGATTCTGCTCCTGAAACCTTTGCCAGTATAACTGATCTGAGCAGTGGGATCGTGGCGACTCAGAAGGCGACGGCCGTTGCCGCAGATTCCCCAACGGAAGACGCGGCGGCGGCTCCGTCCACAAAAACAGCGATCGTGCTATTGACGGATGGTCAGCACAATTCAGGCCCCTCACCGTTGCAGACGGCGCGAGTCCTGGGGGCTCAGGGAGTTTCTTTTTTTTGCGTGTCCATCGGCGCCAGTCAGGAGGCCGCTGATCTCGCTGTGACCAGTCTTGAACATCCTGATCTGGTGTTTCAAAAGGACACGGTTCGGGGAATCATGATCATTGCCGATCGCATGCCGGCCGGGCGGCCTTTTGTCGCCCAGGTTCGCCATGGAGATGACGTTCTGTGGCAGCAGCAGCTGGTGTCGCAGAATGTTGGAGAGCGTCGGATCGAGTTTGCATTTCGCATTGAAGACCTGGTGACTCAACTGGGAGCCCAGTTCGTTTCTGATCTCCGGCAGCATACGATTCCGCTGGCTTTCGAAGCTTCGCTTGCCCCGCTGGCGGAAGAGTCCGAAACGAACAATAACCAGCGAACGATGAGACTCGCCGCGATTGTTCAAAGCTACAAGGTGCTGATTCTGGATGGCCGATCGCGTTGGGAGACACGTTATTTGCGCAACGCGTTTGAGCGAGATTCTCAGTGGTCGGTCAACACGATCATCGCCGGGCCGGGAACCGACGAACCAGTGCTGCGACGAGGCGACGAGGAAGGAGCTTTCCCGGCGACTCGCGAAGCCATGTTCAAGTTTGACCTTATCATTCTGGGTGAGTTATCGCCCGCGATGCTGACCGACAGCGATCGCGACTGGCTTAGGGACTTTGTTGAAATCCGTGGCGGTGGCCTGATCCTGATTGACGGTCAGCGAGGTGCCTTGTTGTCGTTCACGGGTGGCAGTGCTGAAAGCCTGCTGCCGGTTGAGTGGTTGACAGAAAAGGTGACGTCCAAGCCAGCCGCACTTCGTCTCACAGAAAAGGGAGCTTCGGAAAGTGCGTTGATGCTGGCCGTGGATGATCCTCAGAATCGACGCTTCTGGACAGAGCTTCCGGCACCCCATTCCCTGGTCGCAGTCGGTGCGCTGCCGGGAAGCGAAGTGCTTGTAGAAGCGACGGTCGGTGATCGCCAATATCCGGCGATGGTGACACGTCAGGTCGGTGCGGGGCGAGTTCTGTATCTGGCCTTCGATGAAACCTGGCGATGGCGATACAAAGCGGCCGACAAGTGGCATCAGCGAATCTGGAATCAGATGGCTCGGTATATCATGCCGCGCCCATTTTCGGTCAGCGATGACTTTGTTTCGATCGACACAGGTTCGGTCCGCTACGACTTCGGAAGTTCTGTTGATGTGCGAGTCCGGCTGCTCAGCCTGGACGGCAAACCCACCATGGATGCCAGTGCGGATGCGCTGGTCTGGAAAAACGGACAGGTGGTCTCAACCGTCAGTTTAATCTCGGACAAGGATGTGCCGGGCATTTATCGGGGACGCGTTGGAGCATTACCGGAAGGTGAATATGAAGTGTCTGTGCGAGCCGCTGGATACAGCGAGGCTGCATTGAAGGCACGCAGTCAGTTTGTCGTCCTGCCGCCCGAATCCGGAGAGATGACTCAGACCGGAGCGAACGAATCGCTGCTGAAACAGATGGCCGCAGCGTCCGGAGGAGCGTGGCTGCGTGAGGAAGAAATGGGGCAACTGTCAGAACTGCTGGCTCCGTTAAGCAGCGGAAGAGTCGTTGAATCAGACACATTGATCTGGCAAAGCTACTGGTGGTTTGTTGCAATTGTGCTGCTGCTGACGGTCGAATGGCTACTGCGAAAGCGGGCCGGTTTGTTATAGAAGAAGTTTCGGCGCTGTGTGCGCGATGATCAGCCGGCTGTTTGTCTTTACGACCGACGAAGTGCTGAAACCGTGTGTCGCTTGTTCCAGTGTGCGAAGGTGGAGACAGATTCAATGAGTGTCAATCTTGATCCCATTGTGGCCAACAAGCTCCGGCAGTTCGGACGTCGGCGAATGTGGCTGATCGTTGCCCGCGGTCTCTGTGCCGGCCTGGTCACCTTTCTCATCTGTGTCAGCATCGTGGCGGCCATTGACTGGTACTGGCTGCTCAGTGATCAGTTGCGCTGGGGCCTGAGTCTCGCAATTTACCTGCCGGTTGTTGTGATCGTATGGATGACCTGCCTGCGGCGAATGCTGCATCTGCCAGCAAATGAAGAGATCGCTTCTCAGGTTGAACTCAGCGAACCCGAACTGCGCGAGAATCTTTTGTCCGCGGTTGAACTAGCCACAGACGATCCGTCCGTGCTGCATGACTCACCGGTTTTCCGCAGCTTGCTGCAGGGCAAAGTGGCGGCGCAGATGGGACGAATTCATGTTCCCAATTTGTTGCCCGTCAAGCTCGTGGCCAGATGGATCGCAGCGGCCGCGGTTCTGCTGATCCTCGCTCTTGGGCTGTTGTTTTCCGGCGACGGTCGATTTCGCCAACTGGCCGCTCGGGCAATTTTTCCGGGTGCCAATATTGCCCGAGTCTCGCGGATCCATGTGACCGTGCTGCAGCCGACTCCGCATTCACTGATGCTGGCCGAAGATGAAACAGTCGCAGTCGTGATTGAGGTCAGCGGCGGAACAGTGGACGACGCGACTCTGGAGACTTTCACCGAAAAGCAGGGAGCAGTTCGCCAACCGATGCGGGGCCGGACGGAATCCGAATTTGCCGCCAATATTCATGTCCTGAGTGAATCAGTGGAGTATCGAATTCTGGCGGGCGATGCGGTGACGGAACGCTTCCGGATTGAGTCTCGGCCCCGACCACGCGTCAAGGCGTTTCATAAAACGTATGAGTACCCTGATTACAGTCTTCTGCCGGCAGAAACCGTCACCGAGGCGCATGGCGATCTGCTGGTTCTGGAAGGCACGAAAGCTTCTATTCGAATGGAACTGGATCAGCAGGTGTTGGCCGCCGAGCTGCGGATTGATCCGGAGAACTCCGAGGAAATGATTGTCATTCCGCTGAGCCCCGATCCGGACAGCAAAAATGGACTGGATTGGAAGGCGACTGTCCCGATTGATCAGGCGGCAATTTATAAAGTGCATCTGGTTTCCAAAGAGACGGGCTTTGAAAATATCTTCAGTCCAAAATACGAAATCCGGCCTCAGCCTGACCTGATTCCACGCGGAGGTTTTGTGGATCAGCAGGAAACCACGCTCGTCCTTCCACCGAATGATATCGTGGCCTTGAAAGCGATGGCTGAAGACGATCTGCCGCTGGTCAGTCTGGAACAGCAGGTGTCGGTCAACGGACGTGACTGGATGGGACTGCCTCTGGATGCAAAGCCGGCCGATGGCGATGCAAAGAACGGTCGCCAGTTGTCGGCCGCATGGCAGTGGGACCTGCTCAGCCACAAATTGAAAACCGGCGATCAGGTAATGACCAGGCTGGTGGCCACGGACCGCAAAGGCAACGTGGGAGAATCGGTTCCCTTGCGAATCATCATCGCGGCCGCGGATTTCGATTCGGAGCGGCACACGATTATGGAACGCAAGCTGGAGCTGAACGACGATCTGGCGGCTTTCTCGGCTCTGCTTCAAGAGCATAAGACCTCGGCACTTGTCGCCATCGAACGCCTGATCAAACCGGAAACCAATGAAGAACAGGCTGCCCTTGATCGGTCGAGCCTTGCGGATCTGGCGAATAAGCAGCGTGACCAGGCAACGGAGCTGCTGCCGAAGATTTATGAAGTTGCCAAAGTCATGCCGCCGGGGGCTGACGCGCATGATCTAGATGTGACAGCGCGAGTCATCACGCGATTGCAGAAGGAATATTCCAATGTGCCCGGTTACCTTTTAAAGGCGATGCCGCATGCGGTGGATGAGAACCGTCGTGTGGCCGATCTGAATGAACTGAAACAGGCATTCGAAAGAACGGCGGACGATGCAACGAATGTGGCTGAGCACTATCAGCATCTCACGGCTTACAATTTTCTGTCATCCGCCGCATTTGATCTCGATGCGTTACTGCGCCAGCAAAAGCTAGTCGTCGACAGCCCGACGCAGACGTGGGAACGCCTGCTGCGACAGGAAACGCTCGTCACCAATCAGCTGAAAATTCTGGAGCGTCTGATTCGCCAGCAGCGCAGCCGACTGCCCAATTATCTGGACGGGCATATGAATAATCTGCTGACATGGTCTCAGACGCAGCGTGATCGGCTTCAGGAATCCATGGAGTCAGAAGATAAGCTTGAACAACTGAAAAATGTGTCGAAAGATCTTTACCGACAACTTCAGGAACGGCAGCGGATCGACGTGGTGGATGGAGGACTTCCGGGCCGGATTGTGAATGCCTGGCGGGATCTGGACAATCGGTCGGGAAGCTTGTTTCAGCCGATGGAACAATTGGCACGAGCTGTTCAGCAGGAGAATCAGCTGGCCGTTCAAGCCGCCGATTCTCCGGACTCGGCAGCAGGCAAAAAGCTGCTTGGTCAGGCGGAGCGATTTGCCGCTGAAGTGGACCTGAAACTTCGTCGTAGCCTGGATCAGTTGCCCGCGCGTCGTGAAATCACGCAGCTGCGAAAAGATTCGGACGCTCAATATGCTGCCGATGCCGGACTGACTCATCGCGCGGCCATGTTTCTGCTGAATCAGCATCGTGAAGTGCCGGCCCAGGATTCAACCATTCCGACCAGTCTGCAGGAGATTGCTCCGGCCTATCGGATTCTGGAAGCTGGCCACGAAGTTGCCATTCTCCGTGAGACGCTGAATGGCCTTCTGAACATGGAACGCTGGGATTCTCAGAGCCTTCAGTCGCACATGGATCATCCTCGCCAGTGGGATCTTGTGCAGCGTGAATTTGAATTGTCCAGCCAGCGTTTGCGCGAAGCCGGAGTGAAGAATGAAATCGTCGGAGCCTTCGATCAGATCCGCTGGTCGGCTGCCGTTCGCGACGCGGGTCGCAAGATCAGTGAACGCCGCTGGAAACGCGATGCGATGATTGGGGGGGGTCACGAGTTAACGGAAGTTCGAGACAGCCTCGCGAAGATGGTTGAGGATCTGAAGCCAGTGATGGCGGAGGCTCGGGCGATCATTGCAAAGTATTCGCCAACTATTCCGCAGATGGCCGAACAGACGGCCGAACAGCTTCGCAAAATGGAAGAAGCGACCACGGCCGCGGCTGATGCGGTTGAAGAGAAAGATGCCGCGGAAGCCAATCAGCCAGACGCTGACCAAAAACAGGCCAAGGCTGATACACAACCGGATGCTGATCAGAAACAGGCTAAGGCTGAAATGCAGCCGGACGCCGATCAGAAACAGGCCAAGGCGGATACACAGCCGGACGCCGATCAGAAACAGGCCAAGCCGGATAGGCAGCCGGACGCTGAACAGAAACAGGCCAAGGCGGATACGCAGCCGGACGCTGAACAGAAACAGGCCAAGGCGGATACGCAGCCGGACGCTGATCTGAAACAAGCCACGGCTGAACTTGATTCTGTCGCTCCGAAACCTGAAGCGAACGCTAAGCAGCAGCTGGCTGATCTGAAGGAACAGCAGCATGAGATCAATCAGCAGATTGAAGACCTGATGGCCGCGCTGGTGGAAGACGCCAATTCTCAGAATGTGCTGGAGGAATCTCAGCGGGAGCGCGCTCGTGACGCCGACGACAGCATTGCCATGATTCAGGAACCGGCAGCGGAGATGAATCGGGCGATGGAGCAGGCTCAGGCCAATCCACAGCCAGAAGCTCAGGCGAAGGATCTGGCAAAGGCTGCGGAACAGCAGGAGAAAACAACGAAGGCTCTGGAGCTGGTCGCGAAGCACTTCGGTCGTCTGGAAGAAGGGCAGGACGTCGCCGAATCCCGCGCTGAGCTGCGTGCGGCGGAACGCGAACTGGGAGTAGCCCGGAAGATGGATGAGCAATCCAAAGCGGCTCAGGAACTGGCTCAAATGGCCGCCCAGGATGCTCAGCAGCTGATGTCCAGGCTTGAAGAAGAACTCAAGCAGAACCCGGCCATGCAGCAGGCGTTGTCGGAGATTTCGCAGAACACCCTGCAGGAAGCTCGCAACGCGCTTCAGTTTGCGGCGCAGGATGACCAGACCCTGCAGCAGGCAAACGAAGGATCGGACGCAGACTTCCAGGCAAAGAAACGCGAACTGACGGAAGACATTCGCCGGATGGCAGCCGATGCGTCGCGTCTGTCGGGTTCTCTGGTGGCTCAGGCCAATCAATCGGCGGCTCAGGGAAAGACACCGGAAGCGCAGAAGAAGTTTGCCGAGACTCAGCAGAAACTGAACGAAGCTGTCGCGAAAGCCAACTCAGCCCGTGAAGATCAGCTGCTTCCGGAGATCGCTCAGACCGCACAGGAAGCCAAAGCGGCTCTTGCGGAAGCAGCCGAATTGCTGAAGCAGGGTAAGCAGCAGTCGCAGACCGGCAAGGATGAAAAAATTCACGCCGACGACAAAGCGATTCAGGCGGCAAAGGCGGACGCAGAGAAGCGTCGGCAGCAGTATCACGAACAGCAGAAGAAGGCAGCCGCCGATTTGGCAAAACAGGCCGACGATGTGAAGAAACGCATGGAGCAGGCCCAGCAAGCTGCGCAAAATGAACTCTCAAAGGCAGACACTCGCCTTCAGGAGGCTCAGGCCAAAGTCGATGCCAAGCCGGATGACAATGGACTGAAGAACGCGCTTCAGCAGGAACGAATTCGCCAGGCAGCCGAACAGAAGAAACTGGCTGCGGCCACTCGTTCTGTCGAAAAGGCTCAGCAGACGGTTGAGCAGGAAAACCGGCGAGTTGAAGCGGTGAACAATAAGCCGCTGCCTGGACTCGATGCGCAAAACCCGTCGACTCAGCTGGCCGATCAGCTGGCCGAAGAAGCTGTGCGAGCTGCCGAGGAACTGACTCAGCGGGCCGATCAGTTGATCGCGGCTACGGACTTTGGAAAAGAGTTGGCGCCAACGAAGAATCAGCTGGCGGCCTCCGAACAGCAGCAGCAACTGGTAACTCAGGATGTCAGCCTGGCTGGCGAAGATGTGGCGCGGGCGGCGCGTCATGAGCGTCGTCTGAATAATCAGGCTGCGGCTGATCCGCTTCAGAACGCCGCGAACAGTATTCAGCAAGTCGCACAGAACGAATCTAAAGGTGCGGCCGAACAACTGAAGAATGCCGTGCCGGAAGCGGAACAGGCAGAAGCGAATGCCGCTGCCAATCCTCAGGCGAATCCGCCAAAGCCAAACGGTCAGTCTCTCCAGGCTCAACAGGCGCTGGCCAACTCTGAAAACGCAATTGCCCAACAGGCCAGCCAGCTGAGCGGTGTCCTTGAGCCGCTGTTGGCCGCTGCGGAAGCCGCCGCGCTTCAGGAAGAAATGCAGGCCGGTGATCCCGCAAGTCCTCCGGATGCAGCCGCAGCCGATCAGGCCAATTCGGGCCAGCCGCCCGGCACTCCACCCGCGGGAACGCCTGCGACGGCAGCGACCGATGCAGCCGCACAGACTCCGCCGGCCGGAAATAATCCCAACGGAAATCCACCGGCAGCAGGGCCGGCAGCCGCGCAGCCAGCAGCTGCGCCGCTGACGGTCGAGCAGATTGCTCGAGGCCAGCAGCTCGCGAGAACTCTGGACGAGCTGGACCGGATGCAGGCGGCCGCAGCAGCCATGGCCGCTCAACCATCACAGCCCGGGCAGACAGTGCAGCCGACTTCTGCACCTCCGTCACGTCTGGATGCACTGGCGCAGGCGGCGCGAGCTCAGCAGGCGACGCAGGCGGCCAGTCGAATCCAGGCTCAGCAACTGGCCGCGATGTCCTTGAGCGAGGGTGGTCTGCAGTCGTCAGATTCTCCAGGCACGGAAAGTGGGATTGCGGAGTTCAGTGTGATGCCGGTGAATCGAGCCGACTCTGCAAAATGGGGCAAGCTTCGCAGTCAGTCGGCGGAAGACTTGACGAAGGGACGCTCGGAAGTGGTTTCCGAAGAGTATCGTAAGAGTGTCGAAACCTACTTTAAAGTTCTGGCCGAACGAGCCCGACGAAAGAAATAGACCCCGTGCTGCAGGGCTTCCTATCAGGATTCATAAGCTTCATCATTCAGACAGCAAAACGTTCGCTGTCGTGGATGGTGTATTCACCGCTGCGGTATTCACAGCTGCTGTACGCCGTATTTTTCGTGGGACTGTTTCTGGCCAGCGAGTCGCATGCGGCATGGGCTCAGAGCGCAAGTCCGGCCGACGCAGGATCACCAGCGATCTTCTCGTCTGGCGGTCAAAACAAGTGGTATCTGGGGTACAACGGTTTTCGAATGTTGCTTGAGGAACTTGGGCTGACGGCCTCCACGGACCTTGCAGGGACTCTGGCAACGCCGCCGCAGTCGGTTGTCGTGATGTTCGGCGACCTGAGCGCGATTACGCGCGATGAATGGCTGCAGCTGCGGCGGTTTGTGGCCCAGGGCGGCTCACTCCTGGTGGCCTCCGAGCAATCTTTTACGCTGCCGGGCGTCACATCATTTTCAAAGGGCCCGGCAAGCACCCGAAATGTGGCTGATCAGTATCAGGGCTTTGCAGACTGCATGGTCTTGTCCGAGCTGAATGCCGGGCATCCGCTGTCGACGGGGTTGAGAGAAATCATTGTCAACAAATCCGGCTGGCTCATGTCTTCAGAAGATGAATCCCTGGACTGGCAGGTCATTGCCTCACTGCCGGACGATTGTCTGCCCGCGGTGGCAAGAAACAAACCCGTGTTGCTGGCCGGTCTTGATGCGACCGACGATCGCGGCGTGATGATTCTTGCCGCCGATCAGAGTCTGTTTTCTGACGGCATGCTGTGGCATGGAGACAATTCAATTCTGGCGATCCAGACCTCCGACCTGCTGTGTCGCGGCAATCGAAAGCGGCTGACCGTTTATGAAAACAGAATGACACTGCCCGGTTATCGTGAAAGCAATTCGCCGCCGCCAACGCCACCCGTACCCAATCCGCCACCGTCAGGCCAGCAGCCTCCGAAAGTGGATCCTCCTGAGCCCGATACGTCCACGATCCTGAAGATTGCGAACAAGGTGATTGATGAAGTTCAGGAATCCGACATCCTTAACAAGACGCTGAAGAACCGACCGCGGAATGTCCGCCCGGTGGCCTGGCTTCGCACGATGCTGCTGATTTTAATGGTGCTCTTCACGTTGTTTGTGCTCTGGAAACTCGTCCAGAATCGCTGGCATCTGCTGCCCAATCGCCACTCCCGCTTCCTGCAGTCGATGTATGGGGTTCATTCGTCCCGGCAGCTGGAGTCCTCCGAATTTGGTGGAGCGGTCGAGGTCCTTGCACGCGACCTATGCCGCGAACTGACGGGGTCTCCCGTAGAAACCGTCTGGCAGAAAATGCTGGCCGATGGGAAAGGTGCGGCCGTTGCCAGCCTGCCTCGATCGCTGCGAAAGAATCTGGACGAACTGCTCAGCATTGCAACTCGCGGGTGCCGGATCCACATTTCACGACGCAAGTTTCAGGCCCTCGGCAAGGCCATTCTGGAGCTGCGTGCCATCCATCGCAAAAGCCCGCTTGTGAAGGCGTGAGGCAGTTGGCAGTTGGCAGTTGGCAGTTGGCAGTGGGCAGTTGGCAGTTTTGCAGTTTTGCACGGGGCGCGGTAATCAGATCGGGGTTTTGCCTGGTTCGCCGGGGATTTCCTGGACATAGCGCGGAACCGCGTAACCGGGCAGGCGAGTAGCCAGCTCCTGAATCAGGCGCTGGCCGGTGGACACGGGGACCTCAAAGTGGGCTGTCCCGATGACGTGGTCCAGCTGATGCAGGTAATAGGGCATGACGCCGATGTTAATGAGGCGGCGGCTGAGTGCTTCCAGGGCCTCTACGGTGTCGTTGATCCCGGCAAGGAGCACGGACTGATTCAAAACAGAAACGCCGGATCTGGCCAGCTTCCGCAGAGCCGTTGCGCAATCGCCGACGATTTCGTTTCCATGATTGGCATGCACGACCACAATCGCCTGGGCTCGCAGATCGGTAAGCAATGACAGCAGGTCTTCGGTCACACGGGACGGCAGGACGATCGGAAGTCGCGTGTGAAAACGGATGCGTTCGATGTGTGGAATCGAATCGATCGCTGCACACAGTTGTCTGAGTCGCTGATCACTGAGCATCCACGGATCGCCGCCGCTGAAGATGACTTCCGAAATCGACGTATCAGCGGCGATTTCATCCAGAGCTGGCTGCCATTCGTCGAGCCGTCGGGGTTCAGTCTGATAGGGATAATCTCGCCGAAAACAATAGCGACAATGGACCGCACAGGCGCTCGCGGCGATCAGCAGCACGCGTCCGGCGTATTTTTGAAGGACGCCGCGGGCGCGTCGAGCAGACAAATCACCGACCGCATCTGAAACAAATCCCTCGGCAGACATGGCTTCGCCCGCCAGTGGCAGGACCTGTCGCAAGAGTGGATCCGATGCGTCGTGAGGGTTCATTCGGTTCAGAAAATTCTCCGGGACGAGAATTGGGAAGCGTCGGAGCTGTTCCAACGCAACGGCGGACAAATCCGAGAACATCGCAGGCTGCGGAACGCCGGGAGATCCCGAAAACTGCTCCAGAAGCCCCAGTCGGCTTGCACCATCCTCAAGCGTTTCGCCTGGAACGAGAAGGTTCAGGCGGCGCAGCAATTCCTCGGTTGTCCGAATGGCCCCGGCGAGTTCGCGCTGCCACGAGCCCGGCGGAGACGAGTCTGCGGCGGGCTCAATGCCGGAATATGTGGTGATTGGGGGCGGAACGGGCAGCATTCAGGATTCACTCGGAGACGGGGTTCTGGTAACGTACAGAGCCAATTTTTAGGGTTTCCTTTCGGGTCACAGTGTGACAGGAGCCCTCGATTTGTCGGCTCTCGCGCCGAAAACCACCAGAAGATACCAGACTCAGAGAACGACTCCAATGGGCACCATCAACGCAGGCGAGTTCAAAAAGGGAATTAAGGTACTCATCGACAATGAACCGTACGAAATGCTTGAAACCTTCTTCGTAAAGCCAGGCAAAGGTCAGGCTCTTTACAGAACCAAGCTTCGGAACCTGCTCAAAGGGTCTCTCTATGAGAAGACATATCGCAGCGGCGATGCATTGGAAGCAGCGGACGTCCATCGCAACGACGGTGTATATTCCTACCGTGATGGGGACAGCTACGTCTTCATGGACAATGCCACTTTCGAACAAAACAGCCTTTCTGCTGCCGTAGTGCAGGACGAAATGCGATGGCTGATGGAAGGTTCAACCGTTGGCCTGCTGTACTGGAACGGTCAGCTGATCAGCATGAGGCCACCACAGCATGTGATTTTGAAGGTCACCTATACCGAGCCCGCAGTCCGCGGCAACACTGCCACAAACGTGTCCAAGCCAGCCACAGTGGAAACCGGTGCCGAAATTCAGGTGCCTTCATTCATCAAGGAAGGTGACAACGTCAAGATCGACACGGAAAGTGGACAGTATATGGAACGTATCCAGTAGTCTGCGGTTCTTGATTGCTTCTCATTGCTGTCCAGTTGAATTGTTCTGGCATTTCTGTGTTACAAAGTTAGTTCTCATGACTTCTGAATCCGGTTCCCACAACGGGCGTCTCTACATCGAAACAGTTGGCTGCCAGATGAATATGCTGGACAGCGAACTGGTCGTGGCCGCTCTGCGTAAGGACGGATATCAGCTGACTGATAATCCCAAAGAGGCCGACACAATCCTGTTCAATACCTGCAGCGTGCGGGAACATGCTGAGCACAAAATTTACAGTGCTCTGGGGCGTCTGAAGTTCAGCAAACGCAATCGGCCGCAGAAGGTCATCGGCGTGATGGGCTGTATGGCTCAGAAGGATCAGGACCTGATCTTTCAGAGGGCTCCGTTTGTCGACATCGTGGTCGGGACCGGGCAGCTGGCGGAGATTCCGAGGCTGATCCGCGAAACACGTGAATCCGCCGAGCGAACTCATGTGAAGGCCGTCAGTCTCGGTCGTCGCGATGGTTCTCGTGAAGAAGTCTCCGACAGCTTTCAAAGCTACGATCCTCTTCGCGATCCGGAAATGCGGCCGACACCCTTCCAGGCGTTTGTGCGGATCATGATCGGTTGCGACAAGTTCTGTACTTACTGTGTGGTCCCGGCGACGCGTGGCCCCGAGCAGAGTCGTCCTCCTGCGCACATCGTGCGTGAAGCCCGCGTTCTGGCCGATCAGGGAGTGCGGGAGATCACGTTGCTGGGCCAGACCGTCAACAGCTACAAGTACACTGAAGATGGACGGCTGGTGCGGATGTCCGATCTGCTGGAACAGCTGAGTGAAGTTTCCGGCATCGATCGCATTCGCTTCATCACGAACTTTCCTCGTGATATGGGAAATGATCTCCTGCAGGCGGTTCGTGATCTGCCAAAGGTCATGAAGTACCTGCACGTGCCAGCTCAGTCGGGCTGCGACGAAATCCTGAAGCGAATGAAGCGTGGATATACCGTCGAAGAATATCGTGAGATGATGCATCGAATCCAGGAACATGTTCCAGGGTGCGCGGTGTCGAGCGACTTTATTGTCGGGTTCTGCGGCGAGAGCGAAGAGTCGTTTCAGAAGAGCATGGATCTGATTCGCGAATGTCGCTTCAAGAACAGCTTCATCTTCAAGTACAGCAAGCGCGAAGGCACGAAGGCGTTTGATCTGTTTGAAGACGACATCCCGGATGAGGTCAAGCGTCGTCGCAACAACGAGATGCTCGATCTGCAGAATGCGATCAGCGAAGAAGACAATGCAGAATTCATCGGTCGCCGAGTGACCGTGATGGTGGAAGGCCCCAGCAAGTCGTCCGCAAAACGTGCGGCTCGCGAAAGTCAGCCGTCTGAGTTCGCTCCTTTGCTTCCGATCGCCGGCCAGCACCAGGCCCACGGCCATGATCATGATCATGATCATGCAGGGCATGATCTTTTGGGGCATGATCATCATGAGGATACTGAGCCACAGACAATGCAGCATGCATCGCCGGAAGCATCACGGCTGGCGATGCAGCTGACAGGCCGCTCGGAATGCGATCGGATCATCGTCTTCGACGCGAACCCGCGCCTAATCGGCACAACCGCGGAGATTGAAATCCACGACTGCACCAGCACCACGCTGATGGGTACCATCGTCACTCGTGAAGTCCAGCACGGCTGCGGCCTGCTGCTCCCGATTCTCGGCTAGAAGTGGAATTACTGATAGAAGGCCAGATTCAGTTCCTGAATCGCTGCCTCTTCGGCTCGTGAGACTTTGTGAAATCCCAGGATGCCACCGGCGGCTTCGGCCACTTTCCATGCGCGCCTGACAGTGGTGACCTGCAGAGCCACATAAGAGGCAGGCGAAACGAAAAGACGAATGGCAGCGACGTAATCCTTCCATGTTTTAAGCAGCAGTCGCTCGGGGCGTTTGTGCAGCCATCCCTCCAGCAGTGCGAATGATGGTGAATCGCAGGGAATCCCTTCTTCTTCAGCCGCTTGTAAAATGGCCAGACGTTCCTGCTGCTCAATGTGACCATTGGCCCAGGCGACATGCACCAGAGGTACGAGTGTCAACAGGTGCATTGATTCGGCACGAACGCCGCAATCAATCAGTTCCGTCAGAACCTGCTGGTCGGTGATCTGCGAAGCGTCGCGGATTGCCTGAATCTCGGCTTCACGCTGACTTTCAGCTCTGCCCTGTTCAAGGAGTCGTCGATCTGACTCGTAGGCATAACTCTGTTCCAGCAAAGCACCACGTTTTGAAAGTCCATCGCCAAACATTTGTTGAGTCTCCAAAGCCGTTGAGTCGGCCTGCCATGTATGAACAGCACAAAAATGGGATCGAATCTGAGGGGCTCAGACCGAGTGCAACGCTCAGCAGCACAGCGTCTTGTGACCGACTGTATTCTGCTGGTTGCCTGGTTGACCGTGGCCATCATGGCTTAGCGGTGCCTGATACGTTCAGGCGATGCATCAGGTCTATCTTGCGACACAGAACGGTGCGGGAAGTTTCTCGCTTCACTTCATCCACTATTCGCAATAGCAGGCGAATGGCCTCGCTGCAGACAACACTCCCGGAATCATTGGCAATGTCGGCATCGGGATTTGCCTGTATTTCTGCACAATTTAAAGTGCTGCCATTCGTCACCATGATGCAATTTTGTCACGTTGATGAAGCAATAAATCTTCAGGCGATCGGCGCTGTCCGGCATTTGGAGACTTCACGTCCCGAGACCGGTTTCTTCTGATGTCCGCTTGCGTGCAGCTCCGCCGAATCCGACAATGCATTTCCCGCCGGTATCAGTCCCGCCCCTGCCTCTCACTCACACATCCTTCTTTCATGTGAGTTGTCATGATTCCATCCGCTATGAACCAACAACTCTTCCGATATGGCGTCCTGCTTCTTCCGTTGCTTGTTACCGGCCTAATGAATTCTTTGCAGGCCGAAGACGCCGCGGTACCAGTACCGACTCCTAAAGATCTCAATCTGACTTTTGAGCGAGATGTTCGCCCGATTCTGAAAGCCCACTGCTTTCTTTGTCACGGCGAGGAAACTGAACTCAAAGGCGGGCTCGATCTGAGACTCGTCAGGCTTATGCAGTCCGGCGGAGATTCTGGTGCAGCCATCACCGCGGGGGCTAACGACGGATCACTTTTGTGGCAACGAGTCGCGTCCAATGAAATGCCGCCAGGCTCAAAGAAGCTGACATCGGCTGAGAAACAAACTCTAAGGCAGTGGCTGGATCAGGGAGCGAAGACAGCTCGTGCTGAACCGGAGAATCCAGAAGACGCTCGGTTTACAGAAGAGGAGCTTGGCTTCTGGGCATGGCAGCCAGTGCGTCCGACCGAACCGCCAGCGCCCGCCGGATATGCGATCGCTTCTCCCATTGACGGATTCATCGCTGCAGAACTGGCAAAGCAGAGCCTCTCATTTTCTCCCGAAGCCGACCGAACGACTCTTATCCGACGAGTCACCTTTGACCTGACCGGACTTCCGCCTTCGCCCGCAGATGTTCGCGCCTTTGTGAATGACACAGAGCCTGACGCCTGGGAGAAAGTGGTCGACCGTCTGTTGAGTTCGCCTCAATACGGCGTTCGCTGGGGCCGCCACTGGCTGGATATTGCAGGGTACGCGGAAAGTGATGGCAATGCCGGAGCGGACCGCGAACGTCCCTATGCGTGGCATTACCGTGACTATGTGATTCAGTCGATCAACGATGACAAGCCCTACGACCAGTTTCTCGTTGAACAGCTGGCGGGCGATGAACTGATCGAGGGCGCGGCGGATGGCAACAATCCGCGACATGTGGAATTGCTGGCGGCCACCGGTTTTCTGCGGATGGCACCCGATACGACTCAGACAGACGATACGATCATGGATCGCAATCAGGCGGTTGCTGAAACGCTAAAAGTTGTGGGCAGCAGCGTTTTGGGTCTGACGGTCGGATGCGCTCAGTGTCATGACCACCGCTACGATCCCATTTCGATTGAAGATTATTATCGTTTTCGATCCATCTTTGATCCGGCCTTTCCGCTTCAGGCCTGGAAGAAGCCGGGCGAGCGACTGACCGATCTGACCGACGACGCATGCCGCGCCGAGATCGCCCACATCGAAGCCGAGGCCGTGGTGAAGGAAACGGAAATTCGAACGCGTCGGCGTGAACACTGCCAGGCGATTCAGGACAAAGCCATCAATGCCGCACCGGAAGCCGTTCGAGAATTGCTGCGACTGGCCGTGAACACGACCGCGGACAAGCATACCCCGGAGCAGAAGGCCCTGCTGGATTTGCATCCGACCGTGCGGACCATCGACTGGATTATCGGGCAGCTCATTGAGTACGACATGCCCGCCTATCGCAAGTTTGAGGCCGAGGAAAAAACGGTTGCCGAACTGCGAAAGACAAAACCATCGCCGCGAATGGTGATGAACGTGCAGGAAACAGCAGCCGTAATTCCGGCGAGCACCATTTTCTTTCGAGGTGATCCGCAGCAACCCACGCAGGCTGTTGCTCCAGGTGAGCTGCATGTTCTGACAGTCGCTCGAACGCAACCTGTGATTCCGGAGAATACCGAGGGCCGGGCCACGACCGGTCGGCGTCTGGCGTACGCTCGGCAGTTGACCGACGGAACTCATCCACTGGTGGCTCGAGTCGCAGTGAACCGAATGTGGCGGCATCATTTTGGCCGAGGCCTCGTTCGGTCCACGACGGACTTCGGAACGTTTGGCGACCGCCCGTCGCACCCGGAACTGCTGGATTGGCTGGCGGATGATTTCGTTCGCAATGGCTGGAAGATGAAACGCTTTCACAAGCTGATTGTAATGTCGACGGTGTATCGCCAGGCGTCGCATCGCAATGATTCGCTTGATCGCGTTGATCCAGAGAATCATCTGCTGGGCCGGATGAATCTGCAGAGGCTTGAGGCCGAAGCCATTCGGGATGCGATTTTGATGGCCACTGGTCGCTTGAATCTTCAGGTCGCGGGTGAAAGTGTTCCGGTCAGCGAAGACGGCGAGGGCAAGGCGGTGATTGGTCGCCGTATTCTTCGCGATGGTTTGTTCTCTCATACCGAATCCGTCGGCGATCAGGAATTTCGACGCAGCATCTATCTGAGTTCGGCACGGTCGCTGCCACTGAATATGCTCGACACTTTTGACCTGCCGATGATGTCTCCGAATTGTGCGCAGCGGTCTTTTTCAACTGCCGCGCCGCAGTCATTGTGGTTCCTGAACGACGAAAGCATTGTCAAACTTTCGGACGGCATGGCCGGGCAGCTATTTGCGGGCGAACCGACAAATCCTGAGTCGCGGCTGAATGAGGCCTTTTGGCGTCTGTTTGCGACGGGGCCGGACGCGGACGAGACGGCTCAGTGCCTGAGTTATCTTAAGGAACAGGCGGAGTATTTCCGGACCGATCCTGACAAAGACTGGCAGGAGACGGTGGCAAAGAATGCTCAGGCGCCTGAAGTTCGAGCGTTGTCGAGTTTGTGTCAAATGATGATGGCGTCGAATCGTTTCCTGTATGTGGATTGAAGCCATCGATCTGACGCTGGCAAATCCAAGCTCCTGCGAAAATGAACCTTTCGATTTTTCTGAACATACTTTTATGATCAACAACCTTTGCTCACGACGACATGTTTTGCACTCCTCTGCGTTTGGCCTGAGCACACTCGGAGCTGCCTGGCTGATGCAGCAGGACGGTTTGCTAGCAGAACAAAGCGGGGCTCCTCCGAAACCGGCCCTTGAGCCGCAGCGGTTTGATCTGCTGCCGAAGCAGCCGCCGCTTCAGGCCAAAGCCACGGCAATGATCTCGATGTTTATGATTGGAGGGCCAAGCCAGATTGATTTGTTCGACCCCAAGCCGGAGCTGACCCGACGCAACGGCCAAAATTTTGAGGGCGACGTTCAGTTTGACAATGCGGCTCAGGCCAGTCGGCAGATTATGGGACCGGCCTGGCGTTTTCGTCCGCGGGGCGAATGCGGAATGGAACTCTCGGATCTTGTTCCGCATCTGAGCACGATTGCCGATGAGATTACGCTGATCCGATCGATGCATTCGTCCGTGAACAATCATCTGCCGGGTGTCTACGCGTTGAATACCGGTGCTGGCGTTGGCGGGCGAGCCACTTTGGGAAGCTGGCTGACGCATGCGCTTGGCAGTGAAACGCAGGAACTACCCGCGTTTGTGGCGCTGACACATCCCTCGGGACTGCCGCTGATTGGTGGAGAAAACTGGACCAGTGGAAGTCTGCCTTCGATTTATCAGGGCACGGTTGTGCGTCCGAAGGAGCCCCGAATTCTGAATCTTGATCCGCCTCTTCATCTGAAAGGTCGGGCGCAGGCTCGGCAGTTGGATTTTCTGCGACGCATGAATCAAAAGCATCAGGAGCAGCATGCTGGCGAATCAGATCTGGACGCTCGCATCGCAAGTTATGAACTGGCCGCCAGAATGCAATTGTCTGCGAATGATGCCTTCGATATCGCGCAGGAGACCGAGGCCACTCACAAGATGTACGGCATTGATCAGGATGTGACTCGTGATTATGGAACTCGCTGCCTGATCGCCCGCCGACTTGTTGAACGTGGCGTCCGTTTTGTGCAGATCTTTAACAACGGACAAAGCTGGGATCATCATTCGGCAATTTTGACCGAGCTGCCAAATCGGTGCAAAGAGATCGATCAGCCGGCCGCTGCGCTGGTCAAAGATTTAAAGCAACGCGGCCTGCTGGATGGGACTCTGGTGCACTGGGGCGGCGAGATGGGTCGATTGCCAACCATTCAGATACCTGTCGGACCTGATGGTCGCAACAATGTTGGGCGAGACCATAACACCTTCGATTTCAGCATGTGGACCGCCGGTGGCGGGATGCGCGGCGGCCACGTTCATGGTGCAACCGATGAGTTCTCTCATCATGCCGTGGAAGACATCGTGCAGCACTATGACTGGCTGGCCACCGTGCTGCATCTGTTTGGCCTGGACCATAAGCAGCTCCATTTTCAGGCCGGAACCCGCCGTCTGGCATTGGTCGAAAGCGCAGAAGCAAAGATCGTACAGAAGATTCTCGCCTGAGCCCCGTCGTCGCTGCCTGCTGCGATGACAAAGACGGAACCAGCGGCAGATCGTTGAAACGGAACGCCAAATCTCAAATCCTCGTCCTCTTCGATACTCTCACCAAGTGCCGATGGCAGAAACCACGAATCCTTCGCCATGCCCTTGCTGCCCTTCGAGGCCGTACACATCGAGACCTTCGAGTCATCTACAGCAAAGTGTACAACGCAGCGGCCGAACTCAAACAGCGTCTCGCGAGGGTCCCGGTCGCGTTTGTATTGTTCGATGGCGTCTTCAACCGTCTGCTTGGTCAGACTGTTCTTCATCTCGAACGACATCACCGGCAGGCCGTTGATGAAGGCGCACAGGTCCAGGGCTCGCTTTGTCTCCTCCCGACTGTACGCAAGCTGGCGAGTGATACTAAAGCGATTCTGAGTAGGCTGGGCTGACGAGTCCATCGACTGTCGCAACTCCGACGGCCCCCTGCCACATCCGCATCATGTTGTAGGCAACATCGCCACGGGCCGCCCTCTTATACTTTGAAGCATCCGCCATCACCTGCTTCCGGCCACTTGCCCCAAACTCACGAACCCGGACGCCTGTTCTCAACGACACTTCGAGAATTGGAAGGTCTGGATGCTGTGTCTCGTTCCTTTGCTGGAAAAGATTTCCATTGCCTGCTGTCTGCCAATGATCAGGGATGGTTGCCAGCCAGGGCACCGCCTCGACTCTTTGTATTCCGCATACGGCTGGAGTCCCTCGATCATGGCTGCCCTCCATTCTGTAAATCTGCGTTCATCTGCGAAATCTGCGGACAGCCGATGTTTTCATCCACAGATTGCGCAGATTTTCGCA
>JBDNHX010000323.1:0-14122 GCA_041688565.1 Planctomycetaceae bacterium
CATTACTCGGCCTCCTTGCCTTTGAAGAATGAAGTTGTGATACCTCCATCTTCGCAAAGAGGCCGTTTTTATGCGCCCTCAGTTTCAATTGCCAAGTCACTCCAATTACCCCAGCCTCATTGCGGCTTGCCAGCCACACCCCAATAGGGCTGATCCAATGAAGAACTTGGCGAACTAATGGACTTATGCTATCGCTGGCATTAGTAGCTTCCCGTCCGGCGGTCTCTTCGCGGGTCGACGCCTTTTGCTTTATTTATCTCCAGCCGACCGCAATTACTCGGCTAAGAGCGCTATTGCGCCTGTGAAATTGCGGTTTTGAATCGACGCGTTCCTGGCGACTGGGAATAAAAGGCATCGCCTTTCAGGAGGCCACAGTTAAGATTCCGACGAGGGAAGATCTGGTCTGTCCCAGACGGGTCGGAAATCTCTCGCCTCGGAGATACCCGGCACCACGTGCCCCGTCTGTCCCAGACGGGAGGAACTCCACGCATCCGCGACGCACTCCTTGCTGGCGTTGAATCTCGGAGCGTTTCAAAGGTCAGTGGTAGCCGTTTTCTGCAAGCGGCAGAAAAAGGAGAAGTGAGACATGCGATCCCTGTGTTTTTTATTGGGCTGCGCGATGTTCACGTTTAACGCGGATTCCTGCACGGCTCAGTGGTATCAGCCGTGGTACGGGTACAACAACTATGGCACTGGATACGCTTATGGCGGCTCCGGCGGCTCCGGCGGCTATGGCGGCGTATATTACGGCGATCCGGGAACGCCCTATTCCAATGCTGTCAGGGCCCAGGCTGATCTGACAAGAGCCCAGGGAGTTGCTGCGGAAAACGCAGCCGAAGCCGCGCTCGCTGTCGAAAAGGCTCGCAGCCAGTACCTTGATAATCAGGTCAAATTTCTGACCATGCGACGAGAATACAAGGCGACCATTGAGGCTCGCAGGGAACAACGGAAGGAGGAAGCTCAGGCCCGTGCCGCGGCCCGCCCCGCACCCAAACCTGATACGCAGCTTTATCCCCGTCTGGCTTACGATCAGCTCGATCCACTGACCGGTGACATCGCCTGGCCTGAATGCCTTCAGGACGACGAGTACGCACAAGATCGAAGCCTCGTGGAAGCGGCTCTGAGTACTCAGGGGGAATTTGGGCCTGATGATCGCTCTTCACAAATTATTTACGACGCGGCTCACCGCATGATGACCACTCGCAGTCGCAGAGTCATCGAGCTCGGTTCGGAAGGCTACGCGTCCTGCCGACGATTTCTTAACAGCCTCGCCATCGAAGGCGACCATGCACGGGAGGCACAGCGATGACGCCATTTTTTTTATCTGTCAGTCTGATGAGTTCTTCATTGCTTCTGTCAGCCCTTGCAGTCGCGTCCCCGCGGACTCAGGAGACGGTTTCGCAGAAGCCGCTCACTCAGCAGCCACAGCCTGAGAAGCCATCACCACGCACGGTGAATTGGTTTATCCAGCAACTGAGTTCTGCAGATGCAAACGATCAGATCGATGCGGCCGTGCAGCTGGGTTCAATGGGACCGTATGCCCAGGCCGCTGTGCGTCCGCTGACGGAACTGCTTAATGCCAGCAGACCGGCTCTGCAATACGAATGCCTGGTGGCGCTCGGCCGAATTGGACCGATGGCCTATGACTCTTCCGACGCCGTCGCCGCGTTCTTGTCATCTGCGTCCATCGAGCTGCAGTCCGCGGCCATGGAAAGCCTGCGTCAAATCGGGACCGCATCGCCTCAGGCGGAATTGCAGATTCAACAACTGGCGCAAAGCGAGAATGTGTCCGTGGCAACGACCGCATTGCGCTGTCTGGTCATGCTGTCCGGCCCGGACAATGACATCGTTCGCGGCGCAGTGCCACGCCTGGTCGGCGCGTTGGCCGATCTTCAGCCGGACGTTCGCAACGAAGCCGCCATGACACTTGTTGACATTGGTCCTGACATCGTCCCTGAAGTCTCTGTAGCCTTTGCTTCCCCAACGCCCCTCGTCCGGTTGAAAGCCTGCGAGATCATGGCAGCGATCGGTCCCGCGGCCAAGTCTGCTGTTCCGGCACTCGTCGATCGCCTGCAGGATGAAAATGAACTCGTAATTCGCGCGGCTGCACGAGCACTCGGGCGAATCACGGCACAGCCCGACATTGTGCTGCCAGCAGTGCAGTCGTTGTTAAAACATCCAGCCGTTTCCGTGCGAATCACGGCGTTGCGGGCAATTGGCGAATACGGCACGGATGCTGTCGTTGCTGTACCATCAGCGTTGAGTTTTCTGACTGATCAGAGTCCTGTGCTGAGAGCGTCCGCGGCCGAAGCTTTGGGTCGCATCGGAGATAGCCGTTCCGAGGTCATCATTGCTCTTGTCAATGCGCTGGCCGATCAGTCGGCGGCTGTAACAATGAATGCTGCAAATGCCTTGTCGCAGCTCGGAGCACCGGCCGTTCCTTCACTATTACCACTGCTGACTGACGCGGATTATCGACAGCTGGCGGTGGAGATGCTGGGGGAAATGGGAGTTGCCGCCGAATCCGCTGTTCCCGCTTTGCTGGAGCTGCTCACCAAACTCGAAGACACCGATGAAGAACTTCGCCGCGAAGTCTTTATCGCCCTCGGATCGATCGGTCCACGAGCCGCAGTTGCCACGCCGGAGATGATGAGTCTTCTGGACAATCCAGAAGCCGGAGACGCTCGTGCCGGCGCAGCGTATGTGCTGGCTCGCATCGGTGAACGTCGAGCGTTGCCGGCTTTGAAAGCGATTCTGGCTTCGTCAGAAAATGAGGGACTGCTGCGATCGGCGGCCTGGGCAACCGTGGCGCTCGAACCGGGAAACAAAAGCAACGCGGCTCTTGTTATGCCGTATTTGCTGCGAGCCTCTTCGTCCGAGATGCCTCTTGTGCGGCGCGAAGTGATGACAGCGTTCGCCACGTTGGGCCCCGAAGCCAGTGCCGCTCTGCCCGTTTTGCTGGAACATGCGGCTGGCGATCCCGACGCCTCGGTGCGCGCCATGTCGCTCAACGCGTTGACGGAAATCCACGCGCCGGCTGCCCAGGTGATTCCAATTGCGATTGTGGCTCTGGAAGACCCTGACGTCACGGTCCGCAATGCCGCTCGTTACGTTCTTGGACGGCAGGGGCCCGCAGCGATGGAGGCCGCTGCACGTCTTCGGGAGAGTGTCCGTCGAGGTGATACGTTTGAACGCATTCTCTCTGCATGGGCGCTGGTGCATGTGGACCCGTCTGAGCAAAATCGAGAGGCCGCGATTCCCCTGATGTTGACGGCCCTGCGTTCTGCGAAACCCGGCATTCGCGCCGAAATAGCGACGACGCTGGGAACGATCGGAAAGCAGTCGCCCGATGTGCGGACGGCTTTGGAGGCGGCTCAGGATGACCCAAATCCAATGGTGAAAAAAGCGGTCGGCGAGGCACTGGCAAATCTGAACGGTGCTCGTTGATAAGTTCGCCGAGAAGCTATCAGAGCCAGACCGATTTGCATCCAAAGAGTTTTACAGTCCCTGCTTTGGATGCCCCGCTCAAACAACGTCTGTGCCAACATGAAACAGCTGCAATTGACTGGTTCCAAAAGCTGTGGTGATGGCAACATCCGCCGCGTCACGGCCGCGAGCCATCAGAACGCGGCCGATGCGTGGGATGTTGTTTCGTGCATCAAAAGAATACCACTGGCCGCCGAGGAACACTTCAAACCAGGCACTGAAATCCATCGGGCTGGGTTGAGCGGGCACGCCAATGTCGCCCAGATATCCGGTGCAGTAACGAGCCGGAATGTTGAGACATCGGCACAGCGTGATTGCCAGATGCATATAGTCGCGGCACACACCGACACGTTCACGATAGGCTTCGAGGGCAGTGCGAGTCGGGCGAGCCTGCTGATAGTCGAAGCGAATGTGCCGGAAAGCAAAATCACACACAGCCTGAACGCGAGCCCAGCCGGGTTGAGTTCCCTTAAACAGCGACCATGCCAGTTCCTTCAGCTCACTGTCCACTTCGCAATATCGGCTGGGTAACAAAAACTGCAGAACGTAGTCCGGCAGATCCTGAATCTGAACCTGTTGAGCGTCGGGCACCTGAAGATCGGGAAGACCGCTGTCCTCAACGACAGCTTGATTGCGAAACACGACCATACCGGGCGGAACAACCGCACGTCCACAACGGTTACCAAAATTGTCCACAAATCGAGTGACAGGCACACTCGGTTCAATGGAAAATCGCTCCGGATTTCGCACAGTCGGATCACGTGAAGGATGCAGAAACGTCAATAATACGACGGGACTCGCTTCATGAAACGTAAACGAGATCTCAAAGTTCACCTGCAGCAACATTAATAAATCCTGTGTGTCTTTGCGACGAATAGGAACGGAACAATTCACCTAAGCACCCACGCACAAGTCATTGGTCATAATTCGTTTCACGGAGAGCCGGAGGCGTAGGCAAATTAACAGAAAACCGACGCCTTCGGCTTGCCGTTAAACGAAGAAACTTACGCACGGGTGCTTACTAGCGCTCGCCAGCATCAGGACGGTGCAAATCACAGACCGTTCCGCCGAAACAGCGATCTGTAGTGAACAAAGTTTGCTGTCGTTGTTTGTGACGCCACAAGATCGGATGCTGGTTTGCTCACCGCAAAGCGGTGACGCAGAGTCGACTGCCGACATCAATCGTCGGCTATGCAAAAGCAGTAGGGTAGCAGCGGACCCCAATTTTCGCATGCAACATGTCATGCCGGCCAGTCATTGTCCCCGTCCGTTACCCGGCGATCGCTGTGGCCGCCTTCAAAAAGTCGGTTTTCGTTTTCTGAAGCAGACACGCACGGAAGAAAAAATCGCCTGATCCGAAACGAGACTGTGTACAATCAGACCGTTCTGTGACTGTTCCTGGTTGCTCGTTGTAAACGGAGTCATCTTAATGTCCATCGCCTATCCTGCCGCTTCGTCCGGAATTCTGAAGCCGGAGCGTGAGGAACTGAAGCTGCAGATCAGCGGAATGACATGCGCTGGCTGTGCAGCCTCCATTCAAAAGGCTCTCGAAGATCGAGCGGACGTGACCTCGGCCAGTGTAAGCTTCTCCGCTGGGATGGCCACGGTTGAAGGTCGCGGCATGAAAGCAACGTCGCTGGTCGATACCATCGAGTCTCGCGGATTCAAAGCCAGGCCGTTTGAGCAATCCGAAGCGGACGTAGACGGAAGCGCCATCGAACGACAACAGAAGGCGAACGAAAAAACGTGGCGCCATCGAGCCATCGTTGGGATTGGTCTCTGGGCACCTCTGGAACTGTTTCATTGGATCACGACAGCCCTGCACTGGCATCCGGCCTGGATGCCGTGGCTGATGTTTGCAGGAGCGTTCGCGATCATTGTGTTTGCAGGCTCCGAGTTTTATCGGTCGGCCTGGAATGCGGCGATCCGTAAAACGACCAACATGGATACTCTGATCTCGCTGGGAGCTACAACGGCTTTCGTTTATTCCTCCATCGTCCTGTTTCTTAACTTGCCACAACCAACGTACTTTGCGGAAGCCGCGGGACTGCTGGGCATTGTCAGTCTTGGCCACTGGTTTGAAGCACGGGCCAGTTCACGCGCCGGCTCCGCGGTTCGTGAGCTTCTGCAGATGCAGCCGGAGACCGCGGAAGTTCAGAACGAGGATGGCTCATCGAGCATCATGGCGAGCGTCGAAATCCCGGCAGGTGTGGTGCTGGTCATTCGCCCGGGCGGACGAATCGCTGTCGACGGCGTGGTGATCGAAGGCCAGTCGGCCGTGAACGAAGCCATCGTGACGGGAGAATCACTGCCGGTCGATAAGTCCGTGGGAGCGACCGTGGTTGCCGGGTCCATCAACACAAATGGCCGACTGATTGTGAAGACCACTGTGGACGGCCGCAACACAACGATCGCCCGCATCGCGGAACTCGTGCAGAAAGCACAGACCAGCCGCGCGCCGGTTCAGCGTCTGGCCGACCGGATTTCGTCCATCTTTGTTCCCGCCGTCCTGCTAATCGCAGCAATAACTGTCGCTGGGTGGTGGTTGGCCGGCGATTTTTCGAAAGGCATCATTTCCGCAGTCGCAGTTCTGATTATTTCCTGCCCGTGTGCTTTGGGACTCGCAACGCCCATGGCCGTGATGGTGGGAACAGGAGCAGCCAGCAAGCGAGGAATCCTGATCCGAAACGCGGCGACGTTGGAACGCATCGGCAAGGCGACTCACGTGGTCTTCGACAAAACGGGGACGCTGACGGCCGGTCAGTTGGAAGTGACGGAGTTCACCGCGGAGCCTGGCTTTTCAGAATCGGACGTGCTGCTGTATGCCGCAGCGGTGGAAGTCCCGTCCGAACACCCGATTGCCCGAGCTATCGTTCGGGAGGCCAAAATACGCAACGTGCCGATTCCTGCCGTGGAATCATTTTCGGCAATGCCAGGCGCCGGAGTCAAAGGCTCCGTGAATGGCCGACAGGTCGAAGTGATTCGCGATGAGCATGCGACCGTTCAGGTAAGAATCGACGGCCGCCGGATCGGCGCCTTAACGCTGGCCGATCGGCTTCGCCCGGACGCCGCCGCCGCGATTCAGCAGTTGGCAAAATCCGGGGTAAAGGTGTCGATGCTTTCGGGCGACAAATTGGCGACCGCCAGACTGCTGGGGAGAGAACTGGGGCTGACAGACGACAATATTATTGCCGAGGCCACTCCAGAATCGAAAGCCCGGTGGATCCAGTCGCTTGGATCCAACGTCATGATGGTGGGGGACGGGCTGAATGATTCGGCGGCGCTCGCGGCGTCCGGGCTGGGAGTTGCTCTGGCGACAGGCACCAACGTGGCAATGGAAGCGGCGGCAGTGGTGATTCCTGGTGATCGAGTCGAGGCGGTTCCGGAGCTGTTGGTGTTGTCGCGGGCCACGCTGCGGACGATTCATCAGAATCTTGTGTTTGCGTTTCTCTACAATGTTCTGGCGATTCCATTGGCCGCCTTTGGTCTGTTGGGAACCAGCGGGCCACTGGTCGCCGCTTTCGCGATGGGCCTAAGTGACATCACCGTGATTGGGAACGCGCTGCGGCTGAGAAGACAACTGGAAAAAGATCGTCGAAACTGAGTTCAGCGAGGTTAAGGCGAGGCTGGGGATTTCAAGACGATCCACGTCCGAAACGCCTCGCCCATTCCGCCGATGAACTTGTTTCGCTGATGAAGTCGTCTCTGTCGCTGGAGAGCCTGTTTTGAGAGCCGTCGTTTTTGATGATCGTCTGCGTTTCACCACCGAGGCCGAGTTGCGTCCCATCAAGGATGAAGAAATTGTCATCGACGTGACTATGGCCGGAATTTGTGAAACAGATTTGCAGCTGTGCCAGGGCTACATGGGTTTCCGAGGAACTCTGGGGCATGAATTTGTCGGAGTTGCTCGATCCGGGAAGTTTGCCGGGCAGCGAGTTGTCGCCGAGATCAATTGCAGCTGCCACGTTTGTCGGCTTTGTCGTGCGGGGCTGAGCAATCATTGTCCGGCAAGGACGGTTGTCGGCATCGTTTTGCATGATGGTGCCTTTGCTGATCAGGTGCTGATCCCGGAAGTCAATCTGCATGCCGTGCCCGACCATGTGACGGATGCTGAAGCGGTGTTTGTGGAACCGGTGGCCGCGGCCTGTCGGATCCCCGAACAGATGGAGATCCGGGGCGGTGAGTCGGTCACCGTTCTTGGTGACGGACGGCTTGGCAATCTTTGCGCTCAGGTTTTGAAGCATCATGGTTGCGATGTCAGAGTCGTCGGGAAGCATGACTTTAAACTTCGAGTCCTAAGTGAGCTTGGCATTTCCACGTTGAAACTGGACCAGCTTTCAGCCGAGAGAACATCTGACATTGTCGTCGACTGCACTGGGTCACCGACGGGACTTTCAACGGCGCTGCAGCTTGTCCGTCCTGGTGGCACGATTGTGCTGAAGACAACCGTGGCGGCCAGTCAGACCATTCATATGGCACCCTTCGTGATTGATGAAATCACGCTATTGGGTTCGCGCTGTGGGCCGTTTGATCAGGCACTGAAGCTGATCAGCGAAAAAGCCATCTCGGTCGCTCCGCTGTTATCGGCCACCTATCCGCTGGAAGATGCAGAAGCCGCTTTCGCGCAAGCGGTGAGGAAGGATTCGCTGAAGGTGCTGTTCGATATACGATAAGAGATACTGTGCGGTACGCTGCGAGCTCATTCAGCGTCTTAAAATATGATAAAGGAAACTTCCGAAGAATTTTGGTGGTCAACAATTCGAAAGGCCAACATCAAGTTCTTATTCCCAAGTCCTTATTCCTTATTCCTTTGAAGGGGGAGAAGGTGGCCGGCAGGGCGGAGAGGCGGGCGTGCCGCTATGCCCGGTCTCACGACCGAGCCACCAACTCCGACATCTTCTGCGCGGATGTAAAATCACTCGCCTCAATCGTTTGATCCGGGGCAGTGGAAAGTGAAATTTTACTTTTTAATTGCCGATTGAAACGGCGGATGTCGGGTGACCTGCGACGGGTTCCCGCTCTGAGAACAGATCGGGCTACAAGGCGAACAATTCCCGAATTGGAATCCCTTGCTGGAGCAAGGGCACCGGACGGTTCTGGCGATCGGGGATCGTCGTGAACGGATCAATCCCGACCATTTTGTAGATGCTGGCCAGCAGGTCACCGGGAGTAAGCGGGCGATCCGATGGTTCGCCGCCATCTCTGGTTGTGGCGCCGATGACTTGTCCCGTTCGAATGCCGCCACCACTCAGTACGGCGTGCATGGCTTCGGGCCAGTGGCCTCGCCCGGCTCCGGAATCAATTCTCGGAGCCCGACCGAATTCGCCGCAGGCGACGACCAGTACATCATCCAGCAGTCCACGTTGTTCGAGGTCCTCAATCAGAGCCGAAAACGCCTGATCAAAGACAGGCAGCCGTTTGCGAAGTTGCTGTTCAATGTTGTAATGATCATCCCACCAGTCCACATCTTTTTCGTACAGGTTGACGGTCACAAATCCGACGCCCGCTTCAATCAGGCGGCGAGCCTGCAGCGTCTGTTGTCCCCAGGCGTGTCTTCCATAGCGGTCTTTCAGGGAGTCCGGTTCGAGCGACAGGTCGAACGCGGCTCGAGCATTCGTGCCGGTGATAAGTTCGACGGCCTGCTGCTGGATATCATCTTCATCTTGCAAGAAAGGCAGATCACCAACACGCTGACGCATCAGGTCGAGCGACTGTGATAAAGCTCGGCGATCCTGAAAGCGGGAGACGGTGACTGCGGCCGGAAGCGCAAACTCGGGCGGGCGATAGTTGCCCAGTCCGGGATCACCGCCGCTGTTGAGTGCGTTGTGGCGGGCGCTTAGAAATGCCGCTGTCTGGTAGAAGCCCGCATGGGTGCGATAATCTTCCGGCACACAGACATAGTCCGGCATCCCAGACGCTGCGTTTTGGCGAAAATACGACATCACGGAAGCCTGACAGGGGTGTCGCTGTCCGGACTGTCGGGCATTGAGCTGTGCGTATCCGGTCTGCACCAGATGCTGCGCATCGTCGTGAACGCTGAAGGAATGAGTCAGGGAGCGAATGACGGTCAGATGTTTCGCGACTTTCGCATGGCCGGGCATGAGTTCACAGACCTCAAGGCCGGGCAGCGTTGTGGCGATCGGCTGAAACGGACCACGAATCTCGGCTGTCGCTTCAGGCTTGAGATCGACCATGTCGATGTGTGATGGACCTCCTGCCATCCACAGCAGGATCACCGATTTCGCGGGACGAATGTTGTCTTCCGCCGCAGCTTTTCGCAGCTGGAGAACCTGAGCCAGAGAAATTCCACCGAGCGACAAATTGCCGACGCGCAACAGACTGCGGCGGCTCATCATGGGGATCGTGTTACCGGAGAGTGCTGGAATTCCGGACATGGAGGGCTCTCATTGAGGAAAGGGGTCAGCCTCATTGTTTTGGTTTGGGAGGGGAAACATTAAAAAAACGGACGTTAGCGCGTTCCGGCTGATGACTCAAAAACAAGACTGCTGGAGGAGCGTCCCTGACTGTTGATCCCGGAAAGATCTCATTGAGAACCGGGCGGGCTATAACGTGCTAACCAAACAGATCCATAATTGGCTTGCCAGTGGTCAAAGAACGAGAGATACCTGAGGCGTCCAGCGGGTTGTTGATGGGAATGTCCAGAGCATGGTAAATGGTCGCGGCCAGTTCTTCGGGACGTACTGGATTGTGCGTTGGATGCTCGCCATACTTGTTGGATTTGCCATACACCTTTCCTCCTGCGATCCCTGCTCCCGCAATGATCGAGGAAAAGCACTGAGGCCAGTGCTGTCGTCCGGGCGGATCCTGCTTCAAAACGTACGGCGTACGACCGAACTCGCCAGTGACTACCAGCAGCGTATTGTCCAGCAGCCCGCGTTCTTTGAGATCTGACAGCAACGCGGAAAGTGCCTGATCCAGACGCGGCAAACAGAATCCCATGCCATACGACCCATTGCCGAAGGCATTCCCCATGCCCATGTTTCCGCCGTGCATGTCCCAACTGCTGCTGGGAGGACCGGCTTTGTCATATTCGGCCTGACCAGTCCAGCCATTGACCGTCACGAAGCGAACTCCGGCCTCCACCATACGCCGAGCAAGCAGCAGATTCTGGCCGAGAGGATGCATTCCATACCGTTCGCGAACCTCAACGGGCTCACGTGTCAGATCAAACGCGAGGCGTCCTTCTGATCGCGTCATGGCATCGTAAGTCTTTTCACGCAGATCAGACCAGTCCTTCACCTGTTGATCTCTGTCCAGTCGATTGGAGTCCAGACGACCGAGCAGCCACTTGCGTTCCTCAAAACGCTTCTCGTCATACGTCTCATAAATCTGCGGAGGCTTGAAGTCGGCCATTGCGGGATGATTGGTTTCTGACCCCACAAACACCGGCGCATAGGCCGAGCCAAGATAACCGCCCAGCCCAATGTTGGGCGCGCAGAAGACCGGTGGCCCGACACATTTTATGAGCCATGCATTGGAAACAAAATTTCGAGTACTCGGTTTGTGTTTCGCAACGAACGAACCAAGGTAGGGCTTTTCGTCGGAGACACCCTGCTGCACTCGTTTCTCGGACTGACCACTGAGCAAATTGTGCATCGCATCAAAGTGGTTGCTGATCGAGCCGGGATGAGACATCGAGTTGATCAACGTGAAATGATCAGTCAGCTTGGCCAGCTGCGTATGCATCTCATTGATCTGCATCCCGGGCACTTTGGTTGAGATCGGCTGATAGGGACCGCGATAATCCAGCGGCGCTTCGGGCTTCATATCCCAGGTATCGACGTGACTTGGGCCACCGCAGAGCAGAACAAAGATGCAGGACTTTTCCGCCGCGACGGCTTTTCCTGAGACATCAATCTTGTCCGTCCCCATCACGACTCCCGGCATCCCGAGACTCATCGTGCCCAAACCGCCCGCAATTAACGCCTGTCGCCGATTCAACTGCAATTCATTCATGCGAAGCCCCCAGACCGAAAGTGATGACCTGAATTAAGATCTCTCCGTCATGTGTGAGATTCTACTAAGTGACAGGCCCGAAATAAACTCCCAACTTTGACCTGCATGTTCCGAGTCCGAAAGCATAGGGAACATCACGCTATTTGACGGAGAAAGATTGGACAATAATACGGGAGGCAGCGTTCTCCAACATAGCCGAGGATCATTCGCCAGGCATACCAGCGATTTGGCTGCAGGGCGAATTGCGACATTAAGCAGGCTCCTGCGACGCTTCGGATGATCGTTCGAGTAATTGATGGACGGTGGCGGAGAGGAGTTGGGTGCTGGCGGATTCGGCTTGGGTGATTTTCGCTTCCAGGGCGTCGGACCGGGACAGCAACTCGCTGACCTCGGCGACGATTCGCTTTTGCTCGGCGAGCGATGGGAGTGGGATTGGCGTCGAGTGGGGCAGAAGCCGCTAAACCACCCCGGCAAGCGGGGTGGCGAGTGGTTTCAGGCGGAACCAGGCGGTCGAGCGTCATTCCGACCAGCCACTGCCGTTTCTCACGCTGTGCCGCCTGACGGGCCGCCAACTCGTCACACAGCCCCAGCAACTCGTCCACTTTCTCCACAATCCGCCACTGCTCGGCGAGGGGTGGAGATGCCTCGATTGTTGGAGAGACCTTTTTTCCCGAAATCACAGGTTGAGCTGTGGCATTGTCATTCTCCCGCAGGTTTGTGGCTTTCAGCATCCAGTAGAGAAAGTTGATATCAATTGCATCGTGTGGAAATGTGGTAAAGAAAGAGTTATCGGTGAGCCTTTCTGGAATGGTGTGAACTGCGAAATCGACAACTGCAGCAGGTGTCACCGGCGGATGTGGGAGTCTACCTGGATGAACTGTCGCTCTGCATCGCCAGCAAAAAACAGGTGCTGGCTGGATTGCGGTATTTCTGCGATGGCATGGTGACACGCCATGCCATCGCACTGAACCTGGCCCTTTCGGTTCGCGGTGAACGCTATCAAGTGGTCGAAGGCAAGACGCCGGAGATCACCATCAATCAGGCTCGGAAGCTTTTGGCATCCATCGACACAAACATCGTTGTCGGCCTGCACGACAAAGCCATCATTTCGATTTTGGTCTACACCGCTTCCCGTATCGGGGCTGTCGCGGCTCTGAAGGTCAAAGATCTGTACGACGTTGGCGATCAGTACTGCCTGCACTTCATCGACAAAGGCGGCAAGTCCCGTGCAATCCCCGTCCGCCATGACCTGCAGCAATTGCTGCGGCTTTATCTGCAGGCAACCGGCCTGCAGTTGGGCGATCCGTCCGTTCGCCCACTTTTTGTAACAACAATCCGGCGCACCGGAGTTCTCAGCGACCGCCCCATGTCACCCGGTGACATGAGCCGCATGATCAAACGCCGCATGAAAGCCTGCGGCCTTCCATCACGACTGTCGCCGCATTCTTTCAGGGTCGCAGTAATAAAAAATCTTTTATGTCAGGGCCTCCCGCTGGAAGATATTCAGAATCTGGCAGGCCATGCGGATCCACGCACCACCCGGCTCTATGACCGACGGCAGAAGACTGTGACCCGAAACATCGTGGAACGAATCTCAATCTGAATGCCGTGGCTCCCGGACGTAAACTCCTGCGGTGATCAAGTCCGAAAAACAGGATTGCTGATGTGGATGAATTTAGAGTTCGTTATCGTGCTCAATCTGAACCCGTGCGTGCGGTGTTGTGTCCGATTCCCGGCCGGAAATTCTTCGCCAACAGTCTTTCGTTTTTATCTATGGCTTCGATGTCAATGTCCGACCCGCTGCTGAAGATCACAAATCACCACTCTGTTTCCTGCGGTGATCCTACTATCATCGATGGCAGTGCCAAGAATTGTTATATCGGCTATTTTGAGAATCCCTTCGGCGAGCAATGGATCTTCACGCTGGACCGGAAGACGGGCAAAGCGATTCTCCAAGGAGGCGATGTCGGATGGAACACGAAGTTCGACGTCATAAATGGAACCGTTGCTGATTTAGTTTTGGGACAAGAAGAACAACTCTGGCTTCAGGCATGCTGGTTATCAGGCAAAAAACAAATGACGCTCGACTAACTCCAGTTGTTGAACCAGTAGGAATGATCATTGATCAACTTCCGATTGGATTTGTCTTTCACATTCTTGAGGAGCCCCAGCGGAATCGTCACCACCTGTCCGTTCCGCCGGGCTTCGCAAAAAACACCGTACATCTCATCGAACATTGGCTCCTCACTGGAATCTCCGAGTCCGATCACCGTGACTCGTTGTGCGGCACCGTATTTGACAGCATGCTCCGCCAAAAAGGGAAACACGAGATTCTTCGCGAGGTACTGGTGATACCTTTCCAACATGTCCTTATCAACGACAGGCAAAGGATCGTTGCTGGTCAGCCCAAACACCATTCTGATGCGATCGTCCTGATCCTCTAGTGAGAGTGGCTTCGTGATGATCGACTTTGGTTGCTCGATATTGAGCATTCCGCCAGCGACTTGTTCAAGATCGTCCGCACCAAGAATGTACTGATCGAGCACCAGGCCATCCTTCTCACATCGCTTTTTGAAAACAGGATGGATTGATTCGAGCGTCTCTCGGCTCCAACGCACGGTGTACATGCCGTCGGCATGGATTTCCGCGATGATTCCCG